>DDSQ01000084.1 GCA_002343845.1 Planctomycetes bacterium UBA2386 | reverse complement strand
GGCACGCTGCAGTACATGAGCCCCGAACAGGCGGCGGGCTCGCTCGACATCGACACGCGCACCGACGTCTACTCGCTCGGCGTGCTGCTGTACGAACTGCTCACCGGCAGCACCCCGTTCGATCGCCGGACCCTGCAGGATGCGATGCTCGGCGAGGTCCAGCGGCTGATCCGCGAAGTCGACCCGCCGCGCCCGTCGACCCGCCTGAGTGAGTCGCACGAGTTGTTGGCGAACATCGCCGCGCACCGGCGAGTGGAGCCGAGACGCCTCGGCCTGCTGCTACGCGGCGACCTGGATTGGATCGTGATGATGGCGCTCGAGAAGGACCGCGCCCGTCGTTACGGCACCGCCGACAGCCTCGCCGCCGACATCGCCCGCCATCTCGCCGGCGACCCGGTGGTCGCGGCCCCGCCGAGCCGCGCCTACCGGCTGCGCAAGTTCGTGCGTCGGCACCGCGGCCCGGTCGTCGCGGGGAGCCTGCTCGCGGCATCGCTCGTGGCCGGGGTGGTCGCGTTCGCGTGGCAGGCGAGCATCGCCAGCGCAGAGGCTCGGCGCGCCGGCCTCGCCGAGACGGCCACGCAGAAGCGCGCCGCCGAACTGCAGCTGGTCGTCGATTTCCAGGGATCGATGCTCGAACAGGTCGACGTCACCCGCGCCGGCATGCAGCTGACCGACGAGGTGCTGGCGAAGTTCGACGCGGCGATGGCGAAGGCCGAACTGCCGCCGCCCGTACGCGAACGCATGGTGACGGAGTGGCGGGATGGCTGGCAGCGCCTCAATGCCACCGACCTCGCCCGCACGGTGATCGACCACACGATCCTGCGCCCCGCGACGGCGGCGGTCGAGCGCACGTTCGCCGAACAGCCGACGCTTGCGGCCTCGATGCGGCAGGTGTTGGCCAACCTCTATCGGGGGTTGGGCATGTACGACGACGCGCTGCCGCTGATGAGCACTGCGTTGGCGACCCTGCGCACCGAGTTGGGCAACGACCATCTCGGCACCCTGCTGGCGATCGAAGATCTGGCGCTCTTGCAGCACGACCGCGGCGACGCGGCGGCCGAACGCGCACTCGTCGACGAGGCGCTGGCGACGGCGCGGCGCACGCTTGGCGAGCTGGCGCCGTTCACGCTGCGCGCGATCAACAACACCGCGTTGGCCATGCGCAGCCAGGGCCAGTTCGCCGAGGCCGAGCCGTGGTATCGCGAGGCGCTGGCGAAGACGCAGCAGGTGTATGGCAGGACGCACGAGCGCACGCTGGCCGTGCAGAAGAACCTCGGCTACCTGCTCGGCGAACTCGGCAGGCTCGACGAGGCGGAGCCGATGCTGCAGGAGGCCTACGATGGGTACCGCGCGACGCTGGGCAGCGACCATCCCGACACGCTCGGCACCGGCAACAACCTGGCGATCGTGCTGCAGGATGTCGGCAAGCTCGCGGCGGCCGAGCCGTTGCTGCGCCAGCAACTCGAGGTGTACCGACGCCTTCACGGCGAAGAACACCCGGACACGCTGCGCTCGCTGAACAACCTCGGCCAGCTGCTGAAGGACCTCGGCCGCCCGGGCGACGCCGAGCCGCTGTTCCGCGAAGCGCTCGCGGTACGGCTGCGGCGTTACGGCCGCGAACACCTCAACACCCTGGTGCCGATGAACAACCTCGGCCTGCTGCTGCAGGAGCAGGGGCGCCTCGACGAAGCCGAGCCGTTCCTCCGCGAAGCGCTCGAACTGCGCCTGCGGCTGCGCGGCCCGGACCATCCGGAGACGCTGAGCTCGGGCAACAACCTCGCCAACCTGCTGCTGAGCCGGCGACAGTACGACGCCGCTGAGCCGTTGATGCGCGACGTGCTCGAACGACGCCGGCGCCTGCTCGGCGACGACCACCCGGCGACGCTCACCTCGATCAACAACCTCGGGATGATGCTGTACCTGTCCAACCGCCACGCCGAAGCGGAGCCGGTACTGCGCGAGGCCGTGACGCGCCTTGCGGCGAAGCTCGGCGACAGCCACCAGTACACCCTGCAGGGCATGAACAACCTCGGCTCGGTGTTGATGACGCTGCAGCGCTACGACGACGCCGAGAACATGCTGCGCCCGGCCCTCGAACGGCAGACGAGCACGCAGGGCGCCGAACATCCGGGTACGCTCGTCACACGGATCTCGCTGGCGCATCTGCGCAACCTGCAGGGTCGCCACGCGGACGCACTCGCCCTGCTCGAGCCGATCGACGGCGCGATGCGTCGCCTCGCTGCCGCCCGTTCGACCTCGAGCCTGCCGATCTTCCTGGTGCGCCGCGGTCGGGCGATGGCCGGGCTGGCCACCACCACCGCAGACTTCACGGCGGCCGAGGCGACGCTGGCCGAGGCCTGGAACCTGCTCACCGAGGCGAAGCAGACGCAGGGGCGCGAGGCGCGCGCCTGCGCCCAGGCTCACGTCGATCTGCACACGGCGTGGGCGAAGATCGACTCGTCCCCGGCGCGCGCAGCCGAGATCGCGCAGTGGCAGGCGCGACTCGACGCACTCGGCAAGTAGTCGCCACGTGCCGCGGTTGCGACGCGCTCGCGCCGCCGTTCGCTCGCACACGCCCGACACCGTGCGCATGAGCACCGAACGCACGAGCGCACACGACGGCGCGTCGCACATGCGCTGCGTGCGCGCTCGATTCGGCAGCGACAGCACTCGAGAACGCACCGACATCTCGGGGATCATCGCATCGCACCGCCACGCTGCGGTGTCCACCATGCGCGCCGCTCCGCGCGACGCGCAGCAGCCGCGGCCCTTGCACGAAGACGCGACCACGTCGTCGTGGCCGGTGTCATCGCGGTGCACGCGCGCGAGCCGTACGCACGCGTTCGGCGTCACCTCTTCGCACGACACGCTCCGTGGCGCGAGCACTCGCGGCGGTGGCATTGCGGTGCGCGTGGCTCCACCATGCGCAGCACCGCAAGGGCGAAACGCCGTTGGCACCGCGGCCTCGCCGACTGCTTGAAAACGTCTGCAGCACGTTCGCTTTCGCGAAGCAAGGAACCGTCGAACCAGCTACATTCGTCTACTGCTCGCGACGTCGTTGCGTCGCAGGCCCCGGCTGCAACGTGCAGCCGGACCATGGTTCCCTGTTCCACAACTTCTGGATAGCTAGCAATGCGTTTCCTCACCTACTCGTCGCTTCTTCTACTGAGCGCCCCGGTGCTCGCTCAGAACATCGTCACAGAGACTGAGACCAACGACACGTTTGGCACGGCCAATGCCGTCTCCCTCGGTGACGAGGTCCGCGGCGCCCTGACCGCTGGCGACTCGGACTGGTTCTCGATCACGTCGCCGGGTGGCCAGCACCGTTTCACGATCAACGGCACCACCGACACCAGGCTCGAGCTCATCGCTTCGGACGGCACCACGATCCTCGCCGGCAACGACGACTCGCGCTCCCTCCAGAGCGACATCACGATCAACCTCGCGGCGGGCAGCTACTTCCTCAGAGTGTTCGGCTTCTCGGCGACCACCGCGGGCGCCTACGCTCTCGACGTGTCGCGAGCGAACCCGCTGAAGGGGTTCACGTCGGTTGAAGTCGAGCCGAACGATCTGATCGGGGACGCTGGCGTCTACACGCTCGGCGCCGACGAGCAGGTCGACGGAAACCGTGGCGCTGCGGGCGACATCGACCTCTACCGCATCGTCTTGACGCAGGACACGGGACTCTGGTTCCAGGTCACCGAGGGCAACACCCCCTGGACCTCCCAGCACCGCATCCAGTTCTATGACGCCGCGGGCGCCCTGCTCTTGCCGACCGGAACGCTCGGCACGAACGCCATCGACAGCGGATCGTTCACCTTCCGCAACAGCCAGATCCGCGTCTGGCCGGCCGGCACCTACTACGTCGGCGTGGTCGCCCGCTCGGCGGCGCCGAGCTACAACCCGGTGCCGCTCGGCAACTACCGGCTGGAAGTCAAGCACCTGCCGCTGAACACCGCCGGCCTCGTCGCTGAGCCCGACGCAGTCGGCGCCAACACGAACGGCACGTTCGGCACGGCTACGGCCCTGACCTTCGGCCAGACGGGCACCGGCCACGTCACCAACAGCACGGGCACGGACCCGAACGACTTCTGGGGCCCGTTCGTCATCCCGGCGGGTGGCTACACGGTGCTGTTCCAGACCCGTCAGCTCGCCGGCGGCCCCAGCGGCACGCCGCTGCTGGACTCGACCATCCGGTTGGTCCAGCTCGACACGTGCACCAACCTGCTCGGCACGCCGACGTCGGTCACTACCGGCAACATCCTCTCGCCGACCAGCCACGCCCGCGGCGCGTTCTCGTTCTTCGCGCCGGGGACCTACTACCTCGAGGTCGTCAGCCCGGGCACCACTGCCGCCCAGACGGGTGACTACGCGCTCGAAGTCAGCGACCTCCTGCCCGCTCCGTACGCGGCCGCTGTCTACAGCATCTTCGCGGCCAACGGGTCCTGCGGCGTCGCGCCGTTCCCGACCATCACGCGTACCAACGCCAACGAGGTCCCGACGAAGGGCCAGGTGTTCTCGCGCCGCATCACCGGCCTCGATCCGGGGACGATCGGCGTCTTCCTCCACAGCTACGCCACGCTCTGCCCGCTGAACACCACTCCTGGGCCGTTCGCCCTCGGACCCAGCTGCTTCATCAACATGGACCTGGGTGCCGGCGCCGGTGTCATCTGGGGATTCGAGACGGCTGGTGTCTTCGAGTGGAACCTGTTCCTCCCGGCCACCCGCTCGCTGCGCGGCGCCATCCTGTTTGAGCAGGCGGTCGAGGTCAACATCAGCGTCCCCGAGGCCCAGTGGGGCAACTGGGCTCGCCTGATCGTCGGCGACCGCAGCTACTGATGCGTTCGCGGCCACCGCGGGAATCGACCCGCGGTGGCCTCGCTTGAACGCCGCGCCGGGTGTAGATGGCTCGAGCCGCGGTCCCGGACCATCTGGGACCACATCGGCCCTCCTCCCGGCCGCGAGCCCCTCGAAGCGCTCGAGCTGCGGGAAGCGACCTTGGCGAACGGCGAACTGCGTCTCGTCGTCGCCTACGCCAAGACGCGGCTCGAGTGCACGCTACCCGAGCCGAAGGCGACCCCGCCCGCATCGAAGGAACAGGCGCCGGCTTCCAAGGGCACGACGGGCGGCTAGGAGTAGCCCAGCGAACGGCGAGAGTGGGTTCGTCGATGCCTGAGGTGTGCGCCGTCTCAGCGAGCCGCCGCGCCAAGGGCGGCGGCTCACTGGCGGCGCGCTCCGTTCGCTACCAGAAGCGGATCTTGTAGCCGTCGGTCAGGCCGAAGCGGAAGCCGGCGCCGACGTCGCACGGCAGGGTCGACCCGGGGACCTCGACCTGCACACCCTGGGTGTAGCACTCGAAGCCGACGGCCGACGGCACCATCGGCACCTGCCAGGTGTAGGCGCTGCCGACGTGGACCACTTCGAGCGAAGCGTGCTGCACGCAACTGCACGCGGGCAGGAACGAGAAGGATGGATCGGCGACGCCCAGCACCGGGCCCAAGCCGTCGGCGATCACGCGTGCGGGCACGTTGGCGCGAGCGTCGAGAACGACGAACTCGAACATCGCCTCGGGCCAACGCATGCGAGCAGGGTGACCCAGCAACCTCCGCTCGCCGCAACCCGGGTCGGGTAACTCGCGGCACGTGCATTGCCATTCTCTCCGGTGGCAGCTACGTCTCATGCCTCGCTCCCCCTCTCCGCACTTGGCGGTGTCGAGCCGCTGACGCCACGGCCGACGAACCGCCGCCACGCCAACATTCCGGACCTCGACACGCTGGCGGCACACCTTTCGTCGAACGCATGACGACTCCGATCGACTGCCAGGGCGAGATCGCGATCCGGGCCTTCGAGCCCGGCGACGAAGCCGGGGTGCTGGCCTGCCACAACCGCGTGTTCGCGTCGGGCGCGCACGCGACGGCACCGCGCACGCCGCAGCTCTGGCGCTGGAAGTTTCTCGAGAACCCGGCGCAGCGCGTGCAGCAGATGCTGGCCGTGCATCGCGACCAAGGCGTGGTCGGCGTCTACGCCTCGCTGCCGGTCGCGATCACGCTGGGCGGTCGGCGAACGTTCGCGACGCAGGCGGTGGACCACTGCGTGCGGCCCGAGTGGCTGCGCCACGGCGGCGAGCCCGGCCTCTTCGCGCGCCTGGGCCAGGCCTTCCTCGAACGCTGGCTCGGCACGAACGACGACCAGGCCCCGCTGATCTACGGGCTGCCGGGTGTTGGCTGGCGCAGCGGCTCTCGCCACCTCGGCTGGCAGATCGCGCGCGACTGGGACGTGACGTTTCGCGAACTTGCCCCGGGCGCGGCAGTGCGGCCCTGTCCGGCCTCGTTGTGCGTGACGACGGTCGGGCGCTTCGGCGCCGACGTCGATCAGCTCTTCGCGCAGCTCGAGCCGGAACTCGGCGTGACCACCGTTCGCGACCATCGCTACCTCAACTGGCGTTATGCCGACCACTGGGAGCGCCGCTATGTGCTGTACGAGTGCCGCGAGCGCCACAGCGGCGCGCTACGTGCAATCGCGGTGTACGGCGTCGGCGACCTGCTGCGGCCGCACACGAGCTACGTGGTCGACTGGCTCGTCGGGCCGGACGACCACGAAGCCATGACGTGTTTGCTGGCGGCAGCGGAGTCGCGGGCCATGGAAGACGGCACGGGAATGGTGTGCAGCGTCTGGAACCACATGGACCCGCGGTTCCTGCGGATGCAGGAACACGGGTATCGCGTACGCGGCACCCCGTGGTTCGTGGCGATCCTGTCGGCGGTCTACGACACCATCTACTTCCGCGACCGCTGGTTCTTCACGCTCGGGGACTGCGACCTCGTGTGAAGGTCGCGCTACCGGCTGCCGCAGGAGCTGCTGGACTTCTGGTGATCGCTACGGAGCAAGCGCTTCGGCGATCGCCTTCACCTTGGCCGGCGTCATGCCCTTCACTTCGATCGTCGCGAAGGCCGTGGCTTCCCTGGTGCTGAAGCTCGCCGCCAACACCGCGTCGGCCAGCGCCTTCAATTCGGGGCTCGCCTCGAGCGGCCCGGGTTCCTGCTCGAGCATCGTCTTGGCCTGAGCCAGCAGTTCCTTGCCCTTCTTGACCCAGGCGTCCGCGGCATCCTCGTCGCGCGCCTCGATCAGCACGGTGATCACCGCCGGGTCACCGAACGCGATGCGCAGCTCCCCGCCTTCGGCCGGCGGCATCGCCAGGAACGCGAGTGCCGGCCACAGCTTGCTGTTGCCCGGCACCACGGCGCGCACCGCCAGGCCATCGTCGCGCAGCAACTGGTACTTCTCGACGAGCGACGGGCGCGGCTTGCCGGCACTGCCGTCGGTGCTCGCGAACACCCGATCCGCCGCGACCTGCAGCGTGCCGGCGAACAGCGGGTTGTTGTCGCGCGCGCCTGCCGGGGCCTTCACGTCCTGCCAGCCTTCGGCCTCGAACGCACCCGCCGCCTGCCAGGTGAGCGCCACCGGCATCTCCTGATCGGCCTTCGCCGAGACGACGACACACGAGTGGTCGAGGCGCGCGTTGCCGTAGCGATGCACGAGGCCGAACGGCAGTTCGCTGACGATGTCGCACATGCTCTGGGCGCCGTTGTTCGTGGCAGGGGAGATCAAGCCGCCGGCCATGGCGATGGCGTTCGCGGTCACCAGCGCGCCAAGACGCCGACCGAGTGGCGTGAGCCAACTCAGGTCCGGCAGGCGCGCATGGTCGATCATCACACAACCATCGAACGCCGCAGGCAGCTGCAGCGTCTCGGCGGACAGGCGGATGCGCGTCAGTGGATCCGCATTGCTGCGCAGGACTGCGAGGCCGCGCGCGGCGCGCTCGCGCAGCACCGCAGGCAGGGTCGGCTCAACGGCCAATGAGGTCAGCTCGGCGATCGCGCCCTTGACGCCGCGGCGCACCAGCACGTCGATCGCGAGCAGGCGGTCGAGCAGTTCGGCTCGCCCGCGCGCGCCATCGAACGGAGGCTTGGGCGTGGCGAGGAACTGCCGCAGACCGATGTCGGTTGCCTCGATGCCGAGCGCACCGAAGTGGAACTCCGCGTCGGTCATGCCGAGCAGATCGCCCGGGCCGTGGCAGAACATCGACAGGAAGCCGATCGCGCCGCCGTTGTCGAGCCCGCGCTCGAGGTCTTCACCGAGCAGCGGCGCGAATCGGAGCTCCTGGCCGGGGATGATGCCGCCGATGTCGGCGAAGTAGTGCATCTCGAGCGCCCCGTCGGCGCCGCGCCGCCACTTCGACATCTCGAACCAACCGCCGCTGCGGACGCGCTCGGCAACCGTAGATCCCGCTTCGAACTCCGGTTCCTGCGCGTTGGCGAAGGCCGACCCGACGCAGACGGTGACCACGGCGGTGGCGAGGCAGTGCTTCATGCACCGAACGTAGAACAGCGTGGAGCGACGCGCGAGCCCGTCCACCGGCTGCCGTTCGGTCTCGGGAGCGGGCCTGGCCGCGTCGTTGCGGACCGTGCTACTGGTCGTCACTGACGCGCATCCCATGGCGTGCCGAGCAAGCGCGCAGGCGCCGGTCAGCTCGAGCAGGCAATGTCCCGTACGAGATCACCCCCGATGCGGAGCAGTTTGCGACTCACCCTGCGAATAGACGCTCCACCAGCTTGACGAAGGCGCGATCCTGGCCCGCGTAGAAGTCCCAGCCCTCGCTCGCCGGCGCATCCAGGAACTCGCCTTTGATGCGCAGTGAGCCCAGGCGCTCGCCCTTGGCCCAGAACTCCACGCGATACTCGCGCGTGCCGTCGGCGAAGGTGATGAACAGGACGCCCTTGCGCGGCAATTCGGCCAGCTCCTGCAGCCACGCAGCGATCGCGGCGGGATCGGTGACGGCGGTACGCCGCACGTTCGCGGCCTCGAAGTCGGCGTGCGGCGCAAACGTCACCTCGATGCGATCTGCGCCAGGGAACGAGATGCGGGTCGAATCCGCCGGCAACACGGCGGCGTCGCCGGGCGCGGCAGGGGCCTCTGCCGGCGCGGGCGGCACATGTTGGCAGCAGCACAGCAGCGACAGCAAGGCGACGGACAAGACAGGCGGCTTCATGGGTTCTCCGGACGATTGGGGCGATGCCCGCGCGAACGGGCAAGGGTGCAAGGGGGCGAGCCGACGCCGTTCGACGTGGCGAGTTCCGGCCCGGCGGCACGCCGAAGAGAACGGGCACGAGCTGGCTCGACTTCCACGAGGGCGATGCGCTCGACGAGGCCCGACACGCCCAGTGGATGCCGCAGGCGACGCCGCTGCCGGGCCGATCGGTCCGCGGTCATCACTTGGTCCCGCGGACTGGCAGGAGTCGCACNNTCGGGCGACCTGCCGCGCCGTCGCAGCGATCCGGACACGGCGATGGGACGCAGGAAGAAGATGCGGTCCCGGCCCACCCGGAACCCGCCAGCGCCATCCTGCCCCCGCCACCAGCCCCCCGTCCATCCCGGTTGGAAGAGCCTGTTTCGCGCCCGTCCCCACCGTTTCTCCTCCCTAGGGACACAACGCTCCCCGCCACGACCTCCCCGCGGTCACGGAACCACTGCTACGATCACTCGGCAAGCGGCGGCAAGGACGGCAACACCCACGAACGAACCAGGCTGATCGACGGCACGCACTCGCCGCCTCGGCAAGCGCGATCCCGACATTCACCGCCCAGACCCGCTGACTGCGGTTTCCAGACCGCCGGGCGCGCGCCATGAGTGCACTCCGACGTCGAGCATCCAACCCGAAGACCGCGTCGTGACACGTTCGATCTACCTCGTCAATCCGGCCGCGGACTTCCCGACCTACTACGGCGCCGAGGTCTACGCCGGCCGTGGTTACGAGCCGGCCGTGTTCCTGGCCGACCTCGTGGTGCCCACGCTCGCGGCGATGGTGCCGCGCGACATGCACGTCGAGATCTGTGACGAGCACCTCGAGCCGGTCGACTTCGACCTCGACGTCGACTTCGTCGGCATCACGGGCAAGATCAGTCAATGGGGCCGCACGAAGGCCATCGCGGCCGAGTTTCGTCGACGCGGCAAGACGGTCCTGATCGGCGGCCCACACGCGTCGCTCTGCCCCGAAGTCGTGCGACCGCACTGCGACGTGCTCGTGCGGAACGAGATCGAGGAGATCGCGCCCGAGCTCTTCGACGACTTGCGCCGGGGCGCGCCGAAGCCGGAATACGTCGGCGGCAAGCCGGACCTCGCGCTTTCCCCCATTCCGCGGTGGGACCTGTACGCCAAGTACAACCCGCGGGTCCTGACGGCCACCGTCCAGACCTCGCGCGGCTGTCCGTTCCTGTGTGAGTTCTGCGACGTGATCCAGTACGTCGGCCGCACGCAGCGGCACAAGCCGATCGAACGCATCGTCGCCGAGTTGGATGTCGTCTACGCGCACGGCTATCGCAGCGTGCTGCTCGCCGACGACAACACGACTGCCAACCGCAGGTGGGTCAAGGAGATGTTCGCAGCGGTTGCCGACTGGAACGACCGCCGGACCGACGGTCGCATGTCGCTCTCGACGCAACTGTCGATCGACGCCGCGCGCGACGACGAAGTGCTGCGCCTCGCCGCGTTGGCCGGGCTGACACACTGCTTCATCGGGATCGAAACGACGAACGCAGCGAGCCTGGTCGGCGCGCGCAAGGTGCAGAACCTCAAGCTGCGCAATCCGCACCAAGAGAACCCCACCATCGTCGACCAGGTTCGGCGCTTCCTGGCGAACGGCATCGGCGTGACGGCCGGGATGATCTGCGGCTTCGACGAAGACGAGACCAGCATCTTCGCGCAGCAGTTCGAGTTCGCCATGGCGTCGGCCGTGCCGATCCTGACGCTCTCGGCGTTGGCGGCCCCACACGCCACGCCGCTGCACGCGCGGCTCGAGCGCACCGGCCGCCTCGTCGACGCCTACGAAGTGCCCGGTCACCCGTGGAACTCGAACGTCGTGCCGCAGCGCATGACGCGCGAGGAACTCACGCAGGGCATTCGCGGGCTCGCCAACAGCCTCTACCACCCGGCGAACTTCGGCCAGCGCATCGTGGACTACGTCGCTGCCCTCGAGTACCCGCACGCACCGCCGCGCACGACGCAACGGAATTCGGCACTGCGTTCGGTCGACCGCGACACGTTGGCCCTGATCGCCGACATCCCCAAGCTCGACGAACCCTCGCGCGACATGTGGTCACGCGTCATGAAGGTGCTGCCGAAGAACCCGCAGGCGACGCTGCCGATCATGGAGGCCTTCGCGCGCTACCAACAGCTGCGCTACATGTACGAGCAAGGCTCCTTCTGGGATGCGCCCGGCCCCTTCGCCTCGGCGCGTCGGCTTGGGGACTGACCACGCTCTGCGCGCGAAGGTCAGCCCATGCGCACGAGCTGGCCAGCGAGGTCGGCAACAGCCCACGCGCGCGACTGGCCGTCCGAGCGATCGGCCGCGCGGGAGCGGGAAGAAGAAGCTGCGGTCACGGGCCCCGCGTAACCCACCCACGATACTCCGGATCGGGTGTTCACGATGGAGCTGTGGCCGGGCGTGGCCGCGACCTGATGCCGAGCCGCGACTCCTGGAATCACGGTCGGACCGTCAACGTGACGCCGTTGGACGTGCCGAGCCCGAGCGGGCTCGGCAGGCAGGCGGTGTAGATGGCCGCCATCTGCGAGTGGAGGACGATGCCAGCCAAGGTCGGCACCGGCGGAATCACCAGCGGCTGGATCGCGACACCACGGACGTCGGCGGTCGTCGACAGGATCATCAATCCGGCCGGGTTCACGTGCAGCAGGACGCCGATGCCGAACGGGTCGCTGCCGGCCACATCGGCGCCGGGGGCGAACAGCACGATCGTCGGCTCCAGCGCGGCAAGGCGGTCACCGATCAGCGCGAACCCGATGTTGCCGACGCGCGGCGCCGAGTTGCCGTGGCAGCGCACCGCGCCGTCACAGCCCGGGGTGCCGGTGCCGAAGCGCAAGAGGCCCGACGGTCCCCACACGCGCAGCGACACTCGATTGCTCGCGTAGACGCCGTCGGCGACGAACCGATGCACCGCGACCAGCAGGTGGCCCTCGACGGGTTCGCCGAGTGCCGGAGCGCGATCCTGGCCGAGGCCCGTGAACAGCAGCTGCGGCTGCGCGTCGACGACGGTGCCGTCGGTGCGCACTCGCACCGCGGCGACGTCGGGCGCGCGGTCGAAGAACACGTTGTTCTGCAGCGTCTCGAAGGCGACCAGGAAGTGCTCGCCGTCGTGGCTCACCGCCGGATACGACTGCCCACTGGCGGCCGCCGCGGTGAGGTTCACCGGCGCTCCCAGCATGTTGCCGTTCTGGTCCATGCGCTGGGCGAAGACGTCTTCGTTGACGTGGTTCGAGCCGCTGGCCCACACAATCAGCGCGGTGGTGCCGTCGCTGGCGACATCGACCGCACCCCACGCCGACGAGGTCGCGATTGCAACGCCGCCGGTTGCGCCGACGCCACCGTTCGGGTCGACCAGCGTGCGCGCGATCGTGCTGCTGGTCTGGTTGTGCGACCAGTGCTGCTCGTAGACGACGACGAAGCCAGCGCCGAGCGCGCTGACCCGCGGCCTCACCGCGAACGAACTGCCGAGCAGCAGGGGACCCGCATCGAGCATCAGGCCGTCGCTGCCGCGCACCCGACGGCCCCACGGGTACTGGAACTGCGGGTAGGTCGACGGCCGCACCGCGGTGACCAGGAACACTCCGTTGTTGGCGGCGACATCGGGTGCGCCGAACGCCGTGCTCACGCCCGGCAGCACCACGAACGGCGCCGCGTCGAGCAACGTGCCATCGGTGGCCATGCGACAACCGACCACCGTGTTGGCCTGGTTCCAGCAGATCAGCCAGCGAGTGCCATCGAAGGCCACAGCGGGGCGGCTGGTTGCCGTCGCCGTACCGACCACGATCGGCTGCGGGTCGATCGGCGCGCCAAATGCATCGTAGCGCTGCGCTCCGATCACGCTGTTCGCCGAGTTGCCGGTTCGGAACACGACGACATGGCCGCGATCGCCGCCGGCGATCGACGGCGTCTGCTGGTCGGGCGTGCCGAGTGCAACTGGTTGCACGGGCCCGAGACCGCCCGCCCCGGTCAACGTCGCGCCGTAGAGGTCGGCGGTGGTGTTGTTGCGCAGATCCTGCCACACGACCTGCGCGCCGCCGCCATTCCGGCCGGCGATGGCCGGCGTGTAGATCGACGCGGTTGCGTTCGGTTCGACGAGCTGGCCGCCCGGGTCGAGCACCGCGCCATTGCTCGCGACGCTCGCGACGCGCATCGACGGAAAGGCCAGCCAGCCGACGACCCACTGGCTGCCGTCCCACGCGGCGCGCGCGCCGGGCAGGTAGGCGGCCTGCGCGCCGACCGCGATCGGAGTCGTGTCGAGCGGCGTCAGCGCCGACGTGAACCGCACGCAGCTCACACCCTGGCTCCAGTAGGTGTCCTGGTCCCACGTCGTGATCAAGAACTGCGTGCCGTTGCTGGCGAGGTGAGGTTGCGCCTCGATGCGCGGCGTCGCGCGCAACGCCACCGGTGCCGCGTCGAGCGGCTGCAGGTTGGCGTCGAAGCGTCGGCCGACGACGTCGTCGTTCTGCGACCAGATCACGAGCCACGTGCTGTTGGCCCACGCGAGGCCCACGTTGAAGTAGAGGAAGTAGGTGGCCGGGATCAGCGTCGGCCCGGCCGGCGTCAGCAGCGCGCCGCTGCCCGCGATGCGCCAGCCGCGGATGCCGGAGTTGCCGGCGGCGGTGCCGGTGCTGGCGAGCAGCCATTCGGCGCCATCGCTGGCCAACACGAGCGTGTCGGCTTCGACCGGTAGCGCGATCGGGGTGGTGTCGACGATGCTGCCCTGCGGGGTGATTCGCACCGCACGCGGCTCGTTGCGATACCAACCGGCCGAGGACTCCTGGCTCAGCCAGGCGACGAGGAAGTGCGTGCCGTTCCAGGCCACCTGCGGCGCGGTCTGGTCGGCGCTGCCATGCGCGATCGCGATCGGCACCGGGTCGAGCGGCGCGCCGTTCGGGTCGAGGCGCGTTGCGAACACGTCGCGGTCCCCGCCGCGCAGATCGTCCCAGACGACCAGCGTGGTGCCACCGCCGGTCGCCATCACCGGCGCGCGTTGGTCGGCGGTGGCCGGACCGACGGTCTGGTCGCCGGGCAGCAGTTGGGCCGGCTCGACCTGAATGCCCTGCGCCGCAAGCGGCGCGAGAGCCAACGTGAGGGTCACTAGAGGGCGCGTGGACATGGATTGCCTCGAAGTCCGTGTACTTCCCCCATCGATCCAACCCCCGTGCCGGGGCGGCTATTTCGAAGGTGTGTGCGCGATCGGAACGCCACGCTGTGCGCGTTTGCGACAGCTACGTCGAGGGCATCGCGACTACGGCGTGTAGCCACCGCGACGAAGGCGCGTTGGCTCCGCGCTACGACGGTGCCGTACGAAGAGCGGAACAAGCGGAGGCTTGGCGTCACACGCACGCCGCAACGCGGATGTCCTGGGGACCATGCCCCCTGCAGAGACCCGGGACTCGTTCCTCGCCCTCCCATCTGGCGCTTCGTCGCCCCCGCGTTGCTGGCGATCACCACGGCAGTCGCCCAAGAGGAGCCGACGCACGCCTCCGTCAGCACCCAGTTCCAGCCGGGACAGCCGGCGACCGACGTGCGTGTGCCGATCCACACTGCGGAGCCAGACGGCGGCTCCAGCTACGGCATCTGGGCTGCCGGGTCGCGCTACAAGGCGTCGTTCCACGACGGCCCAACCTACGTGCCCCTGCTCGGCATGGACTACCCGCACAATCTGCCTCTCCGCTGGCAGACGCAGTCGGTGCGCGTCGGCTTCCAGGAACTGGCCACCGAGCCAAGCCGCCTCGCCTGGACCGAGTGGCGCGCCGAGTATGACCACGGCGGCGTCGTCGAAGCGTACGACATCCGCGTCGAAGGAATCGAGCAGACGTTCGTGATCCGCCAGCGGCCGATGGCTTCCGGCGACCTCGAGGTGCGCGGTGCGGTCGCGACGGAACTGCACGCGGCCGCGGCCAGCGCGGCGCATCAGGCGATCGTGTTCCACGACGCCGCGGGCCGCCCGATCGTCACCTATGGGGCCGCAACGGCCGTCGACGCGAAGGGCAAGACGCGGCCGATGACCACCAGCTACGCCGATGGGACGATCGTGCTGCGGCTCGATGGGGAGTGGCTTGCGAGCGCGACGTTCCCCGTCGTGGTCGACCCGCTGCTCGGACCGGGTGCGTCGATCTTCGGGTCGACACGCACTGAGGTCGACTCGTTCTGCGACAACGAAGTGAGTGGTGACCAAGTCTGGATCGCCTACTGCGTCGCTGCTTCGGCCAGCGACTCCGATCTGTATGTGCAGCGATGGTCCTCCTCGGGCGCACTGGGGAGCGTTCCGTTCGTCGACGTGACGGCCTCGTGGTCGACTCGCGGGCCGGCCGGCGAGTACGACGAGGGCAACCGGTACGGCATCATCGCCTTCGACCGGACCTTCGCTTCGGGCTCACGCGCCGTGCGTTGTCACAGCCATGACCGGTTCGACACCACCACCAGCACCAGCGTGATCTTCATCGCGGCGCCCGACAACGCCTGGCGGGTCGATGTCGGTGGCACCGGTTGGACGCTGTCCGGCGGCTTGCCGTTGCTGGTCTGGCAGCAGGAACCGAATGGAGGGGGCGCCTTCGCGGAATCCACGTCGTCCGACATCTTCGGCTGTTACTTGGACGCCGTGACCGGAACCGTGACGACACCGTTCCAGATCGCCGACATCGCCGGCACCGACCTCGAGCGGCCGCGAACGAACAAGCGAACCGACCTCTGGGGCTGGAAGGTTGCCTACCAGTCGTACTCGACGTTCGGCACGAACAACGCTTGGCGTGTCGCGGTGCGGGACGTCAGCCAGACGGGAGCCGTGTCGGCAGCGCACTTCGTCGACAGCGGCTCCCCGGATCACAAGCTGGCGCCGCAGATCGACGGCGTCGACGGGGAGTTGCTCGTCGCATTCACGACGTCGACCCTGGCCCAGCAGCCGGGCAAGCCGACCGGCAGCAACGGTCACCAGATTCGCACCGTGCGGCTGCGGTGGATCAATGGCGTGCCATCCGAACCGAACGGGACGGTGGTGCTGCAGAGCAATGCCGATGCCCGGCTGCAACTCACCGGCCTCGCTGTCGAAGGATACTCGCGCACGTGGGGACTGACGTTCCGCAGCACGGTGACGGAGAACCTGTACTTCCGTTCCACTGGCTACCGCGGACAGCAGCTGCAGGCGGAGACGGTGTTCGCTCCGGCGGGCAGTGACACCGCCATCGGTGGCGGCGTCAGCCGCCTGTTCAACCGGAGGTTCGCGATCGCGTACGCGAAGAACGGCAACTCCGGGCCCAACTACGTGACTTTCGACCAGTTCGAGTTCCCCGTTGCTGCACCCGTGATGACGACGGGTGCATCGTGCAGCTCCGCGAGCATCGATTGGTATGGGCCCCAGCGAATCGGCACCAGTGGCAGTTTCGTCGGGATGGTCTCGACCGGCCCAGCCGTGCTGGTTCTCGGCCTCGCGCCGACCCAGTTCGTGTTCCAGGGTGTCTCCTTCGTCCAGGACGGCTGCTCGCTGCTCGTCCCGATCGATGGACCCGACCACATCGCGATCGTGGAAATGAGCGGCTTCTCGTGGCTGCCGCTCACCACCGTGATTCCGCTGCCCGAGTACCTGTCGAACTTCACGCTCTACTGCCAGGCATTCCACCTCCCGACGACCATGACGCAGTGGGTGAGTACGCAGCGGCTCGAAGTGCCATTGGCCAGGTAGCGCACCCCGGCTCACGAAGTCGGACAGGCGGCGCCCCTGCTACGAGGCATTGACGTTGTGTCGCGAGGCGGAACTCGAGCAGCCTCTCATAGAGGCTTTCGATACAGCACGAACATCTCATGCCCGCGCCGCACCTGGCGACGGAAGACGTGGAACTGCAGCCAGTAGATTGGCATCCACAAGAAGGTGCTGGCGTTGAGCAACGCTGAGAGCAGGGGAACGTCCCAGGCGTTGACCGTGGAGCTGGCCTGGGTGCGAGAGTCCTTGCTGTCTTCGGGTTGTGCCGGGGCGCTCTTCACGCGGGTATAGAGACGGCGCATGAGCCAGAAGACCGGGTAGGTGAAATCCCAGGCTTCGACGAGCTCGAGGCCAGACTCCAAACCCTTGCGGCGCGCTTCTTCGAGGCTGTAGCGGCGATAGTGGCCGTAGAAATCGTCGTCCCAACGCCATTCGATCTGGTTGCTGGGAACGGCTATGCAGAGGTATCCACCGGGAGTGAGCAGGGTGCCGACCTTCTTGAAGGCGGTGACGTCATCTTCGATGTGCTCGATGACATCCCACATCATGATCGTGGAATACTGGCCGACTTCGGCGTCGAGCGCCTTCTGCTCCACATGGACATTCGGGTAGGCGGCGAGGCTGGCCCGCGCCCGCTCCACTGCCTGCGGGGAATAGTCTATCGCCTTTCCGCTCCAGCCCTTCGTGGCAAGGTGCCGACTGACGTCGCCAACGCCACATCCAATGTCGAGAAATGGGGATGACATCGGGTATGCCGCGAGCATCTTGTCGAGGCAGAAGAACATGTACTTCTTGAGAGGAAGGAAGTTCGCCATGTGGCTCTACTTCTTGAATACTCGAAGAGTGCGAGGTGTCGAGTGCATTGTCCTCCACAAGAGGTGGCCGGCGCATGGTAGATGGCCTGGACTGCGCCACGCAACCGTCTTCGAGTCGAACGGACGGGCACCGATCCGTTGTTCGTAGCACAGCACGCGGGTTGTAGATGTCGTCGCGCGCGTCGACGTCGCGCTGATCGAACGCGCCGGGGGTTCCGGCCTGTTCGTGCGCGCCGACGTCGCCAAGGAGGCCGACGTCAAGAATCTGGTCGAAGCGACGCTGCGCGCCTACGGCCGCCTCGACATCGCCTTCAACAACGCCGGCATCGAGAGTTCGGTCATCAAGCCGACGCACGAACAGGACGACGCCGACTTCGATCGCGTGTTCGCGATCAACGTAAAGGGCGTCTACCTGAGCATGAAGCACGAGATCCCGGCGATGCTGAAGGGCGGCGGCGGCTCGATCGTCAACACCAGCTCGATCGCGGGCCTGGTCGGCATGCCCGGTGCCGGCCCCTACTGCGCCAGCAAGCACGCGGTGATCGGCCTGGCCAAGAACGCCGCGCTCGAGTACGCGAAGCTCGGCATCCGCGTCAACGCGGTGGCGCCGGCCGCGATCGAGACGCCGATGTTCGACCGCTTCACCGAGCCGGTGCCGCGCGACTTCCTGGCGTCGCTGCACCCGATCGGCCGCGTCGGCAAGCCGGAGGAGATCGCCGACACCGTGCTGTGGCTGAGCTCGTCGCAGGCGTCGTTCGTCACTGGCCAGACGATCACCGTCGACGGCGGCTTCACCGCGCAATGAGATAGGCCCTACGGCCGTGTGGGCGATCGCGCCGTCAGCGAGCACGCACGAAGACCGCTGCTGTCAGAACTTGTCGGGGCGGAGCACTTCCACTTCGTGAAGGAAGGCGACCATCGCGTAGTTGTCGTACCAGCGCTCGCGAACATGAGCGAGCGCCGCCGGCAGCTTGAGCTCCGAACGCAGCAGCCCCGCGCCAAGGCCGAGCAGGAAGAACAGGACGACGACGTCGATCACGGGTCAGATCCGCAGGCCCACTCCGGCTGCACTCAGGCGCAGCACCAGGCTGCGGGCCAGGGACACATACCACCCACGGCCTCCCGGCCGGAAGTGGAAGTCGCCCCGCAGCCGCCCGAGCCCGGTGCGCCGCGACCATCCCTGCTGTCCGCGGAGCAGCGCAGCGACGATCAGGAAGGCCAGCAGCCATCGCATCGGGGCTGCGGCCGCTGCAGGTCGGCAACTCCACGACTTCGACCCGATCGAGCTTCGGGTTGGTGCCGCATCGTGCCGGCCTCGGTTCCGGGCCGGCGCGCTGTCTCAGCGCAGCTCGGCGTCGAGCTCGCTCAGGAACAGGTGCGCACGCTCGTCCTTGGCGAACTCGCCACGGATGAGCTCCGCCAGTCGCTCGCGTTCGACGACTGCAGCAGCGCGATCGCCCAACTGCAGGTGGGCAAGACTGCGCACGAAGGTCACGTCCTGCAGGAAGAAGCCCTCCTCGTGGTCGGGGCCGACCTTCGGGTCGATCCGTACCGGTGCCAAGGCGTCGAGAGCCGCTCGAGGCTGCTGCATGCGCACTGCGGCAAGCGCGTATGCGCATCGCAACCACAGCGTGGACGCATCCCCGAGGGCGGCGAATCCCTCGGCGATGGCTTCGAACTGCGGGCGCAGGGCATCGCGCGCCGCTGACGTCATGGGCGCCGTGAAGAGCCGACGCCCGGCTGCGCCGACGGTCCAAGAGCCAAGCGGCGGCAGCAGCGTCAACGCCAACTCCTGTTCGGCGGTCGACAACGTTGCGTTGGCACGCAAGGAGCGGGCGGCGCGAGGCGGCCAATGGCACTGCATCGCTTCGACGGTACGCGCCCGGGCCCGTTCGATGCTCACGCGCCGGCGGACCAACTCGGCGTCGCGCGGTGCCGAGTCGTCCCCGCGCAGGATCAGTGGGGCCCCTGACTTCGCGATCGCCGCCACCCACGTGGCGTCCGGCGCAACGACCAGGTTGCGCACGGGCATCGAGAACTTCACCTGATCGAGCACCGATGCGAAGGCCACTCGGTCCCAGAACGCGAGGTGTCCGTGTTGTGTGCCCACGAACAGGCGCCGGTCGTTGAGCACCCGCACGACCGTCGCGATTTCGGCGACTGCCCGCCGCCGTCGGATTTCGCCGGTCGCCGCGTCCCGTTCACAGAGGCTGCCCCGGCGACCGTCGGCACTCGCCTCGCTCGTGTAGATCGTGTCGCCAGCGAGAGCCATCGACTCGAACTTGCCATCGATCGTATCGACGACCACCGGGGCATCGGCGCCGTCGATTGCGAACCACTGCAGCTTGCCATCGTGCCCGCAGGTCCACAGCCGTGATCGTGCCGCATCGAACGCCAGGTCCGTGATCAAGTCCTGGTGGACGTCCAGTTGCCGTTGCACGCGTCGAGGCTCGTCCGCGACCAGCGTCACTCGCCCCACACGGGAGGCGACCGCCAGCAAGCCGTGCGTTGGCAGCATCAACAGTCGGCTGGCCATCCCACTGTCTGGCAGGTCCAACCACCCACGCGATGTGCCATCGCTGGCGGACCAGAACCCGAGTCGTTCGTGAAACGACGAGACGACAAGGTCGCTGCCCGGCATCACGGCGACACCGTTGACCCAGTGCTGGCTGTCTCCCCACCAGATGGGCGCACCCGTGGCGACGTCGGTTGCGCGTACGACCGCATCCTCGCCACCGGTCAGCAGGTGCCCGGTTTCGCCGATCGCCAAGGAACGACCGTATCCATACCCGAGCAGCTCGAGTTGCCCGTTGTGCACTCGGCAGTCCCACCGCCGCACCGTGCCGTCCTCGCCGCCGGTGACGAAGGACGCGGAATGCGGAACCGCCGCCGCCGCGGTCAGGGCCCCTTGGTGACCATGCATCGTGCGCACCGTGCGCGACTGCGCCACGTCGTACACATGGATGTCGCCGTCGGCGAACGGCAGCACGATGTGGCGCCCCTCGTCGACGAACAACGTCGTGAGCGGCGGGCGACCACGCAAGTCGATGGCTGCCGGCACGGCCTTCTGCTCGGTTCGATGCCACAGAGTCGGGATGCCGTCGGACTCGAGCAGCACGCTCTGCAATCCCACACTCGCGCCGAGCACCACCGTTGGTTGCATGGTCACCAGCGAGGCCGCGATGCTGCCGTCGACCAGGTTCCAGATCGCCGCGCCACGGCTGGTGCCGGACACGATCTCGTTGTCATCGATCCCGTAGTTGCGAACGGTGACGCCGTCCTGCAGCGACAGGCCGACCGGTGGTGACGCTGCAAGCGTCGTCGCGTCGAGCAACTGCAGTCGCGCGCCGCCGCCGTCGCTGACGACGTGGGTCACTGGGTTGGGCAGCCACAGTGCCTCGTGCGGTTGCGAGGCAGCGCGTTCGCGGCGGAGGTCGCCCGTTGCCACCTCGAATACGCGCAACGTCGCGGCGGCATCGACCACGAACAACTCCGCGGCCCCGACACCAAAGCCGATGGCAGTGATGCCCGGTCCGCCGGCTGCCACCACCTCGCGCACGGTGCCGCTGCCGTCGACCGCGGCGACACACACGCGGCCATCGTCGCTGCCCGCGGCCAACAACCCACCGTCGGGTACGACCGCCACCGCCGAAACCGGCCGGGTGCCGACCCGGATCGTCGCCAGGCTGTCGTCCTGCGACAGGTTCAGGTATCGCCACTCGA
This sequence comes from Planctomycetes bacterium UBA2386, assembly GCA_002343845.1. Next base: position 62,836 of record DDSQ01000084.1, on the reverse strand, counting down.
AGTCGCGCAGCTCCGGCGCGCAGGCCTCCAGCCGCAGGCGCGCCTCTTCGCCGTTGCCCACCAACATTGCATCGCTGGCCGCCGCGATGTTCGCCCCGTACTCGCGCTGCCGCGCCAGTTGCTCTGCGGCCAGTGCGCGGTCGCGCTGCCCGGCGATCGCCAGGGAGAACGCCGTCGGCACGATCAGCAACGCGAGCAGCGACAGCAGGGCCGCCGTCGCCAGCGCCGGCCGGCGGCGGCCCCAGCGCATGAGCCGCGCCGGCAGCGCATCCCGACGCGCCTGCACCGGGCGATCTTGCAGCACCGCCGCCAGATCCGCCGCGAAGTGGGACGCCGACTCGTAGCGGCGTTCGGCATCGACGTGCATCGCGCGGGCGACCACGACCTGGAGGTCGCTGGCGACGGCGGCGTTGTGCGCGCGCAGCGGCACGGCGTTGCCGGCCAGGATGTCGCTGCGCAAGCCCGATTCGTTCCGCGCCGCGAACGGTCCGGTCAGCGCCAACAGCTCGTAGAGACAGACGCCGAGGGCGTAGACGTCGGTACGCTCGCCGATGACGGCCGCCTCTGCGCGGAGTTGTTCGGGCGCCATGTACGGCAGCGACCCGAGCAGCGCTCCAGCGCTGGTCAGTGGAGACGTGCCCTCCGCGACGGCGAGCCCGAAGTCGATCAGGACCACGCGTCCTTCGGGACTCACCATCAGGTTGCCGAGCTTGAGATCGCGGTGCACGACGCCACGCGCGTGGGCGTGCGCCAGGGCTTCGGCCGCCGCCAGCGCGATGCGGACCGCGACGCGCACCCAGCTGCCGGCGAACAGCTCCGAGGACTCGCTCTCGACGGAGCCGCGGTGGGCACGCAAGGCCACCATGAGGTCGGCGCCCGTGAGCTCGTGCGGCGGCTTGCCGGTGGCGCGCAGGGCCGCCGTGAGCTGGTCGCAACTGGCGCCGGCCACGTACTCCATCGCGAAGTAGGGCAGGCCGTCGACGTCCCCGACCTGATGGATCTGCACGCAGCCGTGGTGACGGAGCCGGGCGACCGCTTCCACTTCACGCTGGAAGCGCTCGCGCGCGTTGTCGAACCACAACCGCTCGGGTCGGATCATCTTGATCGCGACTTCGCGGTGCAGCGTTTCGTGCTCGGCGAGCCACACGACGCCCATGCCGCCGCCGCCGAGCCGCCGCAGCAGGCGGTAGGGGCCGAAGTGTTCGGGCGCATCCTGGAGTGCTTGCGCCTTGTTCTCGATCGGCATGGCCACGCCGGCTTGTTCGAGACGCGAGAACCGGCGCCGCAGCTCGGGCTCGCATTCGGGATGCTCGCGGCAGAGCTGCTCGAGACCGGCGCGCCACTCGTCGTCGGGACGAGCGAACAGGTCGGCGAGCAGGGCGTCCGGCGTGTTCATGGCAGCATGGACCCGCATCCGGCGGCCAGCGAGGCGGGAGTCTGGATGGTACAGTGCCGGCCGCGCCCGGGTCTTGCGGGCGTGCGGCCGGATTTTCGGCGAAGCAACCCGCGGTGACCGAGACCAACGACAGCGCAGATCGAGCCTTGGCCGAATCGGCGTCGCGCGGCGACGCCGTGAGCATCGACCGGATGCTGGTGCTCTACCTGCCGCGGCTGCACGCGTTCCTGCGGGCGAAGATCGATGCCGAGCAGCGGCTCAACGAGTCGGTCGCCGACCTCGTGCAGTCGACCTGCCGTGAACTGCTGCAGGCCGGGCCGGACTTCACCTGGCAGGGGGAGGCGCGCTTCCGTAGCTGGCTGTTCACCGCCGCCGTCAACAAGGTGCGCATGCGCCTCCGCAGCCAGCGCACGAAGAAGCGCCAACACGATCGCGAGTCGGCAGAAATGGAGGGCATCGTCGACCCTCGTGCAGGGCTGGCTTCGCCGAGCCGCGTGGCGATCGGCAGCGAGGCGGGCGAGGCGCTCTATCGGGCGCTGGACCAACTCAAGCCCGAGCAGCACGAGGTCATCGCGCTGGCCCGCCTCGGGGAACTCCCGATCCCCGAGGTCGCCAGGATCTTGGGACGCACCGAGAATGCGGTGCGCACGCTGCTGTCGCGCTCGTTGGTTGCGCTGTCGGCGATCCTCGACCGAGAGTGATCCGCGCCGCTGCGTGCTGATGCGACGCCGCTCGGCGACGGCGCGAGGCGGCGATCGAGGATGGCGCGCAGATCCCGATCGGTTCTGTCCCTGAGCGGGAGCACGTGGCGGGAGCCATCGGCGCCCGACGCCGCGGTCCGCCGGCACGCCAGACCGCATCGCCGTTCGCTCGTGGAAGCCCGACGAAGTCGCAGCTACCCCCCACGAGTTCCTGATGCGCCTTCCGAATTCCTGCGCATGGCCGGCGCGGTTTCCGCACTACACCCGGCATGACCAACCTCCGCGATCACATCCCCTCGGCTTCCGGGCTGGCCCTTGCGTTGGCAGCGGCGATCGCCAGCGCCGACGTTGCGACCGCACAGTGGAACGTTGGCTTTCAGCGGGGTCGGGCTCCTGGCGTCGATTGGGTGCCCGGCGGCGGGTACTTCGATCGCCAAACCAACCGCATCGTGATCAGCAGCCAGAACGGCGTCGCGGAATGGCACGGGCGCGGGGGTGTCCTGTTTCCCGGGGATCAGGGTATCACCGGTCCCTACCCAGGCGGCCCAGGCACTTCCGGCAACCCGGCCATCTGCCCGATGCCCTACCCGCAACCCGACAGCGTGCCCACGGCGTTCGCGTGGAGCCCGGAAGTCGGCACGCTGATCCGCGACGGCAGCTGGTTCCCGGCGCAGCCAGCGGGTGTGCCGGTTCCGAGCAGCGTCGGGGTCATGCGCAAGGCGATGGTCTACGACGCCAACGCGAACGAGGCCGTTCTGGTGTTCGAGCAGACCAGTCCGCCGGCTGTGACGGCATGGACGATGGCGCCGTTCCAGACCTGGCAACCGATTCCACTGCCGGCGGCCGGCGACCACTTCGGCGGGTTCGTCTTCCATCCCGCGCGCGGCCCCTTGCTGCTGACGGACATGGGGGCCTTCACCTGGGCCAACTCCGTGTGGACCCCGACTACAGCCCCCGCGACGTTCGCTACCGGGCGAGCTCTCGCCTTCGACTCGGCCCGCCAGAAGGTGGTCGCTTTCGGCGGCAGAGTCAGCGGTGCAGTGATCGCGGAGACGCTGGAATGGGACGGTGTGCAGTGGACGACGGTCTCGACTCTCACGAGTCCCCCGGCCCGTGATGGCGCAACGTTGGTCTACGACGAAGCCCGTCAGCAGTGCGTGCTGTTCGGCGGTCGCGACAACACGTTCGTCACGAGGCAGGACATCTGGGTGTTCGACGGCTCGGACTGGAGTGTGCAGACCGAGTCGACCGTCACGCCGCCGGCACGCAGCCAGGCGATGCTCGTTGACGATGGTGTGAACGGCCCACTGATGTTCGGCGGTCGCTCCGCCGCCGGCACGGCTCTCGGGGACACCTGGCAGTTCGATGGCCAGCGCTGGGAGCAGTTGGCAGGGGCTTCACCGCCGCCTCGCTTTGGCGGAGTCATGGTCTCGCCGGCCCCGGGCGAAGTGTTCCTCTTCGGGGGCATCGCCACCAACGGCACGTTGCTGACGGACTACTGGACCTTCATTGCCGGAACGTGGACGCAGCGGCCCAACCCCACCTTGGGATGGAATGTGCTCTTCCGTCGCAACGCCGCAGCCGCGGCCGACAACAACGGGTTGGTGTGGCTTCGCGGGGGCATCGCCGGCGCCCAACCGGCGTCGGCCGAGCTCTATGCCTACCAGTACTCCAATGCCAACCCCCATTGGCTCGGCTCGTACCCGGCCCCGACGTTTCGGGAAGGACATGCCATGGCGTTCGATCCCGATCGCAATCGGCTGGTCGTCTACGGGGGGCGAGACGCTCAGGGCGTCCTGGTGCCTGGCACCGAGGAGTTCAACCTCAACACCTATCAGTGGACCTATGTCTACCACCCGTTCGCACCGGAGATGCGTGTGCAAGCAACGATGGTCTACGACCCGATCAAGCGACGCACGATCCTGGACGGCGGCATCGATCCGAACACGTCCAACCGGTTCGATGCCCGCTGGGAATGGGACGGGGACTCCTGGCAGCCATCGTTCGGGGTATTGCCGTCGCCGACGAGCAACGCAGCGGCCACGTTCCACGTCGCGACCGGCCGAACGCTGATGTTCGGCGGCACGACGAACACCGCTGCGGCGATCGACCGCACCCTCGACATCGAGCAGCACCTCGGCGAGGCAGTGCTGGGTACGTCCGGCTACTCCATGGTCGTCGAGCAGATGCCGGCCGTCGGCGCCAGCCCGCTGCCGTTGCAGGTTGCTTTCGATGTGCCCATCCAACCACCACCCCAAATCGCGGCGACGTTCTTCGACTTCGCGCTCGTGCCGCGGCCGTTTCCCGTCGGCCTGCCGCCAATGTTCTGCTCGCCAGTGCCCTACTACATCGGCCCGGCATCTGCGTTTGCGGCTGTGATCGCGTTCGGCGACCCACTCAGGGTCTACGTGCCGTTCCCGCCACTGCTGACTCCTGTGACCCTGGTGATCCAGGGAGCGATGTTGACGCCTGCGGGGTGCGCGGAAGTGACCGAGCCGCTGTTCCTGCACGTGAGGCCGTAGTCGGCTGCGGCACAGGCGAGCACGCGCGGCCTCGGGCCACCGACGCCTCTGCGTGCCGTTCGGGTCGAAAGCACGGCGGAGGGAGAGGGATTCGAACGCAGCTCGCGGCGCGCGAACCCCTGATGCACGAGCGCCGTCAGCTCGGCTGCTGAGGCGCACTCGGTGGCAACCGGGCCTCGAGCGCCACCAGGCGGCGATGCAGCGCGAGGTTCTCCATGCCGGCAAAGACGAAGCACATCGGCAGGAAGAACAAGAAGGCCGTGGAGATGCCGGACGCCGTCAACGAGTACACGAACTGCAGCACGGCAAGCACGAAGCAAAACGCCGCGGGAATCCACGTCCCCAGGGCGAACATCCGGTTGCGATCCATGCGCCGATTGTCGGGCAGTGGCTCGTCCGCGTCGATGCCTGCGTTCCGGCCTGCTGCCAGTACGGCGCCAACGAGTACCGCTGACGACCAGCGCAACCTGGGCGCGGAACGCCAACGCTCAGCAGCCACCGCAGAGTGCAACGCGGTCGCGAATGCGATGCGCGCCGATCGTGGCCGGCCCCGATCTCGCCGGAGTATCCTGCGCCGGTGCACAGCACGCGCTGGTCGCTCCTGGTGTTGATGGCATTCGGCGCCTGCCGCGCAGTGCGGCCGGAGGACGTGCCCGCGGTGGTGCTCGCGGCGACGAGCCCACCAACGGCTTTTCCGGGCGCAACGTCGCTGCTGCCGGGCTTCGACCTCGGCGGGGAACGGGGCCTGCGGCACGGTGACCGGCTGCTCTACGGCGTGACCTTGCACGACGGCGAACGCGTGACCCGGCGCCTGTTGCAGCTCGAGGTGGACCGCGACGACCCCAGGCTGGACACGCACCTGATCCTCGTGCGGCAGAAGGAACCGGAACGACGCCTGGCGTCGCGCCCGACGCGGAAGATGGGCCTGCGGCTGCTGCTGACCGATGCCGCCGGCACCGAACTGCAGCGCTCGCGCATCGACACCTTCGACGCGATCCTCGAGTCGAGCTTCACCGCCGGTGTGCTCGCACAGCAGCGCAACGATCCGTTGCCGGTGGCGGTCGCGACGCTGCAGCTGCTCGAGATCTGCAACCTGCTCAGTTCGGATCCGATCCTGAAGCGGCTGCTCGGCGAGGTCGCCAGCGTGCCACTCGACATCCGCTTGCTGTGGCGGCGCAGTCTCGTGCTCGAGCCCGGTTTCGCGCAGGCGACGCCGTGGGCGGCGGCGACCGCGCCGGCTGGCGACGCCGGTCCCCGGCCGGTGTTCAACCTGCCCTTCGATCTGTACTTGAACGACTCCCTGCTGGTGCGCTGCTCCGCGGCGATCGCGGTCCCGCACGGGCCGACGGCAGCCGCCGCCGGCATCGTGCGACTGTCGGCACAGCAGGCGGAGCAACCGGGGCCGCGCATCGAACTCGAACTGCTCGGCGCGGCGCGTGGGCCACATTCGGACTTCGCAGCCCACGGAGCAGCTGCGTTCCTAGGCTACGACGACGAGGGAACCGCCCTGGCGTTCTCGCCGGACGGGCGCTTCGTCGCGATGCCGGGCGCCCGCGGTGTGGTCGAACTGCGCGATCTGCAGCGCGAGGATCCGTCGCTGGCGACCGACCTGCAGGGCGCGATCGATCGCACCGCAGCGCTGCACTTCCTCGACGCGACGACATTGCTGGTCGCCCGCGGCAAAGCGATCGAAGTGTTCCTGTGCGGCGACGCCGTGCCAGGGGCCTCCATCGCACCGGCGGTGGTCCACGCGATCGATGGTGAGCCCGGCCTGCCGGTGGCGCTCGAACCGGCTGGGGATCGATCGGTCTTCGTGGGCTTCCTCGGCGCCGCGGTCGAACGTTGGACGTTTCCCGTCGGCAACGTGCCGCCGCAGCGGGAGACGGTCTGTGGGGCGACTTCGGAGCGTGGGCGCGACGCGGCAGGCAACCAGTTCTCGGCCGTCACCACGCCACCCGCCGGTTGGTTGCTCGGCGGCCGCGGCCCCGAGCGCTGCCTGGTGCGCTGGACGCCCCTCCTGGCCGAAAGCGAGAACCAGAACCAAACGGAGACCCTCTGGACGCGTACGCCAACCGGCACCTGGCAAGCGACGCCGCACGCTCTGGTCGCCGAGCCGCAGGCGCGGCGGCAACGCTGGGATGGTGACGGCGAGTTGCTGCCTTGGGATCAGGTCGCGGTGGGTCTGATGTTGTCGCAGCGCCGCGACCGGACGGCGCACGGTGCGGTGGCCGGAGCCATCACCGTTACGCGCGGCACCGCGCGGACCCTGGGCCAGGCGCACGAGCGACCCGCGCGCTACTGCCACGGTTTCTCGCCGGACGGCCGGTTCTTCGCGTGCGTCGGTCCAGGGCATCGGCTGCTGGTGCGCGTACCGTAGTTCTGAGCCGGCCCAGCCCTTCGCATCAGTAAGAGTGCTGCCACGTGCGGCGCATGCGAAGATGCGCGGTCCATGATTCACTCTCTCGAAGGTGACCTTCTCCTCAGCAAGGCCGAGTTGCTCGCCCACGGCGTTGCCCCCAACGACGATTGGAAGTCCGGACTCGCCCTCGCCCTGCGGGAGCGGTTCCCGGGCATGCACAAGGACTTCCGGAACTTCTGCCACCAGAACAACCCGAAGCCGGGCTCGTTGTGGCTGTGGCAGGGCGTCGACGGCAAGGGCCAGAAGGTGCGCATCGCCAACCTGATGACGCAGGATCCGCCCGCCCGCGTCGGCGGTCACCCCGGCCGCGCCAAGACCGAGCACGTCAACCACGCGCTGCACGAACTGAAGAAGCTGATCGAGGCCGAGAAGATCGGCAGTGTCGCATTGCCGCGGCTCGCGACCGGCGTCGGTGGCCTCGATTGGGCCCACGTCGAGCCGCTGATCCGAGCGCAGCTCGGCAACCTGAAGGCCAACGTGTTTCTGTACGCGAAGTACACCGCCGGCATCGCGGCGAAGGAACCGCTGGCGGGCGGCGCGCGCTGAGCCGGCGCGCCCGAACCGGGCACTACCAGTGACAGCCGCATCGTCCCCAAGCGGCCGCGCTGGCTGCGCGCCAGGCAGTGCCGTGACGTTCGCTCAACGGCTCGCGCAGCGGTCCGTGTCGCAGCTCGCCGCGCGCCGGCCGAACAGGCGACCGAGCGGCACGCGGTAGCGCGCGAACACGACATACAGGCCATCGTACAGGTAGCGCAGCAGCGGCCAGCCGGTCGGCGCGATCAGCCAGCCGAGCCCGACCGCCCGCCACGCGCCGCGCATCGCCGCCATGCCCTCGACGACGGTGCCGTCGGCCTGGATGCCGTGCAGGCGCGCGACCACGCGTTCAGCCGACAACCCGAGCGGAGCCGGGTCGAAGCCGGGGGCGGCGATGTCGATCGTCGACAACCGACCGTCGCGATCACGCCGTTTCAGCCAGTGGACTTCGCGCCGGCAGATCGGGCACAGCGAGTCGTAGAGCAACGTGAACGTGCCGGCCATCGTGGCCATGTTCGCACGGCGTCCGTCACGGATGCACCACGAGGCCGGCGGCCGCGTCGCCGGCGCACTCAAGGCACGAAGAAGTCGTGCGCCGGTGACGTGCCGAGGAAGCCACTGAGCGTCAGTTCCGAGACCACCAGTCCCTGTGCTCGCACCATGAGGTCGCTCACGGCTGCCGGGACCGGGATGTCGAGCGTGGCGCCGGCTGCTGGAAGGGCGGCCACCGCGACAAGGATGTCGGCGCGGTCGAGTTGGACTCCCGGCAGCAGCTCCGTCGGCCACGGGCCGGATGGCGGGAAGACCTGCAGTGCAAACGCGGCCAGCCCGCCGACGAAGGTGCCTCCGGAGCTGCCGATTTCGAGTCGCAAGGTCTGTCCGCCGGCGATCGTCTTGGCGCAGTTGGCGTCGAGTGGCTCGCCGGCCCGACCGCTGCGCAGATACAAGTCGTCGCCGGTGCCGGGCAGGCGGCACCAACTCGCCGTCGCCATCCGCTCGGGGGCCGACATGCCTGTCTGGCGCCAGCCGTTGAACAGGTTCTGCCCCGTCATCGCGAGGAACGGATCCTGCTGGGTGTTCGCCAGCAGCAGGAACTGGATGTACTCCCAGCTGCTCGCCTGGTAGAGCAGTTCGAACTCGGCACGGACCGCGCCGGGCGGCGGTGCAAGGGCCACGGTGTCCCAATGCGCGTAGGTCCCACCGGGACCGGGCGCGCCATACTGGCCGATCGGCGTCGGCACGGCATTGCGCGGCCGCGCGTCGTCGTAGCGCATGCCGTAGGGCGGGATCCGGTTGTCCTGCACCACCGTGTTGTTGAGCACGAAGTGGAAGGTCGACACGGTGGTGCCCGGCGGTGCCGCGGCCAGCGCGCCGAGAGTTCCCTGGACTGTGCCAGTGGTACGGTCGTAGCCGAGCGGCAAGGAGCCCGGAACCCCCAAACCCAACAGCTGGCTGGCCCACTGCTGGGTGATGCCGAGCTTGGCTTCGTAGAGGCGCAGGTTGGGATCACCCGGATCGAGCAGGGTCTCGACCACATGCGGTGTGCCCTGCACGTTCACCGCCAGCGGACCATAGGCACCGTCGACACGGACCAAGCCCCCAAAGCGATCGAGCCACGTTGTGCGAAGCCACATCCGCCTGCCTTCGGGATAGCCGGTGAACAGCTTGTGGCCGGTCAGGTTGACGACCCGCAGGTTGTCGCCGTCGATATCCAGAGCCGCAGCCAGCTTGAGCATCGCTCGGGCCCGCAGCTTGCCGGCATCGAGCGCCTGCCGCTCCAGCGTGGACAGTCCGCCGCCGAGTCGGAGCAAGCCGTTCTGGTCGAACCACTGGATCAGGTCCGGAACCCAGGTGTTGCCACCCGTCAGGTCGTGTGTGCCCAGGTCGGTCCGCACCGGCGCTTGGGCCTGTTTGGCACCCTTGCCGACGACCGGCAGCATGTGGCAGGTCTGGCAGGAGAACAGTCGCGGCGCACCGTCGGCGTGATCGCCTTGCGTGCCGGCCAGCAGTGCCTGGCCTCGTGCCTTGGCGAGGATGCCGCGCTTCAGCTCGTCGGGCAGCGTGTCGTAGTCGCGGACGCGCAGATTCGCGAAGGCGCTGGACTGGTGCTCACTGAACGTACGTTCGACAACGCCATAGCTGTACGGCTGGTTGAGGAACGCCGCCTTGGTGGTCACCGGCGAGCCGGGGACGCCGCTGAACGAGCCTGCCGGGAGTGGGTCAAGCGAGCCGTGATTGTGGGCAAGGTCGCCGACCACCGGGTTCGAAACATCATGGCAGGTGCCGCACAGAGCTGAGTCGCGATGGAAGTGAGACTGCGCATAGGCATGCGGCGCAGCGTTGGCCTGTGCATAGGGTCCGAGGCGCGTGTTGCCGCCCAGCAGCACCATCATGCCGCTGCCGTAGAACCCGGTCGGCGGTGTGCCGCCGTCATGAGCGAGGTACGGAGCCACCTGCTGCCCGATGTGCTCGCTGCGGTCGGGGTTCGTCAGCTGATGGCAGATACCGCATTCGACGCCATTCGCATCTGCTGCGGTCAGTTGCGAGCCGTTGCTGGCGGCGTCGACTCTTCCCTCCAGCCACCCCCGCGGCGTATGGCAACGCAGGCAGAAGTTGCCGCTCCCGGGGAAGTCCTGCTCGGCAATCGCCATGGTCGCCCAGAACACCGGATCGCGTCCGGCATGCGCCATCATGCTGCCGCGCCACGGCCGATCGGGTTCGCTGATCGGGTCGAAGCCGCTGTGGCAGTTGTCGCACTGCGAGGGTAGCGGCAGGGTGCTGACGCCGAGAGGTTGCGTGCCCGGTAACTGCACGTCGGTGGCGACGACCAGCGCTGGCGCCAACACGGTGGTCAGGGGGACAGCGATGGCGACTGCCACCGCGACGACGACCGGCATGGAGATCTGGCCCATGGTGCTCCTCTGCGGGAGTGGGAAGAGGGAGCTGGGGTCCCGGACGACCCGGAACCCACCTCGTCATCGTCCCTCCTGCGCCCCCCCCCGTCCAGCCGGTCGGGCCAGCCCGTTGGGGGCCCATCCCCACCACGTTCGCGCCCAGCGGACAGGTCTGCTCGAACCACCTGCAGCCAAGCCCGCGCCTGCATCCGCTTCGGCTACTCGCAGCCGAGTTGCAAACGAAGCCCGTACAGCGGTCCCGCTGCACGGCCTGCCTGCACACGTTCGGGAGTAGGCAAGAGGAGCTTGCGGTCACGGACCAACCGAGAACCCACCCCACGATCCTCCCGCCCAAGCACGCCCCGCGTCTGGCCAGGGCGCAGAGACATGCGGCGACCGGGCGGCGCATGCGCGGGTTGTGGCTCCGGCCACGCTGACTCAGCTCGGTTTCTTTGCCGGACGACCCGCGAGCAAGCAGCCGACCAAGGTGCCGACGATGATCGTCAACGGCACCCAGAAGCCGAGTTGGGCAACGGCTGCGCTCTGCATCGTCTCGGCCATTTCGCGCTCGATGCCGGCGGGCCCGAACTTCGTGTAGTGGCTGTCCCAGCCCTGGCTCTTCGCCAGCCACGTCAACGCGAGCACCGTCAGGCGGGCGGGCACGGCATAGGCGAGCAGGGTCCATGCCAATCGTGGCCAGACCGCGAACTGCACGAGCGCCATCGCCAACGCGATTGCGGTAACGGACAGCACGGCGTTCCGCAGCGGCTCCATCGCGGCCTCGCTGGTGTCCGCGCGATCGATGCCACTGAACTGCCACACGGCGACGCCAAGGACCGCCAGGAGCGACAGCAAGGGCCACCAGAAGGCCCGCCGCGGCGTGGAACCCGAGCGCCGCAGCCGGTAGGCGAACCAGGCGCCGAACAGGAAGCCAAGCCAGGTGATGCCGAACCAGGCGAACCCGCCACCCGACGCGGTGGTGATCCAGCCCTGCTTCTGGCCAACCACGCGCCCGACGTTGACGAGCAGCGTCAGGATCGAAGGCCAGAGAATCAGCTGGAGCGTGGTCTTCTTCGCGTCGCTCATGGCAGAAGTGAACGCTCCCGGTGGAGCGACGGCAAACTCGTTCTTGGCAGGTAGCGGTGGGCAGTCAGGCCAGGGCAGGAATCAGATCGTCTTCGTCGGCGGGTGGTGAGCGCCGAGCGAGGCGATGTTCTTCTTCGCCCGCGCGATCCTCAGGAAACGGCCGCTGGCCCGGCACCGTGCGCGATCCCTGCATGCGTCGTCACTCGCTGCTCAGTGTCAACGCGTTGCCCCACGGATCGACGATCGCGAGTTCGCGGGCCGTGCCCTGCGTGCGCGTCGCGGCACCGAGGTGGATGACATCGGGGTGGTGCACCAGCAGGCGCGGCGCAGTCGGTTCGCCGCGCACGAAGCGTAGTTCGAGAATGCAAAGCACTTCCCACGTGCTCCGCGCTCCGGCGCGCGACTCCTCATCGGGTGACAGCGACGCCGGGCCAGGGCACCATGGCGCCATGAGGATCCCGAAGCTCGGCGCGATGTGGCTGCTTCCCTTCATGTGCTCGTGCACGAGCTACATGCAGACCGTGCCGCCGATGGGACCACCCGGACCCGAGGAGGCGAAGGTCGTGTTCTGTCGACCATCCCGCTTCATCGCCGGCGGCCTCGAGTACCCGATCTGGGACGGCGACAAGCTGGTGGGCTTCGCCGAACACGGCAGCACGATCGAGTATCGATGCGCGCCAGGGGAGCACTTCTTCGTCGCCAAGGCGCAGAGCTACAAGGGTTTCGCCGCCGTGCTGACGGCCGGCAACACCTACTACGTCTGGGTCACACCGCGGGTCGGCGCCTGGACCAGCGCCGTGGGCTTCACGCCGGTGCGCAAGGAGGACGTCGACGTGCTCGCGGAACTGCAGGCCAGCCTCGCCAAGACCGAGTATCGCGCGCCGCGGAGCGAGGAGTGCGGACCGTACGAGCAGAAGCACCGCGACTCCGTTCGCGAGACGGTCGCGAAGTTCCGCGCCGGGGAATACACGCCGGAGCCGTCGCTGAGCGCCACCGACGGTCATCGCGAGGCCCAAGCACCGCGCCCGTAGCGCCGCGAACTTGGCCCGCGCCCGACCCGCGCAACCAACGCGCACGGTCCTCCCGCAGCAGCACGTCCCGCGTCCCGTCGTCGGATCTCAGCGACGCGGTTCCCACGCGTGGCACGAACGGCACGTCGGCGCCACCGAAACCGTTGGCAGATTGCCTGGCCGGCCGTCCGCCCCGGGCACCACGTGCGCCTCGTGCAGCGTGCGATGGGCGACGATCCGCAGCGGGGTGCCACTGCGCCGATCGGGTGCGTTCAGTTCGTGGCAGTAGCGACAATCACCGCCCTTGGCGTGGAACTGCAGTGCGCCGGCGAGCAACACGTCGCGCTGCTGACGCTCTGCCGCGCGCCCGAACTGCGGCGCTTCCCGCGGCAGGTGGCAGTTGGAGCAGGCAGGGCTCTGCGGCGTCGCGTCGTAGCCGCCGGTGATCCGGGCCTTCTCCGGGTCACGATGACCGTGGCACTGACTGCACGCGAGGCCGAGACCGCCTTGCAGCAGAGCGTCGCGGCCGGAGGTGATCTTCCCGTCGCGCACGTGGCAGACGACGCACTCGTGCTGCTCGTGCCGCTTGTGGTCGAACTTCGGCACCGGGAGGGCCCGGCGCACCTCCTCGATGCCGATCGCTTCGCATCGATGGCACTCCGACGTGCACGTGCGCCGCTCGCGCAGGGAATCGCTGCGGAACGGGGCAAGCAGCTCGGGCGACGATGTCTCGACGACGTGCACGTGGCAGGCGGTGCACTCCGACTTGGTGACGCCGGCAAGTCCCTTCGGCAGATGGGACGCATGGTCGAACGCGCGCGGCTCGGTGCGCTGCTGCAGCGCGGCCGGCGTGCTGCGATGGCACTCGCGGCACTCGCGCCCGGCCATGTTCGGGTGCGTGCCGCCCGCGCCCGCCGTGATGCCGACGTGTTGCGGACTCTGAAACTGGAATCGCGCGGCCCCGAAGGTGCGTTCGACGGTCGTGATCGCGATGTCGCCGGCGTCCTTCTGTCCGAGCGTCGGCGTCGTGGCGTGGCACTGGTCACAGCCGAACGATCCGTGGCGAGGAATGCGCCAGTCCGAGTGACAGCTCGTCGTGCAGTCCTTGTAGAGCCGCTGCACCATCGGTTCGGCGCCCTGTTGGCCCCGCGGGTGGCAGACGTCGCACGCCTGCTGGTGCCCCTTGGTGCTGTGCGTGAACGTGCTCGGCATGCGCTCGACCTGCAGGTCGGCGGCGAGGCCGGTCGTGGTCGCGGCGTCCGCAGCAGCGTGGCACTTCGCACACACCTTCTGGTCACGATCGGCGAGGCCGAGGCGACCCTCTGCATTCACCTGATGGCAGGTCGCGCACGCGGCAGCCTGTGCCGCCGGATCGGCGGGCAGGTGCGACGCGTGCTGGAACGGGCGCAGCGTCGCCCGCTGATGTGCAGCGCGCGCGACCGGCGCCCCGGCGACGTGGCAATGCGCGCACGTCGTCGCCGCCGCCCACGCCGCCGGCGCGCCCCCGACTCCGGCCGCCCGATCGAACTGGGTCTGCTTGCCGGCGGCAGGGTCCTTCGCGCCATGCTGATGGCACGACTGGCACGCGCGCAGGTCGGCAGGCAGCGAGAACAGCACGTCGGGATACGGAAAGTCACCGCGCGGGCCGACGTTCGGCGTGTGGCACTCGATGCAATCGCGCTGCCGGTGGGTCGGCGACGCATGATCGAACGCCAACGCGCCCGGTCGCCGACCGCCTTCGAACTCCAAGCGGCGACGATCGCCGCCACGCTTGTCCGGATCGTTGTGGTGACACTGCGCGCATTTCGTCGCCGCGTCGACGAAGCCGGACGCGCGATTCTCGTCGCGTTCGTGGCAGACGCTGCAGTGCGTTTCCCACTGGCGATCCGCCGGGGTCTGTTGCCAATCCGGCGCCAGATGCGAGCCGTGCCGAAACACGAGACCCCCCCCCGATCGCGGCTCCTGCGGCCACTCCGCGCCGGTCGCAAGGAGATCTCCCGGCGCTGCCGCTGGCCACGACAGGACTCCTGTCGCGCAACAGGCCAACATCAGGATCAGGCGAACGAACATGGGCAGCGCTCGCGATCGGCGAGCGAGGCGCCGCGCGATGTCACGATACTACGGCCCCCCCCATTGCGCCGCGACAAGCACGTCTGCACCATGCCGCGTCGCTCAGCTCTCGTGCCCGGAGGTTGTTCTTGCTCGCCCACCTCTCGCCCGCGCCACACCGCGGATTCGTGTCGCCGCGCTGTCGGCAGCACGCCTTCTTCTTCGCTCGGGTGCCGCAATTGCTCGCGGCCGCCGCGCTGACTGTCGCTGCCGCGGCGCAGGACCCCGTCGAAGGTCCGCGGCGGGTGCCGCCGCCGACGACGCCCCCGAAGACGATCACGCAACCTGACGCGCAGCAACCCGGGGCGACGCCGCGGGTTCGCTACCAGCCGGTGCAGAGCCGCTACCTCGATCTCGAGCCGTTCGATCGCTACGGCCGGCGGCGGGGATGGAATCCGCTGCTCTTCTCCGACGGCACGGGCGAGTACCCGCTCCTGCGCGGCGGTGGCCTGCTCGACGTCTACAACGTCAACCCGCTGAAGGGTGACCGGCCGATCTCCGGCGAGCACCTGTTCTTCGTCACCGACGTCGTCAGCACCAACACCTTCGAGTCGCGCGAGAAGGCGAACGCACCCGACGCGTTGGAGAAGCGCACGACCAACTTCCTGTCGTTCGAGCTGTTCCACGGCGACACGGTGTTCCGCCCGCCGACGTGGCGCGTGCGCGCGACCGGCGCCTTCGACACGCGCGATGCCGACGACATCGGCGGCGGCGTCACGCAGACCGACTTCGCCATGCAGGAGCTGTTCGCCGAGGCCCTGCTGTGGGAACTGGATCCCTACTTCGACTTCGCCTCGCTGCGCGTCGGCCGCCAGGCGTTCGCCAGCGACTTCCGCAACTTCATCTTCGTCGACCAGAACGACGGCGCGCAGTTGTTCGGCTCGTTGTGCGAGTCCCGCATCGACTACCAACTCGCCTTCTTCGACCTCGTCGAGAAGGACCCCGAGAGCAACCTCTCGCGCGGCACCGAGTCGCGTGACCAGACCTTCTTCGCCGCCAACGTGTTCCTCGAAGACATGCTGAGCATGGGCTACGAGGTGCAACTCACCACGCAGTGGGTGCACGACACGCAGGGCGCGACGATCGACGCCTACTATCTCGGCTTCCTCGGCGACGGCCGCCTCGGCAAGGTCGACTTCGCGCACGCTCTCTACTTGATGTTCGGCGACGACGAGCAGAACGCATTCGCCGGCCGCTCGGTGTCGACCTCGGCGCACCTCGCCGCCGTCGAAGTCGGCATCCCCGACAGCTGGCGCCGCTACGTGTTCAGCGCGCTGTACGCATCGGGCGACGACGATCCGACCGACGGTGACGGCAACGGCTTCGACAGTGTGTTCGACAACCCGCAGTTCGCTGGCGGCCAGCTCGGCTTCTTCCACCGCCAGGCGATCGCCGTCGATGGCACGCTGATTTCGAACGCCAACAGCTTCTATCCGAACCTGCGCGGCAAGGCCGCCGCCGGCCCCAACTCGGTCAATCCCGGTCTCGCCATCCTGCACGCAGGTGTCGAAGCCGAGCTGTCGAACTACTGGAGCGTGGTCGGCAACGCGAGCTACCTGCAGTTCGCGGACACGGCCGTGCTCGAGGCGACGTTCGGGCAGTCGCTGTCACGCGGCATCGGCATCGACCTCAGCGTCGGTGCGCGCTACCGACCCTTCGGCGTCGACAACGTCGTCATCACGCCGGTGCTGCAGGCCCTGGTCCCGACCGGCGGCCTCGACCAGCTGGTCAGCGACGACCTGCTCGTCGGGTTCTTCGTCAACGCCACCATCGTTCTCTGAGGCGCGCCATGATCCTCTCTCGCCAGCGCATTCCCCTGCTTCTGCTCGCCGTGTTCGCGGCGACCGTCGGCTGCGCCACATGGGCGGCGCGCGACACCTCGACCGGCCTCGGCAGCTGGGAGCCCCCGAGCGACTTGCTGCGCACCTCCGGCGATCGCCAGGCCATCGCCAGCGCGGGCTGCCAGTCCTGCCACACCGGCATCCACAGCGCGAACATGCATCCGCGCAACGTTCCCGCGATCGGCTGCGCCGACTGCCACGGCGGCGACCCGACCGCGCGCTGGGACGGCGGGGCAGTGACACGGCCGTTCCCGGCCGACTACCTGGCGGTGATGAAGGCGGCGCACGTGGCGCCGGCGTTCCCCGACGAGTGGCAGGGCAGCCGCAATCCCGAGAACAGCTATGCACTCCTCAACAAGGAGAAGCTCGAGTTCGTGCGCTTCATCAACCCCGGTGACCTGCGCGTCGCGCAGATGACGTGCGGCACCGCCAACTGCCACCAGGACATCACGCAGCGCGTGATGTCGAGCATCATGGCGCACAGTGCGATGGTGCCTGGCTCGGGCACCTACAACAACGGCGTGCTGCCGTACAAGAACTACGTCCTCGGCGAGTTCTACATGCCGAACGGCGAGTCGGCGTCGGTCACCGCCGAGCCGGCGCCGACCGCCGAAGAGAAGGCGCGCGGCGTGCTGCCGTCGCTGCTGCCGGTGCCGCGCTACAACATGAGCCAGCCGGGCAACATCTTCCGGGCGGCCGAGCGCGGACGTCCCGGGCAACGCGGCCTGGGCACGCGCAATCGGGTCGACTTCGCGCACTTCGTGCTCCACAAGACGCGGCTCAACGACCCGTATCTGTGGTTCCTCGGCACCAACGACTACAGCGGCGAGTTCCGTTCGAGCGGCTGCACGGGCTGCCACGTCGTCTACGCCAACGACGCCGATCCGCTGATGGCCGGCCAGTTCGTCGCCCACGGCTTCCTCGGCAAGACCGCGGCGGACAACCCCGACCCGACGATCCCGCGCGACGAACCCGGGCATCCGATCCACCACCAGTTCACGACGCGCATCCCGAACAGCCAGTGCATCACCTGCCACAACCACCAGGGTAGCGGCGCCGTCGACAACTACGCCGGCCTGATGTGGTGGGACGGCGAAACCGACGGCAAGTCGATGTACCACGCCGATGGCCGGCCGCTCGCCGGCAGGGAACTCGACCAGGCGCACACCATCGCCAACGCCGACAGCAAGCACCTGAAGTTCTCGACGCAGCACCGCTCGGGCTGGTCGTTCCGCAAGGTCTACAAGCGCGACCTCGAAGGCCAGCTGATCGGCCGCGACGGCAAGGTGGTGCCGTTCGACGACCCCGACTGGGAACAGAAGGCCGTGCACCTCGCCGACCACCACTTCAGCGCCGGCATGCACTGCATCGACTGCCACACGCAGCAGGACGTGCATGGCGACGGCAAGCTGTACGGCGAGATGATCAACCCGGTCGAGATCTACTGCACCGACTGCCACGGCACGGTCGGCGAACGGGCCAAGCTGGTCACCTCGAACCCGTCGGGCGGCAACAACCTGCAGCTCGCGCGCGCCGCGCGCGGCAACCAGTTCCGCTGGGTCGACGCCGCCGGCGCCGAAGTCGTCGGCCGCTCGCCGCAGGCGGGCGACCGGCTGATGCAGCGCAGCAAGCTCGATCCGGACAAGGAGTGGCAGGTTCCGCAGGTCGCCGACGTCATCGATCCGAACTCGAAGACCTACAACGAGAAGGCGGCGATCGCGAAGACGCTGCAGAAGGGCGGCGAACGCTACGGCGATGCGAGCCTGTCGCCCGAACAGTACGCGCACTGCGACCAGCGCATGACCTGCTACACGTGCCACACGTCGTGGGCGATCAGCTGCTCGGGCTGCCACCTGGCCGGCAAGACCAACCGCCGCAAGGAGTTCACCCACTTCTTCCCCGAACCGACCACGGTCGACGTCGGCTACTACTCGCAGGGCCTGCGCTCCGACAGCCTGATGCTCGGCATCAACGGCACCGTCAAGGGCAACAGGATCTCGCCGGTGCGTTCCGCGTCGGCGCCGATCGCCACCGCCGAGAACGAGAACCGCGCCATCGTCACGCACCAGCAGGCGACGATCGCCGCCTCCGGCCACAGCGGCACGGCGTTCTCGCCCTACGTGCCGCACACGGTCAGCTCCGAGCACGGTCAGCAGTGCACCAGCTGCCACGTGTCCAAGGCCGACGACAACAACGCCACGCTGGCGTCGCGCTTCAACCTCGGCACGCACGCGACCGACTTCGTCGGCTCGTTCGTGCATCTTGCCACGACCGACTCGGTGACGGCCGTGCGCGTGACCGACGGCTGGGAACCGCAGCCGGTCATCGGCAGCGACTTCCACCGCACGACCTATCCACGCGAGCACGCCGCGCACGTGGCGAACGGCGAGCAGCTCACGGAGACACACTCGCACTCGGCGACCGCGGCGCGCACGGCGCAGGTTCGCGGCGAGTACTTGTTCGTCGCCGACGGGCCGAACGGCTTCCGCGTCTTCGACATCGCCAACATCGCCAACAAGGACGTCGCACAGCGCATCGTCACCGCGCCGTTCAGCCCGCTGGGCCAGGACATGCAGGTGGAGTCGACGTGGGCCAACGCCGTGCTGCTGCCGACCACGGTGCCGATGGACCCGCTGCGCGTCGTCGACCCGGCCAACCAGGAACAGCCGGTGCATCCGCTGTTCGGCTACGCGTACGTGCTCGATCGCAGCGAGGGCCTGATCGTCGTCGACGTCAACACGCTGGTCGACGGCGACCCTGACAACAACTCGCTGCGCCGCGCAACGACGTGGAACGGCGACCAGCTGCTCAGCGGCGCGCACGCCGGCATCGTCGTCGGACACTACCTCTACGTGCTGACCACGACGGCCCTGGTCGTCGTCGACATCGAGCAACCGACCGCGCCGCGCCTCGTCGCGTCGGTGCGCGAAGGGCTGCGGGAGCCGCGCGCGATCGACGTGCAGTTCCGGTATGCAGCCGTGACGGACGCCGACGGCCTGAAGGTCGTCGACATCACCGATCTCACCCGACCGACGCTGGTGCCGACCGCGACGGTGCCGTTCGCCGACGCCCGTGGCCTGCGGCTCTGCCGCACCTACGCCTACGTCGCGGCCGGCAAGGACGGCCTGGCGATCGTCGACATGCGCACGTTCACCCGACCGCGCCTCGTCGAGACGTTCAACGCCGGTGGCACCATCGACGACGCGACCGCGGTGACGACCGGACTGACCAACGCCAGCCTGTTCGCCTACGTCGCCGACGGCAAGAACGGCCTGCGTGTCGTCGAGCTGTGGACGCCCTCGCGCAGCCACGGCACGGACGGCTACTCGCCCCGACCGACGCCACGGCTCGTCGCCAGCCGAAAGACCACCGGTCCCGCGGTCGGTATCTCGACCGGCATGGTGCGCGACCGCGGCGTCGACGAGAGCGGCAACCAGATCGGCGTCTACGGCCGGCTCGGCTCGCGGCCGATGAACCTGCAGGAGCGCCAGCGCTTCTATCTGCGCGACGGCAAGCTCTACACGGTCGACGACCAGGCGAGCGGCTACCAGCGCGCGCGCTGAGATCCGAGGGCAGGCACGCTCACGGAGTCGGAAGTGACGACGGCGGCGGTCGTGGCATGGACGGCCCGGCTGCTCGTCGTTGTCACCTGACACGGGCGCGAACACCCGTCGACGACCGGGCCGGGCTTCGTGTGGTCAGCTTCCCTCCAGCCGCACGTCCAGCCGCGTGATCCACACACCGTCTCTCTTGCGCAGCGAGACGATCACGGTCTCGGCGTGCGGCGTTCGTCGTTTGGCAGGCGTGAGGCGCGGGTCGTCCTCGAACGCCATCGTGCGGTAGGTGTGCTTGTGCACCGCCGCGTCGATGTGCAGATGGATGTGCTGCGGATCGTCGGAGTCGGGGTAGCCGCCGGGGCGGATCGTACGGAACCGATACCAGCCGTCGGCATTGGTCACTGCGACGGCGTTGATCCGCGGCGTACGACTGGCGCTCCCTCGCGGCACGTACAGGCCCGCAGCATCCGTGCTGTACGCGATGACCGAGTCCTTGGGCAGCGGGTTGCCGTGCTCGTCGAGCACACGCCCGTAGAACTCGAGCTTCTCGCCGGGCTCATCCTCGTCGCACATCGCGACCGCGATCTCCTTGTACGGCTCCTCGTCGGCGAAGAGGCGTTCGAGCGCGGGACGCAGATCGGAAAGCAGCGCGCCGCCCGCGCCGAAGTCGTGGTGGATCGACGCGGCGGCACGATTGACGTACACGATGGTCGTGGTGGCGGTTCCGGGAGAAGCCGACGGCGCGTACTTGCGGACATCCTCGTCGTTCCCGGCGCGGTCCGCGATCGTCAGGAACACATGGCGGAGGGGCGTGTGCTCGAAGGCGCGACGCAGCGCCGCCTCCGATTGCGCACGGGTCGCCGAGCCCTCGGGCAGCAGCACGACGTAGCCCACAGCGTTGCGCGGCCGGAGCACTTCGATCGTGCGGTCGAGTTCCGCCGCGATCTTCGCCGCCTGCGGCAGCCCGCCCACGCCGGTCCAGACCGCCGCGCTGGGTCGTTGCGAGTAGACGCAGAGAGGACAGGCCGCCTTGCCCGCGTGCGGGCCCGTGACATTCCAGGGCATGAAACTGGGCACGTCCTTGCCGAGTTGGAGCCCCACGACCGCAACGGTGCGAGCTGCTGGTTCCGTGGCTTGCCCGCGGGACTGGGCGATCGGGCAAAGGCACGCGAGCGGAACGAGGAAGAAGGCTGTCAACGTACGCAAGGGAGTCCTCCCCAGCGCCCGGGAATGCATCGGGCGTGCGGCGCTGTCGCACGGCGTGGGTTGGCCTGGTTCATTGGCCCGTCCGCATGCAAGACGCGCCAAGGCTCCTCAGTGTTAGCACGACTTGGCGTGTTCGAGTCTCGGCGGGAGCGGTCTGCGCGCTCACGTGATGTGCTGGAGCAAGTCCTCGAGCACGACGCCCTGGCACGTGTCGACCAGCCGCACCAGCGTTTCGGGTTCGCCGAAGTGAGCGCGCGCCACGGCGTCGAGGTAGCCGCCGTGCATCCGCGGGGCGAGGAAGAGCGGCATGCCACCGTCTCGCACCATCACGAACGACGCTATCAAGCGCGCGACACGCCCATTGCCGTCGTAGAACGGATGGAGCATGAGCAGGGCGTACAACGCCCACGCCGCACGGGCCGGGTCGATTTCGTCCGATCCTCCTGCCGGTGCGAGCGCACGCAGCAGTGCGTCGAGTTCGACTTCCAGTCGATCGGGCGGACAGCCCTCCTTCAGGATGCGATCGCTCCCCAGCACGAAGCCACGATCGCGCCGCAGACGTCCTCGCGCCTGCACGTTCTCGGAGCGCCGACCGTCGAGTGGCGACGGTCTCAGCGACGGACAGAGTTGTGCGTGAAGCTGCATTACGTCGGTGCGACTCGGCGCACGACGCCCTGCGATCGCCGTCCCCAGTAGCGACGCGCTCCGAGCGCGATCCTCGAGCGCCGGGAAACCCTCACGATTCGCGCCCGACGAAGCCTTCGACGCGCCGACGGCCGCGTCGCACGCCAGTTCGAGAAGAACCTGCTCGGGCGCCTCGTCGGTGACGGCGACGCCGCGCGGCAGACGTCCAGCACGCCACCAGCACTCGATCCGATGGGCGAGCTCTGCGGTCAGCGTGCCGCGCTCGCGGGCGCGTGCTCGGCGGGCGATCCACTCCTCGCGCAACGCGCGCTGGTGAGGGTCGAGCGCTGAGATCCAGCGCGCGGAGAGGGGCTTGACGCCGGCCCAGGGCACGAACGACGTGCCGTCGGGGAGGCGTCCAGAGATGCGTGAATTGCCCAAAGGGAGTGGGATGGAAAAGCTACGGTCCCGCGCTACCCGCCGTGATCGGCCATGTCGGGGGAGCGACGTTTCGGAAGATCCCGACCCGGCCGCCCGGGCGCCGTTGCGCATCGCTTCGAGCACGGGCCTCCACACCGGCGTCGTGTCGAGGATCGCGGCGAGGGCCACCGGTGCCCGATCGCCGACGTCGCCAGCCCAGCAGGCGCCCAGTGCGCGGGCGAATTCGCGCTGGCCGCCGACCGCGGCCCGGTTCCCAGTCGTACACCCCATCCAACCACCCCACGTGCAGATGGACGTCGGGCCGCAGCGCCGAGTGAATCGCTGCACGAACGCCACCGCGCCCGCTCGCGCCGCGGCACCGGGGCGCCGAAACGACGACGGCCACCCGCGCGAGGCGCGAGTGGCCGTTTCGTCGTGCGCCGTCGATCAGGGCGCGAAGTTCCCGAGCGTGACCTTCACGCCGTTCGACGCCCAGATGCCGAGCGGGTTGGCGAGCGGATCGAGCCACACGGACTGGCTCGTGAACCACGCCCCCGCCAGCGACTGCGTCGACGGGAACGGGAACGTGATCGCCCGCGGCGGGAAGGGCGAGCCCAGGTTGCTGATGATGTTGGTCACGGCGGTCGCGAGGTCGATGTGCCCGTAGCAGCCGTCGCCGCCGAACGGCGTCAGGTCGAAACCCGGGGCAGGGACTTCCCCGAGGCTCAGAACGTTCGCGCCGAACGGGTCGTTGAGCGGCTCCTGCGTCGTCAGCAGGTCGATCGAACCACCGAGCAACGCGTTGCCGACGACCTCCAGCTTGAGCGGCAGCACTTCGCCGATCGCCAGGATCAGGCCGTTCACCGTGGTGACATCGATCGGGTCCGACTCCGGCGAGGCGCCGCCCGGCGACCAACCGACGATCGTGTCGTCGTACGAATGGCTGCCGCCGAGCGTCGTCATCGTCTCGTAGACGTAGTGCACGTCATTCGTCGTCAGATCGAACTGGATCTGGAACGTGCTCGGGTTGGCTGCGTTCGGTGGCTGGCTCTCGACGTTCTCCCAGGTGATCACGTACAGGTTGCCGACCTGCTCGTGCTTCACCAGGCCGCTTCCCGCCTCCAACGAGTTGAAGTTGTGCCAGCACACTGCCCAGATCGGGTTCGTCGAGTTCAGGAAGCCGTGCAGGAACGGCATGAACTGGTACTGCTGGCCGGGGAACGGCGTGTTCGACGCCGGCGAGACGTGCCCGTCGTTGTTGACGACCAGCTGCGTCGTGGACCCACCCGGGTAGTTGAGCGTCGCCGCGCCGGGAAGATTGATCGTCGTGTTGCCGTTGTTGTTGCCGGCAATCGAAGTAGCCCCGGGCGACGGCGGCAGATAGGTCACGGTCGGCTGCGACTGTCCCATCGCGTAGGCAGCGCCAGCGTACGTCAGGGTCAGTCGGCGATTCGACAAGGCTGCGCTCATCGCCGCGTTGGTCGTCCACGTCTGGTGGGCGGAGCCGTTCGTGGCGAAGCAACCGCGGTTGTAGGTGGTCTTCTTCGCGCACGAGTGTGGGACGGCGCCAGGCGCATAGAGCAGCGTGCCGTTGAAGTGGAAGTTCGCGGTCCCGTAGGCCGCGGGCGCGCCCAACCACAGCTGGGGACTCACGGCTCCTGCGGTCACCGACAACTCGGGCGTCGTGTAGGTCTGCGGTCCCAGGTCGCTGAAGAGGAGGTTGGCGTTGGTGGCGACGATCACGACGCCGTAGGTGCCAGGTGCCAGCGTGACGCCGGCGTCGAAGCAGAACGAAGGCGCCGTCGGGCCCAACGGGATCTTCGCCGTTGCCGTGCCGACCAGGGTCCAGTTGGTTGGCGTCAACTCGTTGCCGACGTACGTCGTGATCCCAGGATTCGTGACGTACATGTCGATCTTCACCGGGCGATCGACGGGCGTGTAGCTCGCGGGGCGCAGGCCCTGGAACGTGACGGTCTGGGTGACCGTCATGTCCATGAAGAAGCCGACCTCGTTGGTGGTCGGACCTGGAATCCAGATGTACTGCAGCGCGCCGAGGCCGGGCGCGATGACGATCGACGACTGGGCCGAGATGCCGGCAGCCAGTAGCACGGGGAGAACGACGGTTCGCAAGCGCATGGGGAGGTCTCCGTTGCAGGGAGCAAGTGCCACCCTCGACGAAAGGGCGACTGACACTGACACTAATGTGCCCGGGCTGAATCGTCTATCGGCCGCACGGACGCCATCGCGCCGGGCGCTTCGCCACAACGAAAGGCACCTGTGCCGGGCACCTCGCCCATGCATTCGTGACTCCTTCGTAACGGCCGATACCGCGAGCCGGTGGCATGCAGCCGCGATGATGGCGGGTCTTTCGGGATTCCGCCGCGGCGGAGCGCCAGCGCGGCGCGAGCTTCGACTCGCGGTAATGTGCGGCGATGAACGCAGGGAGGTTCGTGGTCGCGTGCATCGGCAGCCTGTTCGCGACCGATCTGGCCTCGGCGCAACAGAAGGAACTGCCGCGGGTGACCGTCACGTGCGTTGACGGCGACGGCAAGCCGGTCGCGGGAGCCGAGGTGCATGTGTTCCAGCATCGCAAAGGGCTCGCGGGCGCCGCGAGCTACGAACACAGCGGCCCGCACGCGACGGGTGCCGACGGCGTCGCGACGACGGCGATCGCCCTCGACTACGACGGCGGCCGCTTCGACCGGTGGTTGTATGCACGCGTGCCGGGCAAGCTCGTCGCAGCCGCACGCTGGCTGCGCTTCGACGCCACGGCTCCTGCCGACCCTGCGCCTGTGCTGCGCCTCGAACCGTCGCGCGCGCTGCGCGGCACGGTGACGGTGCCGGACGGCGTCGATGCGAGCACGGTGCGCGTGCGCACGCTGTCGCTGTCTGCACTCGACGACGCCGATCCGTTCGGCCACGCCTTCCCGCGTGAGCACTCGTTCGCCGGACTCAGCAACAGCCTGCCGGATCGCTTCGATGCCCAGGTCGCCGCCGATGGGAGCTTCGAGCTGCGCGACCTGCCGCCGCGGCCACTGCTCTACGTCGCCGCGGAAGGACCAGGTCTGGCCCAGGCGCAGTGGTTCAACGCGCTGTTGCCCGGCCGACAGCTCCCCGATGCCCTGGTGATCCCGATGTCCCCCGAGGCCGTGATCGTCGCCACGGTCAGCGATCTGCAGAAGCGGGCGCTCGCGAACGTCGCCGTCGAACTCCGGCTCGAGCGAAGCGGGCCGTCCACGGGCGTGCGCGTGACCTTCGCCGGGACCAGCGATGCATCCGGCCGGGCCCGCATCGGCGGCCTGCCCGCCGGCGAGTACGCCGTCGAGGCGCAGCACGCGGACTTCGTCATGCGGCCGCAACCCCTGACATTGGTGACCGGCCAAACCACGGACGTGGCGCTCGCCCTGGAGCCGCCGGTCGAGGTGCGCGGCATCGTTCGCAATGCCACGACGCACGTCGGAATCGAGCGCGCCGTCATCAGCGCCGTGACCGATGACCAACGCCATTGGCCACTCGGCTCCGCGCTTACGGATCCGCAAGGCCGATTCGTGCTGCGGCTGCCGCAGGGCGCAACCGGCTTCTACGTGGCCGGCGTTCCGGCTGGCTACCAGCAGCCGTCGACGAAGTACTCCGACCTCGCGTGCTACGACGTCGCTGCCGGCGAGAAGGCGCTCGGCGAACTGCTGTTCGAGATCGAGCCGGCGAAGTGAGTGCCCGGGCGCGCGGCGACGGGTACTCCGGAGAACTCGAGCTGCAGCCGCTGGCACAAACACAGAATCGCGCGGTGGGTCGCGGCACGGCAATCCCCGCGACGTCCCTGCACGTCACCGTGCCGCGCTGACAGCCGCTGCGGCGGCCGCAAGGCTGCCGACATGGAAGCGAGGATGCGCGTCGCACCGGCGACCTGTTGCGAGCCCGAGCATCCAGGATCCGATGCCAAGGGGTCCTGGGGTTGACGCTGGAGCGCGGCTGGTCGACGCTCATCGCACGATGCAACACGTGCTGTGGAAGTCTCTCTCGGCACTCGCGCTCTCCATCGCCTGTGCCACGGGCCAGCAGACTCTCGTGGTCGGTCCGGGTCAGACCTACACCACGATCCAGCCGGCGATCGTCGCAGCAGCGCCAGGCGACACGGTGCTGGTTCTCGCCGGCACCTACTCCGAGACGCTGGACATCGACAAGGGCATTCAGCTGATCGGCCAGGGCGCTGACATCAGTGGGGCCTTCGGGCCCTTCAGTACTGCCTTCGCCCTCGTGCGCGATCTGCCGGCAAATCAGCGGTTCACGATGGCCGGGTTCCGTGCCGTGCAAGGCTCGAGCCAGCCCACCTCGCTCGAGGGCATCGGCATCGTCGTGCGGGACTGCGACGGCTTCGTGACGCTGCGCGACCTGTCCAGCAGCGGCGGTTTCCGCCGCTTCACCGTGTCGGTGACCAATTCGCCCCAGGTCTTCGTCGGCTCGCTGGACGGATACGGAGTCCGTGCCACCAACAGCACCGTCGTCTGCGAGGCGTGCTTCCTCGAGTCGGCCGCAATCACGCTCTACGGAGTCGACAGCACGGTGGTAGTCGTCGGCTGCACGATCCAGACCACCGGCAGCCTGTTTTCGTTTCCGACGATCGTCGAACGTGGCCGGTTGGTCGCGAGCCGGAGCACGTTCACCTGCGGTCCTTCGAGCTTCTCGAAACCCGCGATCCACGCGACCAACACCGAACTGCTGCTCGACCCGAGCACGGTGCTGCAACCGAATAGCGGCTCGCCGGCAATCCAGGGCGGCGTTGCGGTGACGTTCCCGTTCGCGAGCATGCGGGCAACTCTCTCCCCCAGCGCGCTGAGCATCGTCAGCCACGGGCCCGCCAACGAGACCTTCGCCACCGTGCTCGGACCAGTGACCAACCTGCAACCAACGCAGTTCGGGTTGACGTGGCTCGACCCTGCGCAGGTGTCGGTGATCACGGTCGCGACCTATGGTGCCAACAGCCTGCACACGGTCACGCTGCCACTGCCGCCGTTGCCACCCGCGCTGGTTGTCGGCCTGCAGTCGGTCGTGGTCACCAGCAACACCATCAGCCTCGGCGTACCCTCGGTGGTCGTCACCCACTGATCGGGGGCGGCCTGGCGGCGGCTCTACGCCTCGGCACACCAACGACCCGGGCATCGCCGCACGCGCGGCCGGCATTGCCCGCCGCCCCGAGGGCACCGACACTGCACCGATGCTGGAAGCACGGCTCACCGCTCGCCGCTCGCTACTCGCCGTCGTCGCCGCCGCGGCCGTGCTGCTGCTGGCGCTGGGCGCTCACTGGCTGCTGACGCGCCCCGTCGCCGGTCCGATCGCCGACACCGAACTCAGAGCACCCAGTCGCGCGGCGAACGGAGCTGCGATCGCTGACGATGCCTCGCCCGCGAACGCGACGCCTGCGGGCATCGGCGACAACGAAGCGCGGCAAGCGGCCGACACCGCGGGTGCCACACCGCCGATCGCACTGCGCATCGTCGATGCCGAGCGCAAGCCGGTCGCCGGCGCGAGCGTGCGCGTGGATCCGAACGCCGCGGAGATCGAGTTTCTGGACCTCCAGGACGCCGAGCCGCTGCTCGCCGCGGTCGCACCAAGGACCAGCGACGAGTACGGACTCGTGTATGCGCAACTGCCGCGCGGGGTGGCGATGGCCACCGCCCGCAAGGGCGACGCCTACGCGCAGGCATGGATCGACGTCGCCGCAGCTCTCACCGATCCCGTCGAACTGCAGGTGATGCCGGATCGCGAACTCGTCGTGCACACGCAACTCCCAGGCGGCACAGCGGCCCCGCACGTGCCGGTGGAGCTCGCCTACTCGTGGGATCGCAACGTCGCGATCAAGCGCCTGCAGCACCACGTGCTCGGCCGCACCGACGCGAACGGCGAACTCGTCGTGCGGCATGCGCAGCGCCTGTTTCGCGCGACACCGGTGGCCCCGAACCTGCTCCTGCGGCCTCTGGTCGGCGGCGCCAGCACAGCGGCGACGGCGGTGTCGCTGAACGCCGCGCGGACGCGGGTCGAACTCCTGTGCGCGCCCCACGGCGCGATCCGCGGCACGAGCTTCGCGCGCGACGGCCAACCCATCGTCGCGCCGATCGCCGTGGAGCTGAAGATGCAGCAGCGCGATGCCTTGCCGCTGCGCGTCGAAGTGCCGGCATGGCCGGAGACCAAGCCGGGCGAGTGGTTCCTGCATCCCATCGCACTTGGCGCGCAGTGGCTGATCGACGGCGATGCCTACGAACCGCTCGAGGTGGTCGGACCGCGGCAGCAGGGCGAGGTCGTCGCCGTGCTGCAACGCAACCGGCGAACCGAAGGCCGCTTGCGGTTCACCCTGCTGGCACCGGACGGCGAAGCACTCGCCGAGGAGCCGGTGCAGCTCGAGTCCGCCGAGCGCGAGCGCACGATGGTGCGTACGGACCGGCAGGGCGGCATCGACGTCGAGCGGCGGCCGGACGAACGCTCCGTCCGCATCCACGCGACAGAACGGCACGCGCACGGAGAACTGCGGATCCCGGCGACCGCCGCGGCCATGCCGGCCTCGCTCGATGCCGGCATCCTGCAGCTCGAAGCCCAGCAACTGCTGGTGCAAGGAGTGGTCGTCGACGCGAGCAGCGGTGCACCGCTGCAATCATGGCTCGAAGCCGACACCGGCGAGCCGCCAATGCAGACGGTCGCCAGCGCCACGACCGCTGCCGACGGCACGTTCGAACTCTGGGGACGCGCGACCACACCACTGTTCGTGCGAGCCAACAGCAGCGGCCGTCGCGAACTGACCTCGGAACTCGCACCGGGCACCCGCAACGTCGTGCTCCGGATGCCTGCCGAACGCCTGCTGTACCTGACGATGCAGTTCGACGCCGACATCGACGACGAGGAGATCGAGGCGCAGATCGAGCCAAGCGGCGGCAGTTGGACGACGTACCGCAGCGATATCGGCATCCGCCACCAGGTGATGCCGCTCCCCGACGGCGGCGACCCCATCCTGGTGGTATCGGCCGCCGACCATGCGTTGGCGCGCGTACCCGCCGCAGCGTGGCAGCAGAGCCCCCGCGGAGCCAACGTCACCGTCGACCTGCGCGGGCGCCTCGCGACGTTCCAGGTCACCGCGACGCGCGGCAGTGAGCCCGTCGAGGCCAGGTTCCTGCTGGTGGCGGGCACGGCCGAAGATCGCGCGGCCTCCGCAATCGACTCGGGCACCGCATTGGTGCTGACGACCGACCGCCCTTGGCGAGCGCTGGTGATGCCGGCGAACGGCGGCACCGTGGAAGTCGCACTGCAGCGCGGCCGCAACGTCGTCGAGGTGCCAGGGCCGGCGCGGATTCGCTGTTCGCTCGCGAGCGGGGGCGGCGAACTCGGCGATGCCCGCGTCACGTTCGAACTGCTGCGGCTGCGCTACGCCGAACCGCTGCTGGCGCACACGGACGAAGAACCACCTCCAGCCCATCCGGCGACGATCGACGCACTACGCGAAGACGGCCGAAACGTCACGCGCCAAAGCAGGCCCAAGGACGAAGCCCCGGCCGGGCAGTTCGAGATCGGGCACCAGGGCCGCTACGCCGTGTTCGCCGTGCTCGAACAGGGTGGCCATGCGGTACTGCTGGCGCAACCGCCAGCCGAGTTCGACGTCGCCGGGTTCGACTGCGACCTGCCGATCGTCGTGCCGCTGCACGCAGCTGCGCTAGCCGCCGCCCGCGAGCAGCTCGCGCGCGACGCCGGGCCGCGCTGACGGAGGGCCGCGCTGACGCGCTGTGGCAGCCCCTCGCCCGACCGCGCATTGGCGAGATCGGCAGTGAGTCTTGGCGGTGCCGAGTGTTCGCAGCGCGAACGCGGCGATGTCCGGCAGGCCGGCGACTGCGCGGTCCTGGTCGTCAGCCGCCAGCAGTCACCGCCGCGTGGTCGAGGCCGAAGCGCGCGAGGTACTTGCGCAGCCGATCGGCGTCGTTGGCGATGCTGCGCTTCTGCCGCGTGACCGCGAACAGTTCGCGGCCGGCAGCCGACAGCGAACGCGTGGTGCGGCAGCAGCGCACGACCTCGGCCAGCTGGACACGGTCGAAGCGATCGAGCGCTTCGAGCCGTTCGTCGCCGAGCACCGAGCACAGCAGTTCATCGTCGGCCTCGGCCCCGCGCGCGCTCTCGCCACCGTCGGCACTCGCCGCCTCGAACGGATCGTCCCGCCGCCAGTCGCTGCGCAAGCGCGCGATCTCGCCGTCGACGTCGGTCTCGGTGATGCGGCCACCCTCGGCCAACGTGCACAGCCGTGTGATGCTGCCGTTGAGGTCGCGGAAGTTGCCGCGCCAGGCCGCTTCGGCCGACGTCGCGAAGTCGAGGTAGCGCCGCCGCGCTTCGGCCGAGAAGTGCACGCGCCGACCGACCTGCTGGGACCAGCGCTCGAGCTCGTGCTCGACGTTCGGCTCGAGGTCCTCGATGCGCTCGCGCAGACCAGGCAGCCGGAACGTCCACAGGTTGATGCGCGCCAGCAGGTCCTCACGGAACGTGCCGCGGGCGACGGCGCTGCCGAGTTCGCGGTTGGTGCCGGCGATCAGCTGGAAGTCGCTGTGCACGTCCTTGTCGCTGCCGAGCGGCAGGAAGCGCTTGTCCTCGAGCGCGCGCAGCAGCATCGCCTGCTCGTCGAGGCCGAGTTCGCCGATCTCGTCGAGGAACAGCAGGCCACCGTCCGCCGCGCGCAGCAGACCGGGTCGGTCCTGCAAGGCACCGGTGAAGGCACCACGCTTGTGGCCGAACAGCGTCGAGTGGGCACCATCGCCGCGGATCGTCGCGCAGTTGACCTCGACGAACGGTCCCGTCAGCTGGCCGCGCTGCTTCTTCAGCTCGTAGATGCGCTTCGCCAGCTGCGACTTGCCGGCCCCGGTCGGCCCCATCAGCAGCTTCGGCGCCTTCGACACCGGCGCCACACGTTCGACCCGCGTGATCAGATCCTCGAACGCTCGACTCTGGGTGCGGATGCCCGACTTCAGCAGCGACTGGGCAGCGGCGCGTTCCTGCGCGAAGCGCCGGGCGATGCGGTCGAAGCGCGACAGGTCGAGGTCGATGATCTGCCACGTGCCAGGGACCTTCTTGTTCGCCGGCGGCGGCCCGGTCTGCAGCAGCCGCGCCGGGAAGTGGCGCGTCTCCGTCAGCAGGAACAAGCAGATCTGCGCCACGTGCGTGCCGGTCGTCATGTGCACCAGCAGGTCGTCGCTGCCCGGTTCGAACGTGAGATCCTGGCTGATGCCGTAGAGGCGATCGAACACCTGCTCGAAGTCCCACGGGTCGCGCACGCCGAAGTCGCAGCGCTCGACCTTGGTCTCCGGCGACACCAGCGCGATGTCCTCGACGACCCGGTCGTAGAGCTTGTTGAAGCGGCGGTCGGTCATCAGCACGAGACGCGAGACGAGCAGGTCGTCGTGCTGGCACATCGCCACGTTCGGTCGCCAGGAGCCCCAGCGGTCGCCACTACCGCGGTCGAGCTGGGCGCCGAGGAAGCTGACGACGGTGTAGCCCTTGGACTTGGCCATTGGGCTATGTACTTATCGGATACGCTATCTCGGGTCGACCGCTGGGGTGGGTGGCGCGGCGACATGGTCGCCAGAACCCGTTTTTCGACAGTGACTAAGCATCGCCGCTCGAATTCCCGGGGCGACTGGCACAGCCGATGCTCTAGCGGGTCCGTCGCGACGCCTGACCGGCGGCGACGGAGTTCCCCGATGACGACCACGACCCGTTCTACCCTGCTCGAACCCACCCCGATGGCGGTCGCGTTCCGTGCGCGCGGCGGCCGGCTCGCGCCGGTGCTGCAGCCGTACGCGAGCACGCCGAACGTGTTCGTCGTCGATGGCGAGACCACGACGACGGTCACCGTGCACAAGACTGCGACTGTCGACGTCGAGGTGCGCATCGACCGGGAGCAGCACTGCTTCACGGCCGCGCTGCGCGACCTCGCGACGGGTGCGAGCACGCCGCTCGTGATGCCCGGCATCCACCGCGACACGGACCGGCTGCTCGCCGAACTCGCCGCCCTGCTGGCAGGGATCGTCGGCCGCTCCTCGCCCGCCATCGCCCGTTCCGCCTGATCCCCCGCACCGACCGTTCGCCCATTCCAACCGAGTTCCTGCCATGGCCAACAAGAACCTGTTCCGCAGCCTGTTCGGCGCCCTGCTCGGCAAGGCCCCGACCACCAACGAAGCCGGCGGTGCCGCCTACGTGCGGACCCACGAGCAGTTGCTCGCGCAGTTCGCGGCCACCGGCTGCCTGCGCGACACCTTCTACACCGACGCCGAGAAGCAGCTGCAGACCCTGACCGGTGCGGCGTTCGGCGCCGATCCGGTGTTCGTCGCCAAGACGGCCGTGTTCGCCCGCGAACAGGGCCTGATGAAGGACACGCCGGCGCTGCTGTGCGCGGTGCTGGCGTTCCGCGACAACGCACTGCTGGCGCGCGTGTTCGATCGCGTCTGCGACAACGGCAAGATGGTGCGCAACTTCGTGCAGATCGTGCGTTCCGGCCAGATCGGCCGGAAGTCGCTCGGCACGGCGCCCAAGCGCCTCGTGCAGCGATGGCTCGCGAAGTGCTCGGACGCGCAGCTGCTTTCGGCGTCGGTCGGCAACGCACCGTCGCTGGCGGACGTCGTGAAGATGGTGCACCCCAAGCCCGCGGACGGCGCGCGCAGCGCCTTCTACGGCTGGTTGCTCGGCAAGACGCACGACGCGGCGGCGTTGCCCGACGCGGTGAAGCAGCTGGAGGCGTTCCGCGCCGGCGCGACCGCCAGCGTGCCGGACGTGCCGTTCCAGCTGCTGACCTCCAAGGACCTGAGCCGTGAGCACTGGGTCGCGATCGCCAAGAACGCGAGCTGGAACACGGTCCGCATGAACCTCAACACCTTCCATCGCCACGGCGTCTTCGACGACCAGAAGGCGACCGAACACGTCGTGACCACGTTGCGCGATCGCACGGCGATCCAGCGCGGCCACGCCTTCCCGTACCAGATCATGACCACGCTGAAGCACCTCCAGGACGGCATCCCGCGCGAGATCCGTGCTGCGCTGCACGACGCGCTCGAGGCGTCGGTGGACCGCGTCCCGCAGTTGCCGGGCAAGGTCTACGTCGCCGTCGACGTGTCGGGCTCGATGCAGTCGTCGGTCACGGGTCGGTCGCGTGGCAACACGTCGGTCGTGAAGTGCCTCGACGTCGCGGCCCTGTTCGCGGCGGCGATCCTGCGGCAGAACCCGAAGGCCGAGCTGATCCCGTTCCACGATCGCGTGGTGCCGTTCGCAGCGAAGGCCAAGGACCCGGTGTTCAAGACGGCGGGGCGCCTGGCCGCACTGCCGTCGGGTGGCACCGACTGCAGCAAGGTGCTCGCCCTGTTGAACGAACGGGGCGCGCGCGGCGACTTCGTCATCTACGTCAGCGACGACCAGTCGTGGTGCGGCACGCGCGGCGTGGCGGGCTCGACCGGCATGCTGACCGAGTGGCGGCGCTTCAAGGTGCAGAACCGCGAGGCGAAGCTCGTCTGCATCGACCTGCAGCCGTACGCGACCGCGCAAGCTCCGGAGGGCGACGACGTGATCCACGTCGGCGGCTTCTCGGATCAGGTGTTCGAGGTCCTGCGCGCGGTCGCCGAAAGCGGCCTCGCGGCGGATCTCTGGGTGGATCGCATCGACAAGATCGCGGTCTGATCGTTTTCGGGCGCGAATGCTGCCGGGACTACATTCCGAAACTGTCCGTCTCGGCCACCCCTCGTCGCGCCCACTTCTTCTTCCATGCTCTTTTGGTCGGCGAATGCCGGTGGGACTACAGGATCCGGAGGTTGCGGGTGCAAACCCCGCCGCGTGGCAACGCGTAGCTCAATTGCAGAGCGCCGGGAGTGTCTCACCTCCTTCGTCGCTGACCATTTCTTCTTCCATCGCGGAATGCGAACGGGACTACATCGGGTCGTCGGTTCGAGTCCGACCGGGTCCACTACACGGGCCCGTAGCTCAGTGGGTAGAGCAGAATGGCTGCAACGGCGACGCGGCAGCCATCGTCTCGTCCTTCTTCGTCCGCGGTGACTTCTCCTTCACGGCGAATGCCGGTGTGACTCCATGGTAATCGCCGGTTCGAATCCGGCCGCCGCACGCGAGTGCGGCGACGTCCCACCACCACTCGTCGCCGCTCTCTCTCCGCAGACTCTGCAGACAGCTCGCAACATGACTCTCCACGAACACATCGAGACCGGCCGCGCGCCCATCAAGGCGTGGATCCGCGGCGTGCTCGCCGATCCGAACGCGATCAAGCAGCTCCGCAACGTGGCGCTGCTGCCGATCGTGCACGGCCACGTCGCCGCGATGCCCGACGTGCACTGGGGCATCGGCGCCACCGTCGGCTCGGTGATCCCGACGCTCGGCGCGATCATCCCGGCCGCGGTCGGCGTCGACATCGGCTGCGGCATGATGGCCGTGCGCACTTCGCTGGCCGCCAGCGACCTGCCGGACAACCTGAAGGGCATCCGCTCGACGATCGAACGCGTCGTCCCGCACGGCCGCACCAACCACGGTGGCAAGGGCGACCGCGGTGCGTGGTTCAACCTGCCGGCCTTCGCCGAGAACGCCTGGAAGCGGCTGCGTCCCGACTACGAGGCGATCATCGAGAAGCACCCGCGACTCGACCGCGGCTCGACTGCCGAACACCTCGGCACGCTCGGCGGCGGCAACCACTTCATCGAGGTCTGCATCGACGAGGCACAGCGCGTCTGGATCATGCTGCACAGCGGTTCGCGCGGGGTCGGCAACCGCATCGGCACGCACTTCATCGAGCTCGCCAAGAAGGACATGCGCCTGCACCTGCACAACCTGCCGGACAAGGACCTCGCCTACTTCACCGAAGGGGCCGAGCACTTCGACGACTACGTGTTCGCGGTGTCGTGGGCACAACGGTTCGCGCGCACCAACCGCGACCTGATGATGGCGTCGATCCTGAACGCGCTGCAGCAGCACGACGACTTGCCGAAGTTCACGCACGGCGAGGTGGCCGTGAACTGCCACCACAACTACGTGGCGCAGGAAGAGCACTTCGGCGCTTCGGTGTTCCTGACCCGCAAGGGTGCGGTGCGCGCCGGCCTCGGCGAGCTCGGCATCATCCCGGGCTCGATGGGCGCGAAGTCGTTCATCGTGCGCGGCAAGGGCAACCCCGACAGCTTCTCGTCGTGCAGCCACGGCGCCGGTCGCGCGTTGTCGCGCGGCGAGGCGCACCGTCGGTTCACGGTCGAGGACCACATCGCCGCGACCGAAGGTGTCGAGTGCCGCAAGGACGGCGCCGTCATCGACGAGACGCCGATGGCCTACAAGGACATCGACGCGGTGATGGCGGCGCAGCAGGACCTCGTCGAGATCGTGCACACGTTGAAGCAGGTCGTCTGCGTGAAGGGTTGAGCGATGATCCGACTCGATGGTTCGATGGGCGAAGGCGGTGGCCAGGTGCTGCGCACGTCGCTCGCGTTGGCGATGGTGACGGGCCATGGCTTCGTCATCGAGCGCATCCGCGCCGGGCGCGAGAAGCCCGGTCTGAAGCGCCAGCATCTCGCCGCGGTGGAAGCCGCGGCGCAGCTGTGCTCCGCCACGGTCGAAGGCGCCGAAATGGGCAGCCTGCGGCTGGCGTTCCGTCCGGGCTCGGTGACCCCGGGCAACTACCGCTTCGTCATCAGCACGGCCGGAAGTGCCATGCTCGTCTTGCAGACGGTCCTGCCTGCCCTGTGGCACGCGAACGCACCTTCGGCGGTCGAGTTGGTCGGCGGCACGCACAACCCGCTGGCGCCGTCCTTCGACTTCCTCGAGCACGCGTTCGCGCCGGTGGTTCGTTCGATGGGCGCCCCGCTGCAGCTGACCATGCGCATGGCCGGCTTCTTCCCAGCCGGCGGCGGCCAGGTCCGCGCCGAGGTCACCCCGGCGAGTTGGCAAGCGCTCGAACGCACGCAGGCCGACACGCCGCCGATCGTCCACGCGCGCATCCTCACCTCGCAGATCCCGTCGCACGTGGCGCAGCGCGAACGCACCGTGCTGTGCGAGCGCCTCGGCATCGCCGCCGATGCGGTCAGCATCCTCGATCGATGCTCGCCGGGACCCGGCAACGCGCTCGTCGTCGTGCTGGCTCGCCAGGGCGGCGGCGAAGTCGTCACGACGCTCGGCGAACGCGGCGTGCCGGCCGAGGAAGTCGCCCATCGCGCCGCCGACGCCGTCGAAGAACTGCGCGCGGCCGACGTGCCGGTCGGCCCGCACCTCGCCGATCAGCTGTTGCTGCCGATGGCGCTCGCCGGCGGCGGCGCGTTCCGCACGGTCGAACCGACGCTGCACACGACCACCAACGCCGAGGTCATCGGCCGCTTCCTGCCGGTTCGCTTCGACGTGCGCGAGGACCAGGTCGGCGACCGCAAGACCTGGGTGTTCGAAGCGCGCCGCGCGTGACTTGGGCGGCCCCGGCTCACGGTCGCAACTATCACCGGTCAGGACGACTGGTCGGCCCAAGCGCTGACGAGACGCTGGACCAGCTCGTCGTCCTACTGAGCGTCGTCGCGGCGCACTCGGCGAGCGCGAGGACTCCTTGCCCAAGGCCGTTTGATCGGTCCACTGCCCCCGATAGCGTGCGGCGGTGGACGACATCGGCTCACGAGGCTGGCACATGACCGACGGTCGGGGCGAGCGTCGTGGCACGCGGTCGACGATCGGCGCGATGCCCTTGGTGATCGTCACCGTGTTCCTGGCCGCTGCTTCCATCCACGGAGTCCGTCACTGGAGGGGGCTTGATGGTCCGGTCGACTCCGAACCCGGGATGCGCTTCCGGCCGCTGGTCGCTCAGGTGTCGCCGTCCGACGTCCCTCCGCGCGGTCGCATCAGCTTCATCGGCGACCGCGATTCCGACTCCTGGCCACAGGCGGTCGAGCGCTACCGGCTGCAAGCCATCAGCGTGCCGCGCATCGTCACCGCGCAACCCAACGCGAAGATCGCCGTAGTCGACTGCTCGAGCGACAGCGTCTCCGAACAACGCCTGCAGCACTTCCAGTATCGATGGCTGGTTCGAACCGAACCTGGTCGGGGGCTGGCGGTCCGTGTGGATTGACGACGTCGAGCTGGCGCTGCCGCTGCTGTTCGCGTTGACGTTGGGCGCGTCGATCGCAGGCCGGTTGGTTACCGGCTCAGGATTGCCGCGAACACCTCTTCTCGTGGTCGCGTCCGCCCTGCCGCTCGGTCTGACGGCATGGTCGTTGACCTTGTTTGCCGCGTATCTGGTGACGCCCGAGCACGGGTTCGCAAGTGCGCTCACGATCTGCGCGGCAGCGATCCTCTGGCTTCTCTGGTCGGCGCACCGGCTGGTAGCCGCACCGGTGGCGCGGTCGGTGGCGCCGGCACGGGAGATGTCTGCGATACGAAGGTCCGTTGTGGCGCTGGCGACGGCCTTGCTGTTGCTCTGCTTCGCCAATGCCTGCTGGCAGTGGTACGCGGTGACCGCGCATCACCCGTTCGGTGGCGGCGATGCGCAGGCCTTCTGGCATCTCAAGGCGCGGTTCCTGTGTCTCGACCCGGGTGCGTGGCGCAACATGTTCGCCGCCGATCTGGCGTTCGCCCATCCCGACTATCCGTTGCTGCTGCCGTGCGCCGTGGCGCTGGGCTGGCTCTGGCACGGCACCGAAGCAACGCTGTGGCCTGCTTGGATCGCACTTGGCTTCCTCACCAGCACGGCGCTGGTGGTGCTGTGGTTCGTGGCGATGCGCGTCGGCTGGACCGTGGGATGCGTCGCGGCGGGATTCCTGCTCGTGGTACCGAGGATCGTCGTCGAGGCGGCGCAGCAGTATGCCGACGTGCCACTGATGTTCTTCGCCACGCTGGCTGCGTTCCTGTCCGTCTGCCAGCCCGCCAGCGACCGTCGCTCGCCCCTGTTGTTCGCGGGCCTTGCCGCCGGTGCCGCAGCTTGGACCAAGAACGAGGGGCTGCCGTTGTGTGCGATCGTGCTCGCGCTGACGGCCGCCCGGCATCGCCTTCGCGCGTGGCCGGCATTGCTCGGGGCGGCAGCACCGCTGCTCGCGTCCATGATCGTGCGGACCATGGCGGAAGTGGCGGACTTCACCCTGAGTGCGCGCGCGCAGGCTGACCGCCTCGCGGTGATCCTCGATGGAATCGGGACCTACGCCTTCGACCTTGGCCCCGAAGCGAATGCGACCAACGGGAGTTGGCTCGGACTGTGGTGGCTGTTCGCGATCGTGCTGATGGCGGCGGCACTCGTACGGCGCGTGACCCTGTTCCTCGATCGTGATTCCCTGCTGGCGGCAATCGTGCTGTTGCAGGTCGTCGCCTATGTCGTGGCCTACGTCGTGTCGCCGAACCCTGCGGACTGGCACGTGCGAACTTCGATGGGGCGCTTGATGGTGCATCCGGCGGCGATCGCACTCGCGTTCGCGGTCATCGCCTGCCGCCCACGCAAGGGGGAGTAGGAAGAGAGGCTGCGGTCACGGCCTACCCGGAACGACCCCGCCCTCCTGCCCCCTGCGCAAACCCCGTTCATCCGGTCGCGCCAGCCCGTTTCGGGGCGCCCCAGCCGCGGCGGCGCCGCGCAGTTCGTCGCGCGCTGCTGCGTGCCGACCGCGCGGGCGCCACGAACAGCGACGGCACCACCCACTATGCTGCCGCAATGACCTCGAGGCGTTGGCTTGGTTGGCTGCTGCTCTTCCCGCCCACCGCGCTCGCCGCACAACAAGAAGCGGAGCCCGAACGCCCCTACCCGCGCCTCGTCACCGCGGCGACGCGCGCCGAGCCGGCGACGCTGGCCCGGCTCGAGCGGCCGGGCACCGTGCTCTGCGTCGACGAGTTCGAGTCCAACGACTCGTTCGCCGCCTGGTTCGAGGTCACCGGCACCGAACAGGGCCACGCCGCGATCGATCGCGAGCAGGCCCATGGCGGCAAGTCCTCGCTGCGCCTGCGTGCGCCCGACAATGGCGGGAAATCGAGCGGCGCCAGCGCCGTGCGGTGGCTCGGCGACGCGGGCCACGACTGCCTGCACATCCGCTACTGGATCCGTTACGCGCCCGACTACGACCAGGGCAATCTCAACCACACGGGCGGTGCCCTGAGCGGCGTCGCCGGCAACTTCAAGTGGGCCGGCATGGGCGGCGCCGGGCAGCGGCCGACCGGCCTGGATCACTTCAGCACGCGCGTCGAAGGCTGGCGCGACTGGGGCAGGACGGCGGCCCCGGGCTGGCTGTTCTGCTACGCGTACTGGATGGACATGAAGCGGGACCGCGACGGCAACTACTGGGGCAACATGATGGGCCCGGGGGAAGCCGAACGGTTCGTGCCGCCGCGCGGCCAATGGTCGTGCGTCGAGCAGCGAGTCGCCGTCAACCAGCCCGGCCACGCCGATGGCGAACTCGCGGTCTGGCTCGACGGCAAGCTCTACCTGCACTACACGGGCTTCCGCTGGCGCGGCAGCGACGAGGTCCGCCTCAAGCGCGCGAGCCTGATGGTCTACGTGCACGCGGCACAGCGGGACAACACGGTCTGGTACGACGACTTCGTGGTGTCGACGGGTTACATCGGCATGGGCGCCGTCAAGGCACCGGACGACAAGGCGCCGCCCGCCACCGAACCCGCTCGCAAGCTGTGAGGCGCTGAGCCCAAGGAGGAACTCGCGCGAGCGCGCCTGAGCGGATACCGCCGCTGTTGTCCCCAGCGCCACGAGCACCCGCAGGCGCTCGAACGCGCGCTGCCGCGCTACGGGCCGCGCCACCGTGCCTCCTGCGCGTTCCCCAGTCAGTCGCGCGGAGTAGCGAGTGCTCCGTCGGGAGCGAAACAAGAGCGTCGTCCCGCGTGGGTGAAGAGCGTCATGGTCGCTTCACCAGTCCTGCCTGCTGACGATGACTCGGTGGCCCTCGGCGACCACGATCACGGAGCCGGGCCTGCCGTCGCTGCGCTGGTACAGCGCGTAGTACTTGCCGCCCTTCGCGACGAGCTCGTCGATGAACGCGTCGAACACGCGAACGCGATCGGGATCGCCGATCGTGCCGCGCACGAGGCAGTGGTCGTACGGGAGCTTCTGGCCATTCGCCGCCACGGCCTCGCCTGGGGTCCTTTCGGGCAGCGCGCCCGTTCGTTCGCGAAGGCCTGCGAGCACGAGCTCGCAGGCTGCGCCTTCGACAGGCGGCGGCGGGAACGTATCGACGGGGCCTCCGACTCGATCGGGCGAAGCGGCGCAGGCGCACAGCAGGACGGAGAGCAGGAGTCGCGTTCGCATGATCGACCTCGCGCGCGGAGGAAGTTCGAGCACCGGTCCCGGACCACCCGGAACGCACCACCGCAGCCTGCCCCCTGCGCGCGACCCCGTCAACGCGGTCGCAGCGTGCCCGCAACCACCGGCGCAGGTTGGGCAGCAACTACCGCTGCTTCACGGCGCCCGCTCCTGCCGCGTCACGATCGGCACGTAGCCGAACTCGCGCCCCTTCGGTGGCGTCACCAGCAGCGCCGGATCCAGGGCCACCAGTTCGCCGCGCGTCGGCGGCGGCATGTAGTCACGGTCGATCGGCCACGCACGGTGGATCTGCTCGACGAACGCCTGCAGCGCCGCCTTCTTGGCGTCGCTCCACGCGCACTGCTGGAACGACGGCTGGTCGACGAAGCGGTACCAGCGGAACGTCACCAGGGAACCGTCGCAGAGACGCACCTGCTGCTCGTCCCCCACCGGCCCCGGCGTCGTCCACGCCCCCTTCGCCGGCGACGTGAACGGCTCGCCGGCGCTGGCGAGCGCAAACTCGGCGGCGTGCAGGCCGGTTTCCTTCGGCACCGCGTCGGGTGCCACTGCCAGGCGCCGCTTGCCGTCGTGACGGAAGTACTGCGGGAACTGGCCGCGTGGTGCATGCGCACCATCCTTCCACACGAGCCCCCACGTGTTGTCCGCGAACACCTGCGTGTCGAACGTCGCAGCCACGCCCTCGATCGGCAGCCCGTCCTGGTCGAAGCCCGGTGTGCGCGTGCTGAGCTTCGCCACGAACGCGCCGTTCGTCTCGAAGCGTCCCGTCGGCACCGCACCACCGCGCCGCCAGGCGAGGAACGCGTCGTAGAGCGCCCGACGCGAGTAGTAGGTGACGTCCTGCACCAGCACCGCGCGCCCTTCCGCGTCGACCGGAAAGCGCAGGGCCGGGATCTTCGACCAGCGGCTGCCGTCGGGGCCGTTCGCCAGCAGCTGCGGCACCGTGTTGATCTCCATCGCGCCGCCGCCCATCAGGCCCAGCCGGCTGTCGAGGCCGCGGCCGTGCAGGAACGGCATCCGGAACAGGTCGGCGATCTTGCTCCACGTCTCCGGGATGTAGTACGCGATCGGCCCTTTGAAGTTCGCCGTCGCCAGGAAGCACGTCCACGCGTGGTCGCCGATGGGCGCCTTGCCGTCCTTGCTCGGCACCGGATCGGTGAACGGCAGCGCCATGTAGGTGTAGCCGAAGAAGCGACCCGCCGGATCGCCTTGGAACGGCAGCGCGTCGGGCGGCAGCAGCAGGCGGTTGCTCAGCTGCGCGATACCGAGCCGATGGTCGGGCAGCGCTTCCGTGTCGTAGAAGAACGACCAACCCGGCGAGCCGACCTCGTAGTCGTAGCACTGCGGCGTGGCGTTCATGCTGAACTTGGGCGGGCCGTAGCGAAAGCGATTGCCGGCCCAGTAGCCGAGCCCCCCTTCGACCGTCTGGAAGACGCTGTCCCACGTCGGCCCGCGCTCCTTCCACTTGCGCGCCAGCGTGCCTTCGGGCGCGAGCGGCTGGTCTTTGTTGTCGCGGTTGTCGGGCACGATCCAGCCGCTCGCGAGCCCGATCTGGAAGTGGGCCAGCGGGCGATCGATCAGCGACCACGCGGCGGAGTAGAAGCCCATGCCCATGCCGAACTCGCTGCGGTCGGCCGGCGGCGACGCGTCGTAGCCGATGTAGCCGTGCAGCCCCGCCCCGGACTGGACGGGCTTCTGCGGCGCGGCGGCGCCGGGAGTTGGATCCTGCCAGCCGGCGGCGAACAGGAACGAGCAGGCGAGCAGGACCGTCGTCATCCACGCACGCGTAGCACCTCGCCGCAGCGGGCGCCATGCAGCACTCGCGGCCGGGACCGCAGCTTCATCACCTACGCGCGCACGGTGCTGTGATGCCCGGTTGTCGCTGGCGCGCGGCTGCTCTCTGATGCCGCGATGGTGAGCCGCTACGCGTTCTTGGTCGACGCCTACGCGACCGAGATCCTGAAGGTGCTGTCGGTGTGGGCGATGGCGGCCGACACCGACCTCGATCAGCGACCGCGCCCCGGTGATCGCCGCGGTCGCACCCTGCGCGAGCACATGATCCACCAGTGCCAGAGCGAGCACGGCTGGTTCGCCACGATGTTCGGCATCCAGACACCTGGTGAGGTGTTGCCGCCCGAACTGTCGCGCCTCGCGTTCCTGAACCACTACGCGGCCGCCGCCGAGTTCCGCCGGCAGGCACTGGTCGATCGGGACGATGCCTATTGGGAGACGGTGGTGCCGTTCTTCGAAGTGCCGCGGCCGCGCACGTGGATCATGACCCGGCGGATCGCCCACACGGCGCATCATCGCGGCCAGCAGACGACACTGTTGCGCTGCGCCGGTCGGGCTCTGCACAGCACCTACGGTCCGACCGCCGACACCGGCGGGCTCGCCAAGGACAAGCCGCCGGTGATCTACGCCTACGGCAGCGTCGCGTCGCTGATCTCTGGCGAGGCTTGCGGCGGACAGCGGCGAGCCCTGCCGCTGGCGGTCGAACGGCCGGTCACCGAGCGGCCCACTCCCTGATTCGCCGCTCGCGCCAGGGTTCTCGCGCAGGTTCGGTCCGGGCGTGGGCGCAGGGAAGAGAAGCTGCGGTCCCGGCCCATCACGAACCCGCCCTCGCCAGTGGCCGCCCCCCCCCCGCGTCCGCGGCGAATCGCGGGTTCCGAAGCCCGTCAAGCCACCGGATTCCGGAGGTCGATAGCCCCGGGGCCGGGCTGCGCATGTCCATTCCCCTACAGACCCTGCAGACGCTGTTCACACTCGGCGATGTGACACTGTTCGTCTGGGCCAACGAACCGGGATGGCCAGTGACCTACGTGTCGCCGAACGTCGAGCGTTTGCTGGGCATCTCGGCAGCGGACCTGCTGTCGCGCCGGGTGCTGTTCGGGGACCTGATCGCCGCCGAGGACCTGGCACCGCTCCAGGCGAGTGTGGCACGGAGTGTCGCCAGTGGCGCCGACCTCTGCATGCACGACGACTACCGGCTCCGTCGCCCGGACGGTCGCTGGATCTGGGTGCACGATGTGACGGTGATCCAGCGGGCGGCGGACGGCAGCGTGATCTCGTTCGCCGGCCATCTACTCGACGTGACGCAGTCGCGCGAGGACCGCGCGGCGCTGATGGCGCAGCGCGACCGCTTCGAACTGGTGCTGCAAGGCACGCGACTCGGGCTGTGGGACTGGAACCCCACGACCAACGCGGTCGTCTTCGACGAACGGTGGGCAAGGATGCTCGGCCATGAACTGGCTGAGATCGA
Organism: Planctomycetes bacterium UBA2386; assembly: GCA_002343845.1. The sequence goes on along the minus strand of DDSQ01000084.1, from coordinate 18,984 downwards.
GCCCTCGCTCGAGTCTTGGCAGTCCCGGGTGCACCCCGACGACCTCGCCGGTTGCTTCGCCGACATCCAGGCGCACCTCGAGGGCAAGACGGAGTTCTACGAGAACGTGCATCGCATGCGTCACAAGGACGGTCGCTGGATCTACATCCTCGATCGTGGCCGCGTGTGTGAGCGCGACGCGGAGGGCAGGGCCACTCGCTTCACCGGCACGCACACCGACATCACACCGCAGAAGCTGGCGGAACTCGCCGCGCGCCAGGCGAACCTGGCGAAGGACCAGTTCCTCGCCCGCATGTCCCACGAGATCCGCACGCCCCTGAACGGCGTGCTCGGCCTCCTGCAGCTGCTCGAGTCGAGCGCGCTCGACGGACAGCAGACCGCGTACATCGAGGCCATGCGCGAGAGCGGCGAGACCCTGTTGACGGTGATCAACGACATCCTCGACGCCTCGAAGATCGAAGCCGGCCAGATGCGCATCGACCCGCATCCGTTCGACGTGCCGCGGCTGCTGCAGACGGTCTTCGATCTCTACCGCGAACGTGCGCACTCCAAGCAGCTCGGCTACCGGCTCCTGCTCGACAACGAGTTGCCAAAGCGCCTCGTCGGCGACTCGCATCGCCTCCGGCAGGTGTTGACGAACCTGCTGTCGAATGCGCTCAAGTTCACCGCTCGAGGAAAGGTGGAACTGATCGCGTCCGCGCAACAGCGCCCCGACGGCGCCATCGACCTGCGATTGGAGGTCAGCGACACTGGCTGTGGCATCGCCGACACGGCCGCGATCTGGGAGCCGTTCCGCCAGGGCGATGCGTCGACGTCCCGGCATCACGGAGGCACCGGCCTCGGCCTGTCGATCTGCCGGCAACTGATCACCCTGATGGGCGGCACCCTCGAGCTGCAGAGTCAGCCGGGCGTTGGCTCGACGTTCACGGCGCAGGTGCCGCTGCGCGCCGCCGCCGACGCCGCATCGTCGCCAGCTCCGACCCAGCTCGCATCGATCGACGCAGCCCGCTCCCTCGCCGTGCTCGTGGCCGAGGACAACCCGGTCAATCAGATGCTGATGCGAGGCGTGCTCGAGAAACTCGGCCTGCGCGGCACGTTCGTCGGCAACGGCGCCGACGCCATCGAGCGCTGCAAGCAGCAGCCTTTCGACCTCGTGCTGATGGACCTCCACATGCCAGTCGTCGACGGACTCACGGCGTGCCGCTCCATCCGCAAGGAACTCCCGCCGACCGAGCAGCCCCGCATCATCGCGATTTCCGCCGACGCATTCGCCCCGACCGAGGCCGGCTTCCAGGATGCTGGTTTCGATGGTGCGCTGGCGAAGCCGTTCCGGCTCGCGCAGCTGGCGCAGCTGATCCGGGAAACGCCCGCGCGCTGATCGGACCAACGTTGCGGTCGGAGTACCGTTGGCGACGCGACAAGCGCTGGACGGAAACTCCCGCGACGGCGTGCCAGGCAACGAGGCGCGCGAGACTCCGGTGCAGGGCGGCGTCTCCGACGTGCGCCACGCGCCCCGACGTCAGTCTGCCGGTGGCACCCCGCACGCCGGCAAGGGCACGAAGTTGGCGGCGAGCATGCCGAGCAGCAAGCCGACGATCGTCGCGCCGTCGACGCCGACGAAGCGTTGCAGCAGGTAGCCGCCGAGTGCGCCGAGGGCCACGACCGCGACCCTCGCCTTGGACCGGAACGCTCAGAGCATGCCGAAAGCGTACCGACATCCGGGCGCCGCGCCGCCCCGCCGCTGCGACGTTCTTCGCGTCCGCCGTCGTCCAGTTGGCGCTGCGCACGGATCGGCGACCGCGCCGGGCCACGGCGCCGGCGGCGGCCGCTGGTCAGCGGCCCTGGCCAGCGGGCTGGCGGTGCGCCGCGCGCCACGCCACCAGCGAACGCGCGAGGTGCTCGCGCGGCGGCAGCGCGATGCCGAAGCCCTGCAGCCCGATCGGCCCGTCGAAGCCGATCGCGTCGAGCGTCGTCAGCAGACCGGCGAGTCCGAAGTCACCCTCGTCGAGCGGGCGGATCAGCGTCGGCCAATCGTCGCCGTCGACGTCGGCGCCGTGCAGCGTGACCGCGAACAACCGGTCGACGCACGCACGCAAGGCGGCGTCGGCGTCGCGCGCGTCGCTGGCGCGCAGGTGATGGCAGAGGTTGAAGCAGACGCCGAACCGGCGATCGTCGATGGCGGCCAGCACGCGACGCGCGTCGTCCACGGTCTCGAGCCAGAAGTCGTGGTGGGGATAGAGCGCGACCTCGACGCCGGTGGCGCGTGCGCGCGCCGCCAGCCCGCGCAACGCCGCCAGCGCCGACGCGTCGCCGCGCGGATCGCGCGGCGCCAGGCCGTCGTGCCGGACCGCCAGCCAGAGCTGGCCCGGCCCGCCGGCGAGCGCCTGCATGGCCTCGTGCAGCGGCTGCAGGCGCGCAGCGAGCGCGGTCTGGTCGTCGTCGGCGCCGGCCGCCGGCAAGGTCAAGACGGCGTAGGCGCTGGCCACGTCCATGCCGCGGCGTTCGCACGCCGCGCGCGCGACCGGCAGGTCGGCGAGGCTCCAGGCGAGGCCATCGAAGCCGAGTTCGCCGACGAGCGCGGCCTGCTCGTCGATCGACCCGCCGCCGGTCGCCGTGTGCATCGCGACGAACGGCCGTGCGCCGCCGTGGGGTCGCTTCGTCGCCGGCGCATCGCGGCCGACGAACCAGCGGCCGTCGGCGTCGATCGTCGCCCGCAGCGTCGTCTCGCCGCGGCGCGCGCGCACGGCGCCTTCGCCAGCGGCCGACAACTCGAGCGGCGCCTCGTCGCCTTCGTCCGGCATCGACAGGCCCTCGAGGGTCTCGCCGTCGCGCAGGAACGGCGCCGCGGTCCGGTCGTCGCCACGAACACGCGCCCGCAGCAGGCCGGCCACCGTCTCGCGCGCGCCGAGACGCGCGTCGTCACCCGCGGGCACGAAGGCCATCGCGTGCTGCCACGGCAGCTCGTCGGTCTCGGCCGCGAAGCGGAAGCTATGGCTGGCCATCTCGCGCAGCATCTGCGCCTTCGTCATCGTGTGCTCCGGCTTGATCGGCACTTCCGGATCCTCGGCGCGGAACTCGACCAGCACGACGCGGCCCTGCGGCCGCAGCGACTCGCGCACGCGCTGCATCACGCGGACCGGATGCGAGAGTTCGTGGTAGACGTCGACCATGAGCACGAGGTCGAGCCCGCCCGGCGGCAGCATCGGGTCGTCGACCGTGCACTCGACGCCGACGATGTTGCCGAGGCCCGCTTCGACGGCGCGCTTCTGCAGCATGACGAGGTACTGCGGCTGCAACTCGACGGCATGCACGACGCCAGCAGCGCCGACCGCGCGCGCCAACGGCAGCGTGTGGTAGCCGTTGCCGCAGCCGAGGTCCGCGATGGACTGGCCGGGGCGCACCGCGAGCCAGCGCTGCAGCGCGGCGCCGTTCTCCTCCTCTTCGCGCGTTGCACGCAGGAGCCAGCCCGCGCCCGTCCAGTGCATCGTCTGCGCCACGTCGCGGCCGAGATAACGCGCGCGCCCGTTCGGCGTCGCCTCGGGATCCTGGGCGGCGGCGCCCGCCGCGGTGAGCGTGGCCGCCAGCGCGGCGGCGAGCGCGCCCCGGCGCGTCCATGGCGCGGGCGTCGTCACGGGCGATCCTCGCCGGCGAGCGGCAGCTGGTGGTGAGCGGTCATGGCGGCGCATGCTATGCGCGCACGGCCCCGGCGCCGCGTCGCCCGCGGCCGTCCGGTTGCTGCCTGCCGAGCTCGCGTAGACTCGACTCCATGCCACCTCACTCTTCTTCGTTCGCCCTGGCGGCGACGCTGGCCGTGCTCGCGCCGACCACCGCACTCGCCCAGGCGACGAAGGAGTTCGAGATCGCAGGCCGTCGCGCGTTCTTGCTGCTGCCGAAAGACGGGCAGAAGACGACCATGATGCCCTGGGTCTGGTACGCACCGACGTTGCCGAGGCTGCCCGGTGCGGACGAGCAGTGGATGTTCGATCGCATTCTCGCCGCGGGGATCGCGATCGCGGGCATCGACGTCGGGGAGTCCTACGGCAGCCCCGCTGGGCGCGAGGCGTTCTCGGCGTTGCATCGCCACCTGGTCGAGCAGCGGGGTCTCGCGCCGCGTGCCTGCCTGCTGGCGCGCAGCCGCGGCGGCCTGATGCTCTACAACTGGGCCGCGGGGCAACCCGAAGCGGTCGCGGGCATCGCGGGCATCTATCCGGTCTGCAGTCTCGAGAGCTATCCGGGTCTGGCGAGAGCGTGTGGCGCCTATGCGATGACCGAAGCGGAGCTGCGCTCGGCACTGCCGGAGCACGATCCGATCGCGCGGCTCGCGCCGCTGGCGGCCTTGCGGGTCCCCATCTTCCACATCCACGGGGATCGCGATGACGTCGTGCCGCTGGAGCAGAACTCGGCGGAACTGCAGCGGCGCTACGCGGCGCTCGGTGGCGCCATGCAACTCGAGACGGTCGCGGGGCGCGGCCACGACATGTGGCGCGGCTGGTTCGAGTCGAAGCCTCTGGTCGAGTTCGTGATCGAGCGCGCGCGCACCACCGGCGGCATCATCGACCTCGCCGCGAAGGAACCGCCCGCCAACGCAGTGCAGCTGATCGGGCCGAAGGGCTTCTTGCTGGTGCCGGAGAAGGCGGACGTCCCGGGCCAGTGGCAGTTCGCGGACGGCGTGCTGACGGCTTCGCCGGCCTGGGACAGCGTGGTCACCACCGAGTCGTACCGCGACTTCCGCCTGCACATCGAGTTCAACGTCAACGCGTCGCAGGACCCGAACCCCGAGGCCAAGGGCAACTCGGGCATCTACATCCAACACCGCTACGAGGTGCAGATCCTGGACTCGTTCGGGGTCGCAGCCGCGGACTACCAGGACAGCTTCTGCGGCAGTCTGTATCGCCTGAAGAAGCCGGACCAGCTCGCCAACAAGCCAGCCGGTGAGTGGCAGTCGTTCGACATCGCGTTCCGCGCGGCGCGCTTCGACGGCGACGCCAAGGTCCGCAACGCGCGCATCACCGTCTACCAGAACGGAGTGCTCATCCACGACGACTGCGAGATCCCACGCAAGACCGGCGCCGGCGAGCGCGAGGGACCGGGCGCCCGCCCCATCAAGCTGCAGGGCCACCACAATCAGGTCCGCTTCCGCAACTTCTGGATCGTCGAGTGACGAGCGCGGCCGTTCAGCGACGGTCGTAGGTGTCGAACACCCGAACCTGCGCCCACGTCTCCTTGTGCTCGGCGACGAAGCGCTGGTGGCGCGCCGAGATCTGGTAGTCGTCGTGTGCCTGCTTCGACTCGAAGGCGACGTGCAGCCCGACGTGGAAGTCGCGCACGTTCACCGGGCGATCGAACTCGGCGGCCAGCGGACCGGCGGCGAAGAACAGCTCGCCCGCGTGACCGCGCAGCAGTTCGTGGCAGGCGTTGACGAGGCGGGCGATGTTCGCCGCACTGCCGTCGTGCAGCGTGAAGTAGACGTCGTGGATCAGGGCTGCGGTCATGCGACGCATCTTGCGGCCGGCGGCCGACCGCGGCATGCGTCGGATGAGGGGATTGGCTGGAAGGACGGAATCCCCACCACCAGCCCCGTGCCGGCAACCACCGGCTTCGCCTTCTTCCTCCTCACGACGCGGCACCACCCGCGACCGCGACCCCGGTTGCAATGTTGCGACGACAAAAACGCATCCTTTCGCCCATAGGGGGTAGCGGCGCGTTTCGACGCCGCGATCCAAGGAGCACAGCAGTGATGAGCGAGAAACACCCGTTATCGGCGTGGGGTCGTCAGGACAAGCGCTGGCGCTCGCTGATGGAGCAGCGTGCACGCGGTTGTCATTGGGACCTTCGGTTCTGGATGCCGCCGAGCCCGCGCGAACTGTCGGACTACATCGGTTCGCGGGCATCGATCCCGCGGCAGGTTGTGCCGACGTTTCGTTGCGTCGACGGTGTCGCGTGCGACCGTCGTGGACGGTGGTGGATTCAGGATGGACCTCTCTGCCAGGTCATTGACTTCGAACGTGCCGCCGCGGCGCTGCAGGTCACCGCGGCGTTCTTGCGGATGTGGTCGAGGTTGTACGTGGCTGCTCGACATCCTGATGGTGACCAATCGAGTAGGCCGGCGACGCCTCACGCCGCACTCCCCGGCGCACCGCGTGAGATCAAGCGTGCACTCTTGATCGACCCCGACGCAGGTGATGACCCCGGTTGGTGGCATTCGGACTGCTGATGACGCGACCGGCGCCAGATTGCCGGCATGGAGATCGCCCCATTCCCCTTGGCATGCGCCCTCCCGCGGGGGGAGTAGGAGAAACAAGCTGCGGTCCCGACCCACCCGGAACCCACCGCCCCATCCTGCCCCCTGCGCGTTCCCCCGTCAGCAGGTCGCAGCAAACGACCGCCTAGGCGCTGGTCACGGATGCCGGCGCCCCGCACGCTGCAGGATGCCCGTGCCTCCGCGCGGCCTCCTGTCACTCGGCGTCGTCATCCTCCATTTCCATCCATGAGAACCGCGCCTGGCCCCATCTGGTCAATACGCCGCCACACCGTCGGCAACACCTTCTTCGCCTCGCTCGTCGTGGCCGCACTGACGGGCTGCGCGACGCCGACGCCGACGCGGACACCGACGCCCGACGCCACGGCGCAGCCGAACGCCCTCACCTCGACCCCACCACTACGCCTGCACTTCGAGACCGTTCGCTCGATCCTGCACGACAGCAAAGGCAACTACTGGTTCGGCAGCTGGAACGAGGGAGTCGGCCGCTACGACGGCACAGGCCTGACCTACTTCACGACCAAGGACGGGCTGAGCCACAACCAGATCCGCTCGATCTACGAACACAAGAACGGCCTGGTCTGGTTCGAGGGCGCCGTCGGCATGACCAGCTTCGACGGCGAGAAGCTCGTCGCAGCGGGCCAACTCGACTACTCGCGCAAGAACAAGTGGTCGCTCGGCGAGGGCGACCTGTGGTTCAAGGATGGCGCCGAGATGGGCGCCACCGAGCAAGAAGGGGCACCGGGTGCGTATCGCTACGACGGCGCGACCTTCAGCTACCACACCTATCCGTTGCCGATCACGCCGGGCCTGATGACCGGCAACGCTGCCTATGCGACGACAGGCTTCGCACGCGGCAAGAGCGGCCGCGTCTGGTTCGCGACCTACAACGCCGTCTTCGGCTACGACGGCTCGGCCTTCACCGTCTTCGACGACGCCCGGCTGCAGCGCAACGAGTCCACCGGCCGCATGCACTGCCGCTGCGTGTTCGAGGACAGCCGCGGCAACGTGTGGATCGGCAACAACGGCATCGGGGTGTGGCTCTTCGACGGCACCAACGTCACCGACTTCACGCAGAAGCACGGTCTCGGCAAGGCCGGCGCGCACGCCGGCCGCACCACACGGCTGCCCGGCGACTTCGTCGGCGCCGGCCCGTCGCTGCACCGCGTATTCGCGATCGGGGAGGACCGCGACGGCAACATCTGGTTCGGCACGATCGCAAGCGGCGCATGGCGCTACGACGGCAAGACCGTGCGGCACTTCGGAGCGGCCGACGGACTGACATCCGAGGACATCGTGTGCATCTACACCGATCGCCGTGGCGACCTCTGGCTTGCCGGCAGCGGCGTCTTCCGTTGGAACGGCACGTCGTTCGATCGCATGTTCTGAACCTCGCGCCGGCGGCACCTCGCGGTTTCCCCTGGCGGCGACACCGCCTGACGCTACGGATGTCACGCTCCGCGCCCCGCCATTCCAACGGCACGTGTCTCCGCTCCCAACCGCCGCCGAACCCGCGCCCACCGGCAACTGGCGTCTGGCTCTCGCGACCGCACTGGCGCTGTTCGTGTTCACGCGGGTGCGCAGCCAGTTCGGCTGGTACGTAGACCTGCACCGGCTGCTGCGCGACGCCGGCGTGCCGGACTCGCTGCGCGCGCTCGACAGCAGCCTGCTCTTGGTCCTCACGTCGGTGCTCGCCGCGACGATCGCCGCCCGCCCGCGCCGGCCGTTGGTCGTGCTCGGGCTCGCGGCATCCGCGCCACGCGGCCTCGTCTTCGCGCTGCTGGCCGGCTTGCCGATGCTGTTGCAGGGCTTCTTCGCCCGCACCGACGTGCGCTTCGACCTCGCGATCGCGCGCGGAGTCGTGGTCGCCCCGTTGGTCGAGGAACTGTTCTTCCGCGGCGCCCTGGTCGGCATCGCGGTGCGCTGCGGCGGCCTTCCGTTCTGGCCGACGGCGATCGCCACCGGCGTGCTGTTCGGCTCGATCCACGTGCCGTGGGACGGGTCCTTCCATGCCGGCCACCTCGGCGTGTTCGCCGCCACCACCGCCGGCGGCATCTGGTACGCGTGGATCTGGCGCTGCCACGGCTTCAACCTGTGGACGACGATCTTCCTGCACGCGGCCATGAACGCGGCGTGGACGGTGTTCGCGGTCTCCGGCAACGCGGCGGGCGGGCTGTGGCCCAACGTCGGGCGCGGTCTCACCATCGTCGTCGGCACCGTGTTGTCGCTGCGGGCCACGCGCCTCCTCGCGACCCCACCGGCGGCCTGACCGGCCGGCTCGGCGCCCGGCCTCGTCGCACTGGTCTGCCCTGGTCCGGTCGCGACGACGAATGCCAGCTCGGGCCGCAGGAGGTCTGCCGGCAACCACCGGCTTCGCACACGCTCGGCAACGAGGTCGCCCTGGTGGTCGGCAGCGATCGCCAAGGTGCCGCCCGGGCGACGAACGACGCAGCGCCGCATCCGTGCAGCGCCTTCGTCCGAATGCGCGCCCATGCGCGCCAGCCGCCTCCGCCTCCCCATCGCCGCGATCGCCGCCCTGTTGCTCGCCCTCTTCCTGCTGCCATCGTGCAGTTCGACCTGGCCGCGCCGCAATCCGACCGGCGAGCAGTTCCCAACCGTGGCCGGCACGTCGCTGGCCGGCGACGCCGTGACGCTGCCAGTCGTCGGCGCCGGCGCCCCGCTGCTGCTGCTGGTCGGCTACGAACAGGACGCGCAGTTCGACCTGGACCGCTGGCTGTTTGGCCTCGACCAGGCCGGCTGGCGCGTGCGCACGTTCGAGGTGCCGACGCTGCCCGGACTGGTGCCGCGACTGCTGGCCGGCACCATCGACGGCGGCATGCGCCGCGGCATCCCCTCGGAAGACTGGGCCAGCGTCGTGACCGTCTACGGCGACGGAGCGCGCATCGCCGAGTTCACCGGCAACGAGGATGGCCTGACCGGCCGCATCGTGCTGCTCGACCGCGCCGGCAAGGTCGTGTGGTTCCACGACCGCGGATTCTCGGTGACGCAGCTGAAGGCCCTGATCGCCACGGCCAGCGGCCTGTAGCGAAGCCGCGGCCGGCAACTCCAGGGACCACCACTGCCCAGGTGGGCCCAACACATCTGCGGTAGTCGGGATGCTCCGCGCCCGCGCGGAAGACCGTCGGAAAAGCAGAACGACACCGACTCCGACCGCAGGGCGATCCACCGGGCTTGCGACGCGGGGGAGATCGACCGCTGCGGCCTCGCGGCCAACAAGCCGTTCTGCGACGGCTCGCAAGCGCGTCAGGGTTTCCAGTCGGTCTGCCCGGCGCGGGACCTGCCGCCGCCGAAGCCGAAGGCCTGAGCGGATGGCGTCGCGCTGCGCGGCTCAGCGCAAGTTGAGTTGCCGCGCGTTCGACACCGCGAAGTCGGGCGCCAGCGCGCAGGGCGCCGAGCCCGGCTGCCAGACCGTCCACTGGGCCGTCAGCTCGCTGCCGGCGAGGCTCGCGGAGCACGGGATCGGCAGCGGCACGCTGGCGCTGCCGTTGACCGTGGTGACGACCGTGGTGGCGCCGAACTCGTACCACTGGCAGACGCCGCACGACAGCGGCGTCGTCGGGGCCGTGAGGTTCAAGGCGGCGAGCAGCGAGGACGCGCCGGCGCCCGCGAGGTCGATGCGGAACGTGCCGTTGCCGACCGCCGGCGGGCCGACCGTCGACAGCGTGCCGCCGCCACCGCAGCCGCCGCCGAGGTTGGTCGTCGTGGCCGACGTCGAGAAGGCGTCGACGACGCGGCCGTACAGGGGCGACTCCGCGCTCAGGGTGACGCCCGGAAACAACGGGGAGTACCGAGACTCGGTCCACACGACGACACCGCGCGACGCGGTCGGATCGCCGCTCGGCGCCTGCATGCAGACGGCCGGACCGTTCATGCTACGGCCCAGCACGCTGCCGGATGGCGGCGTCGGAGAGGCCACCGTCACGAGCGATTCGCACGTCGCGCACGTGAACGGGTCGATGCCGATGAGCACGATGAAACCGTCGATGTTGCAGGTCAGATAGGCCTTGCCGGCGCGCCAGGCGACGTCCGGCGTGCGGGCCGGCGTCGTGTTCCACAGGGGACCGGTCGCGACGAGCTGCGCGCCAGCGCGCATCGCGCCGGCGCGGGCATACGGCGGCCCCTCGGGAGTGAGGATCGACCCTGGGTACTGCGAGAACCAGGTACAGACGAAGTCGCACGTCCCGTCGCCGCCGCCGTCGATGCGCGGCTCCGACGCATGGATATCGGAACCGGACAGGAGCTGCTGTGCGTACAGCGGGGCGCCCGTGCGGTCGATCACGGTGCCGCGGATGCGTCGCGCGCTGCCTTCGTCGCGCACCCAGGCGACGCCGAGCCGGCCGTCGGCGCTCGTCTGCCGGCTGATCGTCGGCTGCTGCGTCGTGATCGATCCGCCCGGCGGCGCGGCCACGGTGAAGGTCTGGAACACCGACAGCGTCGTGCTGTTGCTTGGCGCCGTGACGACGGCGCCTCGGATGCCGTTCGCGCCTTCGCCCCAGACGATCCAGGCCTTGGCCGGCGCGAACAGCGAGCCCGAGGACTCGCCGCCGACGTCGATGCCGTCGATGCCGCCGATGGTCGCGCTGGCGAGGGTCAGCGCCGGCGTCATCACGCCATCGCCGGCCTTGATCCCGCGCGCGACCACCTGCGTCTGCGTGCTGGTGTTCTGCAGCCACGTGACGACGAAGCGGTTCGACAGGTTGACGTTGGCGACGCGCGGCTCGCGCAGCAGCAACGTGTTGTTGGTCGCGATGCCGATCATGCCGCCAAGCGGCGTGCCCGTCGTCCCGAAGCGCTGGCCGCGGATCGTCTTCAGGCCCGTGCCCCAGTAGCTGCGTTCCCAAACGACCAACCAGGTCGCGGTCGATGTGTCGAAGGCGACATCGGCGTTGCCGTCGGTCTCGTGGGGCGTGCCCAACACGCCCCCCGAGCCGACCAGCGGCGAGGTCAGCACGAAGTTCGTGCCGACCAGTGGATCGAGCAGCAGCGGGTAGGCCGCACGGTTCGCGAAGGACGCCGGCACGACCCACTCGACCGCGCCCTGTGCGAGGCGCAGCGCGCCGGCGCAGGTGGCGCCATTGGCATCGATGGCGGTCAGCGCGCCGATGGCGACGCCGCCGTGGCCCTTGCTGAACAACAGGGTGCCGTCGGCGAGTTGCCTGCCATGTCCGGCGACGGTGCCGGCGAGCGCGAAGGTGGCGACGAGGTCGCCGCGGCCGCCGAGCGGCCGCTCGAGCAACAGGCTGTGCGCGAGCCCGGGCAGGGTCGCGTCGAAGCGCTCGGTGACGCCGGGCGCGCGCTGGTAGGCGACGCGGTCGCCGACGACGGCCGGCGCCGCCGCGGCCGCGAGCGGCAGTTCGACGTCGCCCTGGCGCACGCGCACGGCGCCGAGCCGCAGGTCGACGAGTTCGGGCGTCAACGAGCCGAGCACGGCGATGAAGCGGGCGCCGTCGGCGTCGAAGCGCGCCTCCCAGTCCGGACCCAGCGCGATCGGCGCGCCGTGTTCGTCGGCGGTGACGTTCGCGACCTTGGCGATCGCGAACGGCGGCAGATCGCCGGCTTCGCGCGCCGCCGACTGGGCGGGCAGCAGCGGGACGAGGACGACGGCGAGCGCCAGCGCGGCGCCCTGCAGCTTGTAGTTGGATGGACGAGGAGTCATGGGCATATGGGTTGCGGGAGGGAGTGGTTCACTGGAAGTCGAGGCGCGGCATGCTGGTCAGCGCGAAGTCGGGCACGACCTGGCACGGCGAATGGCGGCAAAGGAACGCATGGGGGGGTTCAGCCGCGCGCGCCGTCGGCGCCGAACAAGAAACCCCCGGAATCCCGAGGCCCGTCGCGGTGCCCGCGCCTGGCGAGCCCCCTTGACCGCCTCGCCGCCGGTCCGTGTCATCGTCATGCGGTGGACGAGACACGATCCCTCCTGCAGCGCTGGCACGGCGGCGACGCCGCGGCGATGGCCGCGTTGGTGGCACAGGAGCGCCCGCTGGTCGAGGAGCACATCCGGCGGCGCCTCGGCAGCCTGCTGCGCCGCGACGTCGACACCCAGGACATCGTGCAGGAGACGATGCTGCAGGCGCTGCGCAACGCCCCGCGCTTCCTGCTGTCCGACCGGGCGCAACTGCGCGGCCTGCTGGTGCGCATGGTCGAGAACCGCCTGCGCTCGGCCGCTGCGCGTCAGCTGCGCCAAAAGCGCGACGTGCGCCGCGATGCCAGCCTGGAACCCATGGCCGGCGACGACTCGGCGGTGATCGATCTCGACTACGCGTCCGATGCGACCGACCCAGGCGACGCCGCCGCGCGCGCCGACCTGCGCGCCTGGATCCGCCTCGCGCTCGAACTGCTCGACGCCGACGACCGGGAAGTCCTGGTGTTGCACGACTACCGCGAACTGGGCTTCGACGACATCGCGGCCCGGCTGGGCGAGTCCGCCGACACGGTGCGCATGCGCCACCGGCGCGCCCTGCCGAAGCTGGCGCGCGCCCTCGCCCGACTGCGCGGCGGCCGCTTCGAGGACCTGCTGGCGTGAAGCCTGGCGGGATTCTTGTTCGCTCGGCGCCGATTCGGAGCCTAGTCGTGCTGCGATGACCAACGACGGCAATCGTCTCGAGCGGGCGCTGGCGCTGCATCTGCGCCACCAGCAGAGCGGCGGCGACCGTGCCGAGCTGTTGCGCGCCAACCCCGACCTCGCGGAGCTGCTGCAGGCGTTCGCCGACGAACACGACGACGGCCAGGCTGCGGCGCCCGCGACGGCGCCTGCTGCGCCGCCGGCACAGCTCGGGGAGTACCGGCTCGACCACGAGTTGGGCAGTGGCGGCAGCGGCGTGGTGCACGCTGCCGTCGACCGGCGGTTCGGGCGGGCCGTTGCGCTCAAGCTGCTGCACGCTTCGGTCGCGGCCCAGCCGACGGCCGTCGCGCGCTTCCTGCGCGAGGCGCAGCTGCTATCGCGCCTCGAACACCCGTCGATCGTGCGCGTGTTCGACCTCGGCACTCACGAAGGCCGGCCCTGGCTGGCGATGGAGCGCGTCGACGGCGCTTCGCTGGCGCAGCGCATCGCGCAGCTGCGCGATGGCGGCGGGCACGTCGGCGACTCGCTGCGTGAACTCGTCGCCGCGGTGGCCGATGTCGCCGAGGCGCTCGCGCACGTGCACGCGGCCGGGGTCGTGCACCGCGACGTCAAGCCGGCGAACATCCTGCTGCGCGGCGACGGCTCGGCCGTGCTGACCGATTTCGGCATCGCCCGCGACGACGGCGATCCCGCGCTCACGCAGACCGGCGTCGTCGTCGGCTCGCCGCACTACATGGCGCCCGAGCAGGCGCTGGGGCGCGGCAGCGAGCACACGCCGGCGGTCGACGTGTTCGCGCTGGGGGCGACGCTGCACGAGTGCATCACGCTGCGGCGCGCGTTCGACGGCGCCAACGCGCAGCAGGTCATCCAGGCGATCCTCTATCGCGATCCGCCGGAGCCGCGCCGGTTCGTGCGCGGCCTGCCGCGCGACCTCGCGGCGATCGTCGGCAAGGCGCTCGAGAAGGACCCGGCGCATCGGTACGCGACGGCGGCGGCGATGGCCGCAGACCTGCGCGCGTTCCTGGAGCTGCGCGAGGTCAACGCGCGCGCTACCACGCGCATCACGCGCTGGTGGCGCCGTGCCCGCCGCGAGCCTGTGTTCGGCGCGAGCGCCGCCCTCGCAGTGGCACTCGCCGGCGTGCTCACCTGGCTGGCCCTGCAGTGGCCGCACGTCAACGCGGCGCGCGAGGCCGAACGGCAGCGCGCCTACCAGACTGCGACGACGGCGGGCTTCCTCGCGCGCAGCCGCGGCGGCGACGCGGGGCGCGAGGACTTCCGGCGGGCGCTTGCGCTCGCGCCCGAACGCGCGGAAGCGGTCGTCGGCCTCGTGTTCGTCGCGCACCGCGCCGGCGGCCCGGCGGCGGCGCTGGCGGAGCTCGACGCGCATGCGACGGCGCGGCGCGACGCCGAGTCGACCGCGGCGCTGCAGCGTTGCCGCGCGTGGCTGGTGCGCGCGTCGGGCCGCGCCGAAGAAGCCGCCGCGCTCGAACGCGACCTGCCGCCGCCGCGCACCGCGCTGGATCTGTGGCTGCAGTCGATGCTGGCGATCGCGGACGGCGCGCCGACGCCGGCGGCGATGGCGGAGGCGCGTTCGCTGCTGTCCCTCGCGGTGCGAACGGCGTCGGAGCCGAACCTCCTGCTGCACGCGCAATGGACCAAGCTGGTTGTCCGCCTCGGTTCGTCGGACGAACGGCGCGAGGCCGCCGAGGCGTTGCTGCGGCAGTGGCCCGAGCACCCGGTCGCGCTGCATCTGGCTGGCGTGGCGTTGCTGCAGAGCGACGCGCAGCGCTCCGTCGCGCTGCTGCGGCAGGCGCTACGGCGCGGCGAGGCGGACCCGCTGTGCGCGGTCAACCTGGGCATCGCCGAAGCGATGGCCGGTGACATCGACGCCGGCGTGGCGACGCTGCAGCGGTCGTTCGACGAACCGCTGCTGCCAGCCGACGCGCGCGTCCAGGTGCTGATGACGCTCGAACAGTTGCAGCGCAACGACGTCGCCGACGCGCTGGCCGAGTCGTGGTTCGCTCGCGACGCGACGAGCCCCGACGCCGCCCGTTTCGCGGCGCGGGCGGCCCATCGCCGCGGCGATCGCGAGCCGGCGCTCGCGCGCATCGCCGCCGCGCTGGCGCTGCGACCGGCGGACGTCGAGGCGCGCCTCGACTTCGTGCTGATGCTGCGGCAGGCCGGCGAACGCGAGCGCGAACGCGCCGAGCTCACAGCGCTCGCCGCGAGCCATCCGCAGCACGCGCGCGTGCACCGGCAACTCGTCGACGCGCTGGTGGCCGGCGGCGATCGTGAAGCCCAGCTCGGCGAGCTGCGGCGCTGGACCACGTCGTTGCCCGACGACGTCGCCGGCTGGCGCGAGCTCGCCCAGGCGCTGCTCGCCGCAAGCGAGCCGGCGGCGCTCGCCGAGGCGCTGGCGGCCGCCGAGCACGCCGACTACCTGGCGAAGGGACAGGACGCGGCTGCGCTCGAACTGCGGGCCGAGGCCTTGCAGCGCAGCGGCAGCGCCGCCGAGGCCGAGCGCTTGCGCCGCCGCGCCGCCGGCCTCTTGACGCGCTGACGGTCCGGCCCACGGGAGTAGGAGCAACAAGCTGTGGTCCCGACCCACCCGGAACCAGCCGCGCCATCCTGCCCCCTGCGCGTTCCCCCGTCAGTCGCTCCCGACCAGGAAACACCGCGGAGCGCCTGCGGTGGCCCTGGTCCGGTCCAGCTCAGCGGCCCAACTCGCGCCGCCGCTCGCGAAGGCGGGAGGCCTCGGCGCGCTGCCCTTGCCGCTCCGCCAGTCTCACCAACTCGCGGAGCGACTCGGCCGCGATCTTGGACCACTCGGCACTGGCCGGCGCTTTGGCCAGCTGTTGTTCGGCGAGCGCCAACCTCTTGGTGTGCGCGTCCCGACTCGCATCGAGATTCTCTCCATCGGCATGCGCTCGCGCCAAGTTGGATAGCGCCACTGCCAGATCAATGCGCAGGATCGGAAGATCTGGATACTCGCGGATCAGGACCTCGAAGTACTCCACGGCAGCCTGCAGGTCCCTTGTGGCCTGATCCATGGTTCCCATCTCGGCCCAAGCCACACCGCGCCCGATGCGGACCTTGCCCAACTCGCCGGCGCGTCGCGCATCGAGCAGGCCGCGTGAGCGCAACTGCTCGCCGACAGCGAGCGCCGCGTCGCAGGCTTGCAGCGTCGCTCGGTAGTCCCGCTTCCTGTAGGACTGTTCGGACGTTGCACGCGCGAGCTCGAATGTGTGGATCAGCCGCTCAGCGCCATCCTCCGGCAGGAGCTTCAGGACGCCCTTCGCGGCTTCGAGTCGCTCCGCCGCCAGCGCCCGATTGCCGGCGAGGTCGGCCAACAAGGCCACGCGGAGGCGCGCAGACAGCAGGCCGCGCGCCCAGGCGGAGTTGCTCGGTTCGTGTTCGGCCAGCCAGGTGCGCCGGGTCTCGCATCGGATGGCGGCCGAAATTGCATCCGCGTTGCGGCCCACCCGCGCCAACGCGTCGGCGAGGCGTTCGAAGCCCGTGGCTAGCCGGCGGCCGCCGGTGGCGACGATCGATGGTGCGGCGACGAGTCGGCCCGGTTCGCTGCCGGCGGGTCTGATCGCCCACACACAGCAGGCGCGGCCGATGCACAGGTCGATGGCGAAGCGGCCCTCGGCGTCGGCCGTGGCTTCACCGGCGCCACCTGAGAACGCCTGTCTGGTGTTCGACAGCGTGCACAATGTGCCCGTAATGCACGGCGGGAGGCCGTGGCACGTCCCGGCGGCGGCTGGGGTGCCACCACGTATCTCGTTCGGCATGGCGCTAGGCAGCCAGCGCCACCGCACCGTGCTGTTCGGTGGCTGGAACGGCGCGACGCGGCTCGACGACACGAGGGCCCCATCCATCCGGTCGCATGAGCACGCCTCGAACCCGTCCCCTTGGGCGAAGTGCGAGCGAAGGTAGCAACCAGGTCCACAGCGGCGTGGGCGCTGGCACAACCGCCGTCTACGTTTCGCCCCTTGCTCGACCTCCCCGCCGCGCTCGGCGTCGCCACCGTGGTCTTCGCGTCGACGAACGTCGACGACGTATTCCTGCTCGCGGCGTTCTTCGCCGACCCGCGACTGCGCCGGCGCTCGATCGTGCTCGGCCAGTTCCTTGGCATCGGCGCGCTGGTCGCAGCCAGCGCTGCTGCGGCATGTGCTTCGCTCGCGGTGCCCGATGGGTATCCAGCCTTGCTCGGAGTCGTTCCGCTCGCGCTGGGGCTGCACAAGCTCTGGCGAATTCGTCGATCCGATCGCTCTGAGGGCGGCGACAACGAAGGAACCGACGGCGACGAGCAGGCACTCTCGCGCAGCGGCAGAGCGCAGGCGCTCACGGTCGCCGCCGTGACGATCGCGAACGGCGGCGACAACCTCGGCGTCTACATCCCGCTGTTTGCCAAAGACGTGAGCATGGTGCCGTTCTACGTCGGCGTGTTCGGCGCGTTGACTGCGTTGTGGTGCCTGGCCGGATACCTGCTGGTGCAGCACCGCCTGGTCGGAGCGCAGGTCCGCCGCTACGGCCATGTAGCCCTGCCCTTCGTTCTGGTCGCACTCGGACTGTGGATCCTGGCCGACGCGCGCGTGCTGCTGCAGTAGCGAGAACGGAAGCGATCCGAGCCTCGACGACGGCAAGGCTGCGCATTTCGCTCCGCTCGGCATCACGGCCGCGACCGCGAGTCGCGTCCCTTCTGCACCCACGCCAGCCCCGGCCCCAGCGATCAGCCGTCGACGCGCTGTAGCGTCAAGATCGGTTTCGTCATGTGCCGTGCGATCAACGCGAGCAACGGCGCCACCTCGAACCTCGTCAGCGTCGCGCAGATCAACAGCAGCAGCTCGTTCCCGCACGTCGGCCTCGGCGGCGACTCGCGCGCCGTCGGCGACAAGGCGCTGATCGTCTGGAACGACTCGACGGCGGGCTCCCTGCGCATGCAGCGCGTGCAGGTACCGGCCACCGGCGACCCGGTCCTGTGGGGGGGCCAGACCACGCTCGCCACCGGCACGTTCGGCTCGATCGCCGTCAGCAAGCACGCGGGCACGAACGGCCGCTGGGGCGTCGCCTGGACGAGCAACGGTCCTGGCGCGGGCCCCTTCCGCGACGTCAACGCGGCCGCGGTCAGTGAAATCGGCACGGCGTGTTCGCCGATCACGCCCGTGTTCGTGGGCGGCATCGGCGCGAACGTCACCGAGTGCGCGGTCGCTTGCCGCGACGGCTCGCGGTTCGCGGTGGCGTGGCAGGACACGATCGCAGGCCAAGTGAACGTGCGGCTCGCGTCGCTCGCGGGCCTGTGCCCGACCCCGCTGTCGCTCACGTCGACGACCACGCCGATCGTCGGCCTCGGCGCGCAATCGGCGCCGTCGATCGAATGGGCCAACGACCGCTGGTTGCTGGCGTGGTCGCAGTCCGTGCCGGCCGTCGGCCAGCGCGTGTTCCTGAAGGCGCTGCATCCCCTGACCGGAGCCGCCGGCGGCGCCGAGTACGCCGTCGAGACGTCGACGTCGCCGCAGGATCACCCGTCGCTCGTCGCGCGGTCGAGTGGCGGCGGCAGCGGCGACGAAGTCCTCGTGGCGTGGTCGAACGGCACGGTCCGGGCCCGGCGCGCCGAAGCGAGCGGCTCCGGCACCGTGACCAGCATGGGCGGCGCCTGCGGCATCGTCGGGCTCAACGACTTCGCCGCCTACTCGGGCACTCCAGCGCTCGGCACGACGTTCACGCTCGAACTGCTGGCGCCGACCGCGCCGGTGCTGGGCCTGGTCGTCGGTTTCACCGCGAACCCGTTGGTGTGCGGCCCGTGCACCTTGGTGCCGTCGACCGACGTGCTGATCGGTGGTGCCGGACCGGTGCCGATCGCCGTGCCGTTCCAAGCGAGCCTGATCGGCGCCGAACTGATCGGCCAATGGCTGCAGTGGCGGCAGGCCGGCTGCCCGCTGGCCACGGACTACGGCGTCTCGAACGCGCTGAAGTTCACGATCGCTGAGTGAGCGTTCCACGCGCCGGCGCAACGGCCACCCACTGCTGCACCGGCCGCGAGCACCACGTTCTGGCGGCGACGACGAGGGTCGCGCAGGAACGTGGCATGCGGCCATGTTCGGCTCCGCCCCCGCCGGCGGCGCCCGGCAACCCGCCT
>DDSQ01000081.1 GCA_002343845.1 Planctomycetes bacterium UBA2386 | reverse complement strand
GCGACGAGGACATGATGAACCTCGCGCTGTGGCTGAAGAAGAACGGCTTCAAGGCCGACCAGGTGCAGACCTTCTACCCCAGCCCGATGGCCACCGCGACCGCGATGTACCACACCGGGCTCAATCCGCTGGCCGGCATTCACCGCGACGCGGCGCGCAGCGAGAAGGTCGACATCGTGCGCGGCGAGCGTCGGCGCCGCCTGCACAAGGCCTTCCTGCGCTGGCACGACCCGGCCAACTGGCCGCTGCTGCGCGAGGCNNCGCCGACCTGATCGGCAGCGGCCGACAGCACCTGATCCCGGCCTGGCAGCCGGCCACCGACGGCGGCTACTCGAGCGCGCGGCGCAAGAACAGCACGCCGCCGCTTGCGCGGCCGACGGCGGTGGCCAAGGGCCGCCTGCTGACGCAGCACACGGGACTGCCGCCGCGGGAGACCGGCACTGTACCCGCGCGGCCGGCCCGGCCGGGCCGCGGTCAGGGCCGCGATCCTGGCAGGGTCGCCGGCCCGCGCAAGCGCCCCCCGGGTTGAGGGGTGCCGGCCGTGCACTGCGCGGCTTCCCCGTGGTGCCCGGTCGGGCGGCGTGCTAGTTTCGAGCGACCCGACAAAGTCCTCCCGAGGAGACCCATGAAATCCGCATTCTTCGGCCGCCTGCTCGGCGCCGCCGTGCTGGCCGGCGCCGCCCTCGGCGCGCAGGCCAATGCCAGCTATACCAGCCTGACCGTGTTCGGCGACAGCCTCAGCGATACCGGCAACATCTTCGTCGCCACCGGCGGCACGGTGCCGGTGCCGCCCTACTACCAGGGCCGCTTCTCCGACGGCCCGGTGTGGATCGACGTGCTGGCGCAGGGCCTGGGCCAGCCGATGGGGGCCGTGCCCTCGCTGCTCGGCGGCAACAACTATGCCTTCGGCGGCGCGCGCAGCGGGGTCGGCGGCTTCCCGCCGGGCACGCTGGCGCAGATCGGCGGCCTGTGGGCGCCGGCCACGCCGGCGGCCGACCCGACCGGGCTGTACGTGCTGGTCGTCGGCGGCAACAACATGCGCGACGCGCGCACGGCCTACCCCGGCGACAGTGCGGCCGACGCCGCCGGCCGCCAGGCGGTGGCCGACCAGACCGCGGTCGACATCATCAGCGGGCTCGGGCTGCTGGCCAGCAAGGGCGCGCGCAACGTGCTGATCGCCAACCTGCCGGACCTGGGCAACACGCCCGAGGCCGCGCTGCTGGGCGTGCAGGCGGCTTCCAGCGACGCCAGCGCGCGCTTCAACGCGCTGATGCCGGTGATCCTGGGCGTGGGCGCCCAGACCTTCGGCCTCAACATGAGCTTCCTGGACATGGCCGGCGCCGCGGCGGACATCATCGCCGACGCCACCACCAACGGCGGCGCGGTCTACGGCATCACCAATGTCACCATGCCCTGCGGCCCGTTCCCGGGCTCGATCGGCGACGCCTGCGCGGTGTCGCTGTTCTCCGACGCGCTGCACCCGTCGGCGCGGGCGCACCA
This sequence comes from Planctomycetes bacterium UBA2386, assembly GCA_002343845.1. The sequence continues at coordinate 2,123 of DDSQ01000081.1, read as the reverse complement.
GCTGCTGGGCCAGCAGGCGCTGCTGGCGGTGGGCGTGATCCCCGAGCCGGCGACGGCGCTGCTGATGCTGGCCGGCGTCGCCGGCCTGCTGACGGTCCGCCGCCGCGCCGCCTGAAGCAGACGACGACCGTCCGACCCTAGACGCCGACCTCGGCCAGCGCGGCTTCCAGCGCGGCCAGGTCGGCTTCTTCGTTGTAGGCCTGCACCGAGACACGCACGAAGCCGTGCGCGCCGTGTCGCGTGACCGGCACCTCGATGCGGTACTGCTCGAACAGTCGCCGCCGCAGCGCCTCGGCCGCGTCCGGCGCTTCGGGCAGGCGCACGGGGATCGCGACCATCTGCGCGAAGTCCTGACCGTAGCCCGCGTCGCGGCCGATGGGCGCCAGGCCGTTGCGCGCCAGCACGCGGCGCTGCAGGTCCATCGCCATCGCGTGGCAGCGTGGCCGCCACGCTGGCCAGCCGTGCCGGCGCTGGAAGGCGATCGCGGCCGGCACCGCCAGGAAGGCCGCGATATCGCGCGTGCCCTGCCATTGCAGCCGACGCTCGAGCAGCGTGCGGCCGGTGTACGCATCGAAACCGGTGTGGCCGCCGGCCGCACCGGCGCCGCCTTCCACATCGGCGCCGCCTTCCACACCAGCGCCGGCATCCTTGGCCAGGTAGCCCCAGCTCACGACGGTGGCATTCAGCAGGGCCTGCCGCTCGCGCCGCGCATGCAGGAAGGCCGCACCCTTGGGCGCGCACAGCCACTTGTGGCAGTTGCCGGTATAGAAGTCGGCCCCGACGGCGGCCAGGTCCAGGTCCAGCTGCCCTGGCGCGTGGGCGCCGTCGATCAGCGTCGCCAGCCCGCCAGCGCGCGCCTTCGCGCACAGCTCGGCCACCGGGAAGACCAGCGCCGTCGTCGACGAGACATGGCTCGCGAAGACCAGCTTCGTGCGCGGCGTCGCGGCGGTCAGCAGGCGGTCGGCCCAGCCGGCGGCGTCGAAGGGCAGCGGGATCGCCACACGCCGGTAGACCGCGCCGCGCTGGCGGCAGAAGAACTGCCAGGCGGCGTCGCAGGCGCCGTATTCGTGGTCGCCGGCCAGCACCTCGTCGCCCGGCTGCAGGTTCAGCGACTGCGCGACGACGTTGACGCCCTGCGTCGCGTTGGTCACGAAGACCAGGTCGTCGGCGTCGGCGCCCAGGTGGCCGGCCAGCGCCGCGCGCGCCTCGCGCAGCAGCGCCGCCGAGCGGCGGCCGAGAAACTCGACCGGGTTGCGCTCCAGCGCGCGCTGCCAGCGCTGGTAGTCGTCGAAGACCTCGCGCGGGCAGGCGCCGAAGGAGCCGTGGTTCAGGAAGACCAGCCCGGGGTCGAGCAGGAAGGCATCGCGCAGCGGTTCGTGCATGGTCGTGATCTTCGCAGCGATCGGCGCCGAAGCGGCCGCGGTGCGCGGACCGTGCACTGCATCACGTTCGCGCCTGTCGGAAGACTTCCGACACGCCGCGCCTCCACGATCCGACGGACGGCATGGACCTGCGCCCGCAGCGCCGGCGCCCCGGGTGGCCTATCTTGGAGCCATCAGCCTCCCGGACGAGCCTTCGCGATGGACACGATCAGCCCCCCGCTTGCCGCCGCCGGCTTCGAACTGCGCTTCGAGTCGCTGTTCAACGCCGGCCGCGCCTTCGCCTTCCCCTGCGACGAATGCGGCCGCGTCGAGCTCGACGCGCTCAGCGAGCCGGCGCGCCGCAACTACTTCTACGCGCGCGCGGTGGTCGGCCGCGAGTTCGCGACGCCCGCCGTCGTCTGCCGGCAACGCAGCGCCGCGGCCCGCGCCGCGAGCTGACAATGCCGGCATGGCCGGCACCAGTCTGCTCCTGCTGATCGACGACATCGCCAGCGTCCTCGACGACGTGGCGGTGCTCAGCAAGCTGGCAGCCAAGAAGAGTGCCGGTGTGCTGGGCGACGACCTGGCACTCAATGCGCAGCAGGTCACCGGCGTCAGCGCCGACCGCGAACTGCCCGTGGTCTGGGCGGTGGCCAGGGGCTCGCTGCTCAACAAGGCGATCCTGGTCCCGGCCGCGCTGGCCATCAGCGCCTGGCTGCCCTGGCTGGTGACGCCGCTGCTGATGCTGGGCGGCGCCTTCCT
>DDSQ01000182.1:3355-3559 GCA_002343845.1 Planctomycetes bacterium UBA2386 | reverse complement strand
GCTGCCGCGGCTGAAGCCGCAGTGCTTCTACGACCTGGTCATCGAGGTCGCGATCGTTCGCCCCGGGCCCATCCAGGGCGGCATGGTCCACCCGTACCTGCGGCGCCGCAACGGCGAGGAGCCGATCGACTACCCGAGCGACGAGGTGCGCCAGGCACTCGAGCGCACGCTGGGCGTGCCGATCTTCCAGGAGCAGGTGATGCA
>DDSQ01000182.1:0-3341 GCA_002343845.1 Planctomycetes bacterium UBA2386 | reverse complement strand
GGCGGCCTGGCCCCGTTCCACGACCGCCTGGTCGGCCGCATGCTCGAGAAGGGCTATGCACCGGCCTTCGCCGAGCGCATCTTCAAGCAGATCGAGGGCTTCGGCGAGTACGGCTTCCCGGAGAGCCACGCGGCGAGCTTCGCGCTGCTGGTCTATGCCAGCGCGTGGATCAAGCGCTGGCACCCCGATGCCTTCCTCGCCGCGCTGCTGAACAGCCAGCCGATGGGCTTCTACGCGCCGGCGCAGCTGGTGCGCGACGCACGCGAGCACGGCGTGAGCGTGCTGCCGGTGGACGTGCTGCGCAGCGACTGGGAGACGGTGCTCGAACCACCGGGCGCGGCCGGGGGCGAGCGTGCAGCGGGCGGGGCGGCCGGCCCGGAATGCCGGTACCCGGTGCCGCCCGGCCTGCAGCCGGTGCGGCTGGGCTTCAGCCGCATCGCCGGCTTCACCGAGGAGGCGGCGCGGCGCATCGTCGCGGAGCGCGAGGCAGCGCCGTTCGACGGCATCGAGGACCTCGCGCGCCGCGGCGGGCTCGATGCGCACCATCTTCAGCTGCTGGCCCGGGCCGATGCGCTGGGCGCGCTGACCGGCCACCGCCGCCAGGCCGCCTGGTCGGTCGCCGGCGTCGACACCCGCGCCACGCCGATGCTGCGGCAGACCCGCACGCACGAGGAGGCGGTCGCGCTGCCGGCGGCCGATGCGGCCAGCCAGATGCTGGACGACTACCGCGCGACCGGGCTGTCGCTGACGTCGCATCCGCTCGCGCTGCTGCGCCCGCGGCTGTCGGCCTTCAAGGTGCTGACGGCCGTCGAGCTGCGGGGCTGCCGGCCGGGCCAGCTCGCGCGGGCCAGCGGCATCGTCACGCACCGCCAGCGCCCGGGCACGGCCAAGGGGGTGGTCTTCGTGACGCTGGAGGACGAGACCGGCCACGTCAACATCATCGTCTGGCCCGCGGTGGCCGAGGCGCAGCGCCGGCCGCTGCTGGCCAGCCGGCTGCTGACCGTCTACGGCATCTGGCAGCGGGAGGGTGAGGTCATGCACCTGGTGGCGCGCCGGCTCGTCGACCACACGGCGTTGCTGCAGGGCCTGGCGCCGCGCAGCCGCGACTTCCATTGACCGTGCCGCGCCGGCAGCCCGGCGTCGCGGCCAGGCGACCGTCCGGCTCGCCCGGTTCACAATCCTCCCGATGCCGACCGCCTCGCCCGACCAGCCGCCACCGCAGCTGCCGCTGCCCATCGAATGGCGGCCCGCCGCCGGCCGCCCGGAGCAGTTGATCGTGCTGCTGCACGGCTGGGCGCAGGAGGCCTCGGCCCTGGAGCCGCTGGCGATGGCGCTGCGCGAGCGCTTCCCGCAGGCGGTGGTGCTGGTGCCCGAGTCCCCCATCGCGGCCGACGGCGGACGTCGCGGCCGGCAGTGGTACTCGATCGAGGGCCTGGAGTCCCAGGCCGTCTGGCGCGACCGCGTGGCGGCCTGCGTCGCGGCCCTGGCGCCCTGGTTGCGCGCCCAGCAGCAGCGGCTCGACATCGGGCCGGCCGCCACCGCGATCGGCGGCTTCTCGCAAGGGGGCGTGCTGGCCCTGCACACGGCCGTGCAGCACGACGGCATCGCGGGACGGGTGCTGGCCTTCGGCGCGCGCATGGTCGAGCCGCCGCCCGAGCCGCCACGGCACGCGACGCTGCACCTGTTCCACGGCTCGGCGGACCGCATCTTCGGTGTCGAGCACCCGCGTGCCCTGCTCGAGCAGTTGGCCGCAGGGCAGGGCGATGCCACGCTGGACGTCGCCGAGGGCGTCGGCCACGTGCTGCACCCGGCGCTGATCGACTGTGCGCTGCACCGGCTGAGCTCGCACATCCCGCTGCGCACCTGGCGTGAGGCGCTCGGGGCCCTGCCGCCGTCCGCTGGCGGCGACCGGCGAAGCGGCTGAGGTCCCGCTTGCACCGAGAATCGCGGCACCCGCACGATCCCGCGTCCCGCACGATGCTGTTCCTGCTGTCGCCTGCCAAGACCCTCGACTACCAGACCCGCGTCGGCGCCGCCGTCCTGCGCCGGGCGACCGACCCGTTGTTCGCCGACCGCGCGGCGCAGTTGATCGGCATCCTGCGCGCGCTGGGCCCCGCGGAGGTCGCCGCGCTGATGGACCTGTCGGACCCGCTCGCCGCGTTGAACGTCGGGCGGTATGCGGTGTGGCAGTCGCAGGCAACGCCGGAGAACAGCAAGCCGGCGGTGCTCGCCTTCGCCGGCGACGTCTACGACGCGCTGGACGCGAAGACACTGAACGTCGCCGCGCTGGACTGGGCGCAGCGCCACCTCGTGATCCTCTCCGGCCTGTACGGGGTGCTGCGCCCGCTGGACCGGCTGCAGCCCTACCGGCTGGAGATGGGCACCGCCCTGTCCAACCCGGCCGGCCGCAACCTCTACGACTTCTGGGGCGACACGATCGCCCGGCATCTCGACGAGCAGCTCGCCGGCGAGAGCCGGCCGGTGGTGGTCAACCTGGCGTCGCAGGAGTACGCGCGGGCGGCGTTGCGCCCGTCGCTGAAGGCGCGCGTGATCCACTGCCGGTTCGAGGAGGGCAAGGGCGCTCAGTTCGCCGTCGTCGGCCTCTTCGCCAAGCGTGCCCGCGGCTTGATGGCCCGCTGGGCCATCGACCACCGCGTGAGGCGCCCCGAGGCGCTGCAGGCCTTCGACCTCGACGGCTACCGCTTCGTGCCCGGGGCATCCGACGCCGACCACTGGGTCTTCCGCCGGACGACGGTCGCATGAGCAGCAAGCTCTCGCGCGCTTCGGGCCATCCGGCGGGTGGCGGACAACAGGCGGGGCAGGTGGGCCGGCAGTCCGCATCGCAGGACGTGACGCCGCAGCTGCGGCAGTGGATCGCCGAGCATGTGCGGGCGGGGACCCCGCCCGCCCAGATCGTCGAGGGCATGGTCGGCGTGGGCTGGGACACGGCGCTGGCCTGGCGCGCCCTGGCCGAGGTGCAGGCCGAGCGCGATGCGGCGGGGCGGTCGGGGCAGGCCGCCGCAGGCGGCGCGCTGCCCGAGCCCGACATCGCCGACGGGCGCAGCGTGCTGGAGGTCGAGGGACGGATCGTCAAGGTCGCGGTCGCCGTGCGTCATCCGCGGGTCGTCGTGTTCGAGGGGCTGCTCGGCGCGGACGAGTGCCAGGCCCTCGTTGCGCTGGCGGGCCCGCGGCTGTCGCGTTCGGAGACCGTCGACAACGCCAGGGGCGGCAGCGAGGTGAACGCCGCGCGCACGAGCGACGGCATGTTCTTCGCGCGCGGCGAGACGCCGCTGATCGCGCGCATCGAGTCGCGCATCGCGGCACTGCTGCGCTGGCCGCTC
>DDSQ01000102.1:4695-4904 GCA_002343845.1 Planctomycetes bacterium UBA2386 | reverse complement strand
TCGGCAACGCGATCAAGTTCACGCATCGCGGTTCGGTGCGGGTGACCGCGGACGTCGTGGCGACGAAAGCCGATGCGCCGATGCTGCGCATCCGGGTGATCGACACGGGTGTCGGCATGACCGCGTCGCAGGCCGCGAGCCTGTTCGAAGCGTTCGTGCAGGCCGACACGTCGACCACCCGGCGATTCGGCGGCACCGGGCTCGGGCTG
>DDSQ01000102.1:0-4678 GCA_002343845.1 Planctomycetes bacterium UBA2386 | reverse complement strand
CACCTTCACCGTGACGATCCCGGCGTTGGCGACCGACCAGCCGGTGGTCGAAGCAGGCGGCGACGCGGCGACGCGGCAGGCGCCGGCGAGCCGTTCGCTCGCCGGTGCGCGCATCCTGTTGGCGGAGGACGGTCGAGACAACCAGAGGCTGATCACGCTGCTGTTGCGGCGCTTCGGCGCGACCGTCACGGTCGCCGAGAACGGCAAGGTGGCGGTGGCGGCGCTGTGCGAGGGCCACGATCTCGAGCAGGGGCTGCAGTCGCCGGCGCCGTTCGATCTGGTCCTGCTCGACATGCAGATGCCCGAGATGGACGGCTACGCAGCGGCCGCGCTGCTGCGCGAGAAGGGCTACACGGGGCCGATGATCGCGCTGACCGCGAACGCACTGAGCGGGGATCGCGAGCGGTGCCTGGCCGCAGGCTGCGACGACTACGTGCGGAAGCCGGTGAATCGCGATGAGCTGTTCGCGGCGTGCGAACGGGCGCACAGCGGACCGACGAGCTGAACGCCGGCTGCGGCGTGCGATTGCCTCGCGCCGAGGAAGGGCCATGATGCGCCGGTGCCACGTTCCGTCGCGTTCGCCGTCTCGCTGCTGGCTCTGACGGCGCTTGGAGGCTGCCGCGAGAGTCGGGCATGGCAGGACCCGGCGTGGCGACCGGCCACGCCGCCGATGCGAATCGTCGCCGCGTCGGTGCTGTCGGCGGAGGTGCTGCTGGCGATCGCACCGCGCGAGCGGATCGCCGCGGTCGTCGACACCGCGGTCGATGCGCGCTGGTCGATGGCTGCCGCCGCGGCCGAAGGCGTGCCGCGCGTCGGCGCCGGGCCGGAGCAGTTGCTGACGGCGCGGCCGGATCTGGTGATCTGCGACCCGTTCACCCTGCCCGAGACGCTGGCGCTGCTCGGGAGCGCTGGTGTGCCGGTCGTGGTCACCGGCGACCCCGCGTCGTTCGACGACATCGCCGCGAACGTGCGGCGCATCGGCGCGTGGTGCCACCTGCAGGCGCCGGCCGAACGACTGGTGGCGACCATGTACGAGCGGCTGCACGCGCTCGCCGAGCGTGCGGGGGATGCCGCACCGTTCACGGTCATGTGCCTCGACGGCGCTCTGCACACGCACGGACGCGGTTCGCTGTTCGACGCGTTGGTCGTCGCGGCAGGCGCCACCAACGCTGCCGCCGCGCGCGGCGTCGGGCCGTTCCGCAAACTCGACGTCGAAGCGGTGATGAGCTGGCGCCCGGACGCGATCGTGGTCGGTGCGAACGATGGCGCGACCGCCGTCCCGGAGTGGCTGGCGGGCTTCCCCGGCGTCAACCGGCTGCCGTGCGTGCGGGACGCGCGCGTCGTGCGCATCCCGTCGCCGCTCCTGGCGTCGACGTCGCACCACCTGGTCGAAGCGGCGCACCAGCTGCAGCAGCAACTGGTCGCGTGGAGGCGACCGTGAACCCTGGCCGGCGGCTCGTGGTGTTTGGCGGGGCTCTGCTCGCCATCGTGGTGCTCTACCTCGGACTGGTGCGCGAAGGTCCTGGGTTCGCGGCGCTCTGGCAGTGGTGCGCTTCCTGGTTCGGTGGCGCACCGCTCGATCCGGTCGACGAGTTCCTGCTCGCGAACGTGCGCGTGCCACGCGTCGTCGTCGCGGCGTTCGGCGGTGCGTCGTTGGCCCTGGCCGGCGCGGTGATGCAGGCGACGTTCCGCAACCCGCTCGCCTCGCCGGATCTGGTCGGCACCTCCGCCGGTGCGGCGCTCGGTGGCGCGCTCGCGATCGTGTCCGGCGCCGTTGCCCTCGGCGTCGTTGCCGTGCCGGCCGTGTCGCTGGCCACGGCGCTGCTCGTCACCGGGCTCGTGTTCGTGCTCGCGCGGTCGCACGGCCGGTTCTCCGTGGCGACGCTGCTGCTCGCGGGCATCGCGCTCAACACGCTCGTCGGCGCGCTGACGTCGTTCGTCGTGACGTTCAGCTTCTCGAACTACACCGCGAGCTCGACCGTGCTGTTCTGGCTGATGGGCGGACTGGAGGCGCGCACGTGGGAGCACGCGGCGATCACCGCCGGCGGCTTCGTGCTGTTCGGCCTGATGGTGGTGCCGCGGCGTGCCGAACTCGACGTGCTGACGCTGCACGACGACACCGCGCACAGCCTCGGTGTCGACGCCCCACGCGTTCGGCGGTGGCTCGTGCTCTGCGCCTGCGGCCTCACCGCGGCGACGGTCTCCAACACCGGCGGCATCGCGTTCGTTGGCCTGGTGGTGCCGCACCTCGCGCGGTTGCTGGTCGGTCCGTCGCACCGAGTGCTGCTGCCGGCTTCGGCGCTGCTGGGCGCGGTCTTGATGGTCGCCAGCGACCTTGCCTGCCGGCTGAGCCCACCGGAGGCGAACCTGCGCCTCGGCGTCGTCACCGCGTTCTTCGGGGCGCCCTACTTCCTGTTCCTGCTGGCGCGGCACCGCCGCGGGGAGGCGCTGTGAGCACGCTCGCCGCCACCGACCTCTACGTGCGTCTCGGCAGCCGCGAGGTGCTGCGCTCGACGAGTCTCACGCTGCCGCGTGGCCGGCTCGTGCTGCTCGCCGGCCGCAATGGGGCGGGCAAGAGCACGTTGCTGCGGACGATGATCGGCGCGCAGCCGGCCGACCGTGGGCTCGTGCTGCTCGAGAACAAGGCCATCGTCGCCTGGCCCGATCGCGAACGTGCGCAGCGGATCGCCTTCGTGCCGCAGCAGGTCGACGTGCCGTTCGAGTTCACCGGGCGGCAGCTGATCGCGATGGGGCGGTATCCACACAGCGGCCGGCACGAGGAGCCGACGGAGGCCGACGGCGAAGCGATCGCGCGCGCGATTGCGGCGGTCGACGCGGCGGCGTTCGTGGACCGCGCCGTGCCGACGCTGTCCGGGGGCGAGATGCGCCGGATCGCGGTGGCGAGGGCACTCGCCACCGAGGCGCCGTTCCTGCTGCTCGACGAGCCGACCNNTCGTCGCCTTGCTGCGGCGCCTGGCCACCAACGGTGCCGGCGTGCTGGTGGCGTCGCACGACCTCAACCTGCTGGCGCCGCACTGCGACCACGTGGCGCTGCTGCACGAGGGCCGCGTGTATTCCGAAGGGCCGCCGCAGCAGGTGCTGTGGCCCGGCAACGTGCAGGCGGTGTTCGGCGTGCAGTCGCGTTCGGCGAGCGGGTTCTTCCCGCGCGATTTCCGGCTCTGACGAGCGGCGTCAGCGGCCGCGCGGAAAGTCCTCTTCGCGCATCACGAACGGCTGGAAGCGCTGCCGCCAGACTTCGGGCAGAGCGCGCTTCTGCTTGGTGCCCATGTCGACCGTCGCGGTCAGCACGCGGGCGCGGCACAGCGGCTTGTCGCTGCCGTCCTTCGTCATCCAGAACGCGAACTCCACCGAGCCGGTGCCGAGGCGAAGGATGCCGAGATGCACGCGCGGCTCGTCGCCGTAGCGCACCGGCGAGAAGAACTCGGCCTCGAGCTTCACCGCCGGAAACCCGAGCTTGTCGTCGTGCAAGAGGCGCGCGTACGGATGCTGCAGCGCGTCGCCCCACCAGTCCTCGAACGCGCAGTGGAAGTAGTGCAGGAGCTTCGGGTAGTAGGCGATGCCGGCGTCGTCGATGTCGCCGAAGCGGTAGCGCGTGCGGGCCGACCAGGTCATGCCCCGGCACCACCCGCCTTCGCCACCGGCTCCTCGTCGCGGTTCTTGTCGCTGTTGCGCGCGCAGAAGTCGGCGAGGCCCTTCACGTCCTTCGGCAGCTGCGGGTGCCGCTGCAGCTGCGCCAGCAGCACGTCGACGGTCGCCAGCGTGTCGGCTTCGGCGCTGTGCGCGTCGGGCAGTTCGCGACCGCAGTAGTGGCGCACGGCGGCGGTCAGGTTGCGCGGGCCCATCAGGAAGCGGTCCCACGTGGTCTCGCAGGTGTTGAAGATCACCTTGGCGTCGACCTGGTGCCGGCCGCTCAGCTCGAACGTGATGCCGTGGCGCCTGCACTCCGCGAGCCACAGCGGCACGTCGTAGGCGATCTGGTTGAAGCCGGCGAGGTCGGCGTCGCCGAGGAAGTCGACGAGCCGCTGGCCGACCTTCTTCAGCGGCGGGCCCCAGAACAGGCCGCACGCATCCAGCGTGTGGATGCCGGTGACCTTGGTCGCCGCCTTGCTGACGTCGATGCCGGGGTTGATGCGCTGCACCAACGTCTCGCGACTGCCGTCGGGCGAGAGGCGCACGAACGCGAGTTCGACGATGCGGTCGGTCTTGGTGTCGAGACCGGTGGTTTCGAAGTCGAGGAAGACGAGCGGGCGCGTGAGCTGGAGGAGCATGGCAGCGGGTGCGGCGCGCCGCGCGAGCGGTTGGGCTCGTGACCGTCGCGGCGCGCGACGTGAGAGATTCTGCGAGGGGCGATGCCCCTGGCAAGGGCGCAGAGGCACTCTTGTCGCAGGCCGCCGAGGGTGTCGTTCGCGATCGCGGAGCAAGGTGGGGAACGCCGCGCGGTGCCCCCTTGGTCCATCCAGGCACCGCGGGCTACTCTCTTCGCCCCGTTCCCGGAGACCATGATGCACGCACTGTCGTTCGCCCCCGTCCTGCTGTTCGCCGCCGGCCTCGCCGCGCAAGTCCCACCGCCGCCGGCCGCCGAGGCAGCCGCGCCGAAGGCCCAGGAACCGGCGAAGAAGAAGCTCGACCAGAAGGCGTGGGAGCACTTCGGCGACGG
>DDSQ01000015.1 GCA_002343845.1 Planctomycetes bacterium UBA2386 | reverse complement strand
GCGCCGCTCCCCGGGGGCCTTTGCATCGGCCGGGCGCACCGAGGGATCGGCGAACTCGGCTCGCGCCGCACGGATCGGGTCGGGTGGAATGGTGTCGTCGGGCATGGGAACGCGCACCCTGTCAGGCTCCGGAACGGGCGCCGACTCACGCCGATTCTGCATCTTCCCCGCGCAATCACCTACAGCGGGAGCGCCACCGACCTGGCGCCAACGGCTCGCGAGACATGGAGGCAGAGGCCACGGGGCGCGGTGGCGGGCCAGCACGTGTCTCAGGACTCGCCGGAGGGCCGGAAGCGACGCCCTCAAGAAGCATGCATGCACGATCGTGCATGCAGACCTTGACCAACCGCCGAACTTCAGCCGATCATCACGACCGATGCACGAACGTTCATTCCCAGAACTCGCCCGCGCCGTGCGGGCCCGGCGCGAGGCCTTGACCCTCAAGCAGGTCGAACTCGCTGAGTTGGCGCGGTGCTCGGCGCGGTTCGTCCACATGATCGAAGCCGGCAAGGCAACGGCCCGCCTCGACAAGCTCCTCGACGTGCTGACGGTGCTCGGGCTCGGGTTGCACCTCGGGCGGGGAGCGCCGCTCACCGTGGCGACCGACCTGCTCGGGTCGAACGCATGAGGATCGACGACTTCAAACGCGTCGAGGCGGCCGCGGTCTGGTCGGCAGGTCGGAGGTGCGCGAGCTTGCGGCGCGACCGGGGCGGCATCACGTTCGCCTACGACCCGGACTACCGTGGCCCTGCGGTCGCGACCACGCTGCCCGTCGAGGGCATTGACGTGCACGTCGCGGGTGGGGCCGTTCCCCCGTTCTTTGCGGGCCTGCTGCCCGAGGGGCGCCGGCTCGCGGCGATCCGGCGCGCGGCGAAGACCTCCGCCGACGACGACCTCACGCTGCTGCTCGCTGTCGGAGCCGACACGATCGGCAACACGCAAGTCGTTCCCGAGGGGGAAGAGCCAAGGACGCCTGATCCAGGCCTGGCGCGACCACTCGTGGAACTCGACTTCGCCGAGCTGTTCGCCAGCGTGCTCACGCCGGACTCGCGCGACCGCGCCGCGATCCCCGGTGTCCAGGACAAGGTCTCCGGCCACATGATCGCGCTACCGGTGGCGATGGCGGACGCTGCCTGGATCCTCAAGCTGGACCCGCCGGAGTTCCCACACCTCGTGGCGAACGAAGCGTTCTTCCTCGCCGCCGCCCGTCGCTCCGGCTTGCGCGTCGCCGACTCCGAACTCGTACACGACCGCACGGGCCGCCCCGGCCTGCTGGTGCGACGGTTCGATCGGGTGCTCCGCGGCGGCAAGCGGACGGCCCTTCCGCAGGAGGATGCATGCCAGGTCCTCGGTCGCTATCCCGCCGACAAGTACCGCATCACCTCCGAAGAGATCGTGCGCGGCCTCGCCGGAGTCACGGGTGCGCCGATCGTCGCGGCGCGCGAACTGGTGCGGCAGCTGGCGTTCGCCTATCTCACCGGCAACGGCGACGCGCACGGCAAGAACTTCTCGGTGCTGCACGACCGTGGGGAATGGCACGTGGCACCGGCCTACGACCTGCCGAGTACCCATCCTTACGGGGACGCGACGATGGCTCTGTCGATTGGCGGCCGTTCGCGCGAGGACTTGGGGCGGGCCGATTTCGTGAAGCTCGGTGCGGTGGCCGGCGTGGCGAAGGCGGCCGTGGAGCGCGTGCTCGACGATCTGCTCGCCGCCATGCCGGCCTGGCTCGACCGGCTCGGCGAGTTGCCGTTCGATGCGCGCGTCCTCCACAAGCTCGGGCAGTCGTGCAAGTACCGCGCTGGTCGGCTGCGCGGCCGACGAGGCTGAGAATCGCGCCTCGGCAGCGTCGTCGAACGTGCCGTGCGTGCGCAGCGGCGCCGCCGCGAGGAGGACGCCCGCTTGCTGCCCGCGCGCGGCGTCGCAATGATCCTCGCCCCCGCAGTCCCACCGGCTGCCGTCTGCCACCATGACCACTGCCGAGAAGATCCACCTCACCCTCCCCGACGGCTCCGTGCGCGACTACGCCGCGGGCACGACGGGCATGCAGGTCGCCGAGTCGATCGGCAAGGGCCTCGCGAAGGCGGCGGTCGGCATCGAACTCGACGGCGCCGTGCAGAGCCTGCAGCTGCCGATCGCGCGCTCGGCGAAGATGAAGATCTACACGCGCGACACCAAGGAAGGGCTCGAAGTGCTGCGCCACTCCGCCGCGCACGTGCTCGCCGACGCCGTGAAGCGCATCCGCCCGCGCGCGAAGCTGTGGAAGGGCCCGCCGGTCGACGACCCGCGCTACGGCNNGTGCTCGCCGACGCCGTCAAGCGCATCCGACCCAAGGCCAAGCTCTGGAAGGGTCCGCCGGTCGACGATCCGCGCTACGGCTTCTACTACGACATCGACTTCGGCAACGAGCCGATCACCCAGGACGACCTGCCGAAGCTCGAAGCCCTGATGCACGAGATCGTGCAGAGCGACGTGCCGTTCGTGTTCGAGTCGATGGCGCACGACGCCGCGCGCGCACTGATGGTGAAGGAGGCCGAGGACTACAAGGTCGCGACCATCGACAAGCTGCCGGCCGCCGAGCCGATCACGTTCTACCGTTCGGGTGCGTTCGTCGACATGTGCCGCGGCCCGCACGTG
>DDSQ01000165.1 GCA_002343845.1 Planctomycetes bacterium UBA2386 | reverse complement strand
TTGCCCGCGCCGTTGGGGCCGACGAGGCCGATGCGGTCGCCGCGGTTGACCTGCAGGGCGGCGTCGGCGAACAGCACGCGATCGCCGTAGGACTTGCACACGCCGCTCAGGGTCAACATCGGGGGCGAAGAGTATGCAGATCCGACCGGGGCCGGGCCACGGCCAGCACGGCCGGCACGCATCGGTTCTGCGATCCGGCGTTCCGAGCGGCGCTTCCAGTGCGCCTACCGAGCCAGAGCCTCGACACCACCGCGGGCCGGTCGGCGATGATCGGCGGCCATGCTCCCTCGCTTCCTGCTGCCGTGCCTCGCGTTGTCCCTCGTGGCCTGTTCGTCGACGACCCCGATCGAGAACTCGTCGACGAGTTGGAACTGCGTCTGCACCGAGCCGACGAACCTACGGATGCAGGTCGTCGCGAACTGCGCCGAGTCGGCGAACGACATCGCCGGGCGCCTGCAGGTCGAAGGGACCTCGGGCGAACTGCGGCTGCGTCTCGTCGACCCGAACGGCATCGAGCGGATGGTCGCCACCGGCGGCACCTGCGACGTGCGCCATCGATCGCCGGGCGTGACCGGTACGTGGACCCTGCACGTCGAGCCGAAGGACTTCGTCGGCAGCTACTCGATCGAGCTCGCCGCCGGGGGTGTGTCGATTCCCGTTCGCGTCGAGATCGCCGTGGACGCGGAGCGATGACGGGTTCCTCCGGACAGCGCCTGCGCGACGGCTCAGCGTGGTGGTTTCCGGCGACGTACGCGATGCACGCGGCGGAGGAGTTCTGCATGGGTGAGACCTTCCCGGTGTGGATCTCGCGGCTCGCGGCCGTGCAGTTCACGGCGACGGCGTTCCTGTGGCTGAACGGGATCGCGATGGTCGCGATGCTGCTTGCCGCGTGGCTTGCCGCGGCGCGCGGTGTTCGCTGGCTCACGACCACGCTCGCGACGGTGGTCGCGATCAACGGCACGGCCCATCTGCTCGGCTCGCTCGTCACCATGACGTGGTCGCCCGGCGTCGTGACCGGCACCCTGCTGTGGCTGCCGCTCGGCGTCGCGACGCTGGTGCGGAAGTACCGTGACCAGTCGGCGCGGGGCTTCGTCGGCAGCGTGGCCCTCGGGTTCGCGGCCCACGCGATCGTGTCGGCNNTCGTGAGCGCTGCCGTGGCGTGACGCCGCCGTCGACCGTCGCCGGAGAACCGACTCGGCTCAGCGGGCGTGCCGTGTGCGCGCGGAGGGGGCCTGCAGGTCGGCGAACGTGCAGCCGTCGGTCCAGTGCTCGAGGCTGTCCTGCAGTCGGCTCCACAGCGGGTGCAGGGCGCACGGATTCTGCGGATCGCAGGCGGCGAAGCCGAACGCGCAGCCGGTGTCGACGGCCAGATCGAGGGCTCGCAGCGCGTCGACCACCTTGATCGCCGCGGGTGGGCGCTGGAGATGGAAGCCGCCGCCATGCCCACGCTGGCTGTGCACGAGCCTGGCGAGCACCAGTTTGCGCATCACCTTCGACAGGTACTGCCGCGGCACGCCGGTGCGTTCGGCCAGCGCCGCCGCGTTCAGGCTCGCGCCGGGATCGAGGCCGGCCAGCACCGCCAACGCCCGCAGGCCGTAGACCGCGGTCAGGTTGAGGAGCATGCCGTGCATTCTGGAAGGCGGCGGACGGGACCGCCACCGGGGGAGCGTGTGCGCGCGCGTCCTGGTCTCAGTTCGCGGGCGGCAGCAGCACGCCGTCGACGACGTGCACGATGCCGTTGCTGGCGCGGATCGAGGCGATCACCGCCGCACCGTTGACCGTCACCTTGCCGCCCTCGACACCGAGCGTGACCTTCTTGCCGTTGGCCATGGCCAGCTGCTTGCCGGCCATCGCCTTCAGGGCGGGTTCCTCGTAGACGGCGGCGGCCACGTGGTACTTGAGGATCTCCTTGAGGTCGCCCTGCTTCTCCGGCTTGAGCAGGCCATCGACGGTGCCGGCCGGCAGCTTGCCGAACGCGGCGTTGGTCGGCGCGAATACCGTCAGCGGGCCCGGATTGGCGACCGACGTGACGTAGTTCGCAGCCTGCAGCGCGGTGACCAGCGTCGTGTGGTCCTTCGAGCCGATCGCGATGCTGACGATGTTGTTCGGGTCCAGCGGCGGCGGGCTCGAGTGCCGCTTGGCGGCGGCAGGTGTCGGGGTGGCCGGCTTCGCGGCCTCGGAGGAACAGGCGGCGACGACGGAGAGGGTCAACAGGAGGGCGCAGCGTGCATGCATGGTGAAGCCTCGGTTTCAATGGATGCAAGGGTCCACCAAGGGCCAGAATTTCTATCCAGCGTCCCGGCGATCGAACGCCGGGACACCTTGGCATGCGGTCCTTCCGGTCCGACGGGTCGCTGAAATAATGGATCGCGGACTCCATTGAGTGGGCATGGCCCGTCCTCTGTCCATGAAGCTGCAAGCCCTCGCCCCGTTGGCTGTCCTCGTTCTTGCCACTGCCTGCGGTGGTTCCATGCCGACCCCGAAGGCGCCCAGCGGCAGTGGCAAGTCGGCCGCACCGGCTCCCGTGAGCACGGCCGTGGCGAAGGCGCAATACGACTCCTTGTGCCTCACGTGCCACGGGCCCTCCGGCCACGGCGATGGGCCGGGCTCGGCCCAGCTCGATCCAAAGCCCCGATCGCTCGACGACCCAACCTGGCAGGCGTCGGTCACCGACGAGCACATCAAGAAGGCGATCGTGTTCGGCGGCGCGGCCGTCGGCAAGAGCCCGATGATGCCCGCGCAACCGCAGCTCAAGGGCCAGGACGCGCTGCTCGACGGCATCGTGAAGATCGTGCGCGGCTTCCAGAAGAAGTGACCCAGTCGATCCCCGCCGGCGGAACACCCGGCCGGCAACCCCGAACCCTGACGACGACCATGCAAGCAATCCGCTCGTTCCGTTCGCCACCCGTCGTGGCCTTCCTTTCCCTGCTGACCTTGACCGCCTGCGGCGGTCGCCAGGCTGGCGGTTCCGGTGGCGGGGGAGGCGCCGACGTGCTCGCCCTGATGCAGGCGCGGGATCTCAGCGAAGCCGACGTCACCGCGGCGCTGAAGACCTACACGCCGACGGGCAAGCACGACGAGTACCTGACGTTCGCGTCCGGCGGCCACGGCGGCAACCTGATCGTGATCGGCGTGCCGAGCATGCGGATCCTCAAGTACGTCGGCGTGTTCGCGCCGGAGCCGTGGCAGGGCTACGGTTACGGCGACGAGGGCGACGACGTCCTGGCCCAGGGGAATCGCGGCGGCCAGGAGATCACGTGGGCCGACATGCACCACCCGGCACTCAGCGAGACGGGCGGCGAGTACGACGGCAAGTACATCTTCGTCAACGACAAGTGCAATCCGCGGGTCGCGGTGGTGGACCTGTCGGACTTCATGACCAAGCAGATCGTCAGCAGCGAACTGATCGCGTCGGAGCACGGCGCAACGTTCGTGACGCCCGACACCGACTACGTCATCGAGACCTCGCAGTACCCGGCACCACTCGGCGGCGTCTACGCCCCGATCGAGCAGTTCAACGAGAAGTACCGCGGCGCGATGATCTTCTGGAAGTTCGACAAGAAGGCGGGCCGCATCGTGCCGGCCGAGTCCTTCGCGATCGAACTACCCCCGTACATGCAGGACCTGGCCGACTGCGGCAAGAAGGTCAGCGACGGGTGGGTGTTCTGCAACTCGATCAACACCGAGCGCGCCTACGGCGGCATCCTCGAGGGCAAGCCGCCGCTCGAGTCCGGTGCGACGCAGAACGACACCGACTACCTGCACTGCATCAACTGGCGGCAGGCGGAAGCGCTCGCCAAGGCCGGCAAGACCGAGACGATCGCCGGCATGCGGGTCATCCGCATGCAGACGGCGATCGACGAAGGCCTGCTGGCGTTCGTGCCGGAGCCCAAGAGCCCGCACGGTGTCGACATCACCCCGGACGGCACCGCGGTCGTGGTCGGCGGCAAGCTCGACACGCACACCACCGTCTACGACATCCTGAAGATCGCCGCGCAGATGAAGGAGAAGAAGTACGTGGGCAAGGACCCGTACGGGGTGCCGATCCTCGACTTCAAGGGCTCGATCTTCGGCCAGTGCGAGATTGGGCTGGGGCCGCTGCACACCGTGTTCGACGACAAGGGCTTCGCCTACACGTCGGTGTTCATCGAGACGGTCGTGGCCAAGTGGTCGCTGAAGGACCTGAAGGTCGTCGACAAGCTCGACACGCACTTCAACATCGGCCACCTGGTGGCGGCCGAGGGCGACACGGTCAGCCCGGACGGCAAGTACCTGATCGCGATGAACAAGTGGGCGCTGGACCGCTTCACGCCGGTCGGCCCACTGCTGCCGCAGAACTTCCAGCTCGTCGACATCNNCCGCTGCCGCTCGGCGAGCCGCACAACGCGCAGATGATCAAGGTCGGCAAGATCAAGCCGATCGAGGTCTACAAGCCGATCGGGACCAACCCCTACACGCACGCGGTCGATCCGAACGCGACCGTGGCCGGCAAGGAGCGCATCGAGCGCAAGGACGACGGCGTGCACGTCTACATGACGGCGGTGCGCAGCCACTTCACGCCCGACATCGTGCGCGTGAAGCAAGGCGACACCGTGCACCTGCACGTGACCAGCGTCGAGCAGGCGAAGGACGCCACGCACGGCATCGCGATCGGCGGCCAGAACATCAACGTCAGCCTCGAACCCGGCAAGCACTGCAACATCGTGTTCAAGGTCGACAAGGCCGGCGTCTTCCCGTTCTACTGCACCGAGTTCTGCTCGGCCCTGCACCTCGAGATGGCCGGCTACCTGCTGGTCGAGCCGAAGTGACGTCACGCGCTGCCGCCACTCCCGTGAAGACGAGCCACCATGCCCCGACGCGCCGCACTCCTGCTGCTTGCGTTCGCTGCTTGCCGCAGCGACGTGACCCCGCCGACGGCGCCTTCGTGGCTCACGCCGTCGACGGACGGCACGCCGGTCCCTGCCGGTGATGCCCTGACAGCGGCGATCGCCGCCGCAGCACCAGGCGCCACGCTGCGCCTGCTGCCGGGGCGGCACCAGGGTCCGCTGCGGATCGACAAGCCGCTGGTGATCCACGGCCCAGCCGACGCGGTGGTGCACGCAGAGAACGGTTCGACCGTGCGCGTGCAGGCCGACGGCGTGCAGCTGCGCGGCTTCACGGTCGTCGGCAGCGGCCAGCGGTTCGACATGATGGACGGCGGCGTGCACCTGCAGGGCAACGACCTGGTGGTGGAGGGCCTCACCGTCCGGGACGCCCTGTTCGGCATCCTGCTCGAGAAGTGCCGCCGCGCGGTCGTGCGCGGCAACACGGTGGTGGGCACCGGCTTGCCGGCGATGGGCCTGCGCGGCGACGGCATCCGCCTGTGGGAGACCAACGACTCCGAGATCACCGACAACATGGTGACGGACGCGCGCGACATCGTCGTGTGGTACTCGTCGCGCAACCACCTGCGCCGCAACACCGTGATGCGCTGCCGTTACGGCACGCACTTCATGTACAGCCACGAGAACGTGGTCGAGGACAGCCGCTACGTCGAGGACGAGGTCGGAGTGTTCGTGATGTACTCGCGCGACATCACCCTGGCGCGCAACCTGCTGGCCAAGGCCGGTGGTGCTGCCGGCATCGGCATCGGCCTCAAGGAGGCCGGCAACATCACGGTCGAGGACTGCTGGCTGCTGGCCAACACGACCGGCATCTACGTCGATGCGTCGCCGCTCGATCCCGCGCACCACAACCGCTACCGACGCAACGTGCTGCGGTTCGCCGAGAACGCAGTGTCGCTGCACAGCCGCGCGCAGCGCAGCGAGTTCGTGGACAACGAGTTCCGCGACAACGGCGCCGTGATCAAGGTCGGCGGCCAGGGCGATGCGCTCGCCTGCGACTTCCGCGGCAACTACTACGACAGCTACCAGGGCTACGACTTCGACGGCGACGGCCGCGGCGACGTGCCGTTCGAGTTCCGCCGGTTGTCGACGCAGCTCGAGGGGCGGTATCCCGAACTGGCGCTGCTGCATGGTTCGCCGGCGATGGGGCTCGTCGACGTGGTCGGCGAGGTCATGCCCCTGTTCGCGCCGCGGCGCCTGTTGCACGACGCGACGCCGCGAATGGCTCCGATCGCCATGGCCTGGACCCCGGAGGCGCACCGTGGACGTTGAACTGCACCGCATCGGCAAGCGCTTCGGTCGGGTCGAAGCCCTGCGCGACGTCACGATGCGCCTGCCCGCCGGCAGCCGCACGGCGTTGATCGGCCCCAACGGGTCGGGCAAGTCGACGCTCGTCCGCGTGCTGATGGGCTCGCTCGGGGCTGCGGGCGAAGTCCGGTGCGATGGCGTGCGGGTCGGCGAAGAGCGCTCGGGCCTCGCGCACCGCATCGCCTACGTGCCGCAGGTCGCGCCGCGCTTCGCCGCCCCGGTGCGCGACGTCGTGCGGGCGGTGAGCGGTCTGCGCGGTCGCAGCGTCGAAGAAGTCGGCG
Organism: Planctomycetes bacterium UBA2386; assembly: GCA_002343845.1. Next base: position 20,350 of record DDSQ01000165.1, on the reverse strand, counting down.
CGATCGCCGCCGAGCTCGGGGTCGACCTCGGCGAACTGGCGCGGCGACCGTTCCGGGCGTTGTCGGGCGGCCAGCGCCAGAAGGTGCTGGCGGCGCTGGCGCTGGCGTCCGGGGCGGAACTGCTCGTCCTCGACGAACCGACGGCGAGCATGGATCCGCGCAGCCGGAGCGCGTTCTTCCGGCTCGTCGAGCGCTTGCCCGCGGCGACCTCGGTGTTGCTCTGCTCGCATCGGCTCGACGAGATCCGCAGGCTGGTCGAGGCCGTCGTCGTGCTGGCCGACGGCCAGGTCGCCTGGCAGGGCGCGGCGAACGCCTGGCTCGACGAACACGCCGAGGCGGTGATCGAGGTGCGCGCGGCCGGCGACGGCGCCGATGGGTGGTTGCGCGACCGCGGGTTCTCGCGGGGGGCCGGGGGCTGGTGGAACAAGTCGTTGCCGGTGGCCGAGCGCGCGCGGCTGCTCGCCGAAATCGGCCGCTCGCTGGACGGCCAGGTACAGGACGTCGTCGCGCGCGACGTCGAACGTCTCGATCTCGGCACCCGGAGACCACAGCCATGAACGCACTGGTGACCCGCTTCCTGCCGCTGACCCTGCTCGCGCTCGTGCTGGCGATCGTCGGCACGGCGATCGGCTGGTCGGTGCTGGCGTCGGGGAAGCTGCCCGACGGCCCCGCCGAACTCGTCTGGGACAAGGCGGCGTGCGTGGCGTGCGGCATGCACGTCGGCGAGCCGCCGTTCGCGGCCCAGGCGACGACCAAGGACGGGCGTGTTCACGCGTTCGACGACCCGGGCTGCCTGTTCCTCTGGATCGAGGAACAGCACCCGGACCTGCACTCGGTGTTCTTCCGACACCACCAGGAAGCCCGCTGGATCGCGCGCGATCGCGTGGCCTTCGTGTCGGTGTCGCCGACGCCGATGGGGTTCGGCTTCGGCGCCGTGGACGCCGGCACCCCGGGCGCGATCGACCACGACGAATGCCGGCAGCGTTGCCTGCAGCGGACCACCGGCCACGGGGACAAGCGATGAAGCTCACGCGCGAGATCGCCGTCGTCGCCCGGCTCGACTTCGCCGAGGTGCTGCGGTCGCGGTGGCTCATCTTCTGCCTCTGCGTGCACGCGATCCTCGCCGGCCTGTTCGTCCTGGTCGGCCTGCGTGAGTCGGGCGTGATCGGCTTCACCGGCATGGGGCGCGCCCTGATGTCGTGGAGCCACGCGCTGCTGTTCCTGCTGCCGCTGCTGGCGCTGTCGGCGACCGGCCAGGTCGTCAACACCGCGCGCGACGACGGCTCGCTCGAGTTGCTGCTCGCGAACCCGGTCAGCCGCACCGGCTACTTCGTCGGCACGAGCCTGGTGCGGATCGGCGCCCTCTGCCTGCCCTTGCTGGTGGCGATGCCGGTGATGGGGTTGGTCGGGGCGATGGCGTTCGGCCAGGACGTGCCCTGGGACTTCCTGCTGCGGGGCATGGCGGTGAGCACGGCGTTGCTGCTGTGTTTCGTCTCGCTGGGCCTGCTGGTGTCGACGCTGGTGCGCAACCAGGCGAAGGCGCTGATGCTGACGATCCTGATCTGGGCGCTCGGCGTGGCGTTGATCGACTTCGCGTTGGTCGGCGTGATGCTGCAGTGGGAACTGCCGCCGTCCGCGGTCGTGGCCCTGGCCGCGCTGAACCCGGTGCAGTGCGCGCGGCTGGCCCTGCTGTCGGCAGCACAGCCCGAACTGTCGACCTTCGGTCCGGTCGGCTTCTTCCTCGCCAACAAGATCGGCGGCACCGCGATGCTGTGTATCGGCATCGGCTGGCCGTTGTTGCTCGGACTCACTGCCTGGTCGTGGAGCCTCGGCGCGTTCCGCCGCCACGACCTCGTGTGAACGGAGACCCTGATGCGCCCGCCTGCTGACAACTTCTGGGAGTTCCTCGATGCGCCGCTGCGCGTGCGTTCGCGCTGGTTGCTGGTCGTGCTGGTCGTCCCGCTCGTGCTGAGTTTTCTGTTCCCGCTGTGGCGGATCAGCATGAAGGCCCCGCAGTACCCCGAGGGCCTGAAGATGGACATCTACTCCTACCAGGTCGTCGGCGGCAACGACGGGCACGACATCCAGGAGATCAACACGCTCAACCACTACATCGGCATGCGCACGATCACGCGCGACGAGCTGCGGGATCTCGACTGGATTCCGTTCGCGCTGGTGGCCATGGCGCTGCTCTCGCTGCGGGCCGCGCTGCTCGGCAACGTGCGCGCGCTGATCGACCTGTCGATGATCGCCGCCTACGTGTCGGGCATCGCCTTCGTGCGGTTCGTCTGGATGCTGTACGAGTTCGGCCACCAGCTCGACCCGAAGGCCCCGGTGCGGATCGAACCGTTCATGCCCGTGATCTTCGGGGAAAAGCAGATCGCCAACTTCCTGACCTGGAGCATGCCGCAGGGCGGCTCGCTGCTGCTCGGCGCGTTCACCGCCGGCGTGTGGGCACTCACGTTGTGGCACCTGTGGGTGGGTCGACGGCAAGCGAGGTCGCTCGCGGTGGTGCCGGCATGAACGCTCGGCGCTGGACCTCCCCGTTCGTCCTCGGGGTCGCCGTCGCCGTCGTCGCCGCAGCATGCGGCAGTCGCGGTGCCGAGGCTGCACCAGCCGCCGTCGCCCCGTCCGCCGACGCGCCGGCCGGTCCCCACACCGTCGTCGTCTTCGCCACGGCCTCGCTCGGGCCTGCGTTCCAGGCCCTCGCGCGTCGCTACGAGGCCGACCATCCTGGGGGGCGGGTCGAACTCGTCGTCGCGGGCGGCGCGCGTCTGTTGGCGCGCATGAACGCCGGCGAACGCGCCGACGTCGTCGCCATCGGCGACTCGTCGCTGATGTCGCGCTTCGCCGCGTCGGCCCTGCTCGCTGCCCACAGTCCGACCGAGCTCGCGCGCAGCCGCATCGCGATCGCCGTGCGCGCAGGCGATGCCAAGGGCATCCGCTCGCTGCGCGACCTCGCGCGTCCCGATGTGCGGGTCGCGCTCGGCGCACGTTCGTCCTCGATCGGCCGGCACGGACGCTGGGTGTTGTCGCGGCAGCAGCTCGAAGTGACGCCCGCCGCGGAAGGCGACAGCGCGGCTGCGGTGCTGGCGAGACTCGTCGCCGGCGAGGCCGACGCCGCGATCGTCTACACGACGACGTGCCGCGGCGTCGACGGCGTGGTGACGGTGACGGTGCCAGAGGCCGAGAACACGCCGGTGCTCTACTCGATCTCGGAGACCCGCGAGGCCAAGGAACCCCGCGGCGCGGCGGCGTTCCGGGCGCTGGCGCTCGGCGCCGATGGGCAGGCGATCCTGAAGGAGCACGGATTGCTGCCGATCGGCGCCAAGGGGCCGTGACCGTCAGCGCACGGCGCGGAAGCCGACCAGCTCGATGCGCGGCGCCAGGTAGTCGTCGCGCACCGGTTCTTCCCGACACAGGTCGGTCGAGAGGTACTTCTTGTTGCTGTCGGCGAAGACGGTGACAACCGCTCCGTCGGCGATCTGCTCGACGAGCTGCGCGGCGCCGAGGAAGTTGGCGCCAGAACTGATGCCGACGGCGAGGCCGAGCTCTCGGGCCAGCGCTTGCGCCATCAGGATCGCGTCGCCGTCCCACGCGTCGACCACGGCATCGAGCCAGTCGAGATCGACGACCGCGGGCACGAACTCGTCGGAGATGCCCTGGATGCGGTGATGCCCGACCTTGTGGCCCGTGCGCAGCGTCGGCGAGTTCGCGGGTTCGAGTGGGTGTATGCGCACCTTCGGAAACACGCTGCGCAGCGCGCGCCCCACGCCCATCACCGTGCCGCCGGTGCCGACGCCGGCGACGAACGCCGCGGGCCGCGCCGCGAAGGCCTCCAGCTGCAGCAGGATCTCGGGTCCGGTCGTGGCGGCGTGCGCCCGCACGTTCGCCTGGTTCTCGAACTGCCTGGGCAGGAAGACGCCGCGGTTCTCGCGCGCGAACCGCTCGGCCTGCTGCACCGAGCCGAGGAAGCCGCCGTCGGCCGCCGACACCGGCACCACCTGCGCGCCGAACGAGGCGATGAGCTGCACGCGCTCGCGGCTCATCCAGTCCGGCATGTAGATGCGCACCGGGTGCCCGAGGGCTGCGCCGATCGCCGCGAAGGCAATGCCGGTGTTGCCGCTGCTCGCCTCGACGATGGTGTCGCCCGCCTGCAGCTGGTCGTTGCCGTAGGCCTCGCCGAGGATGTGGCAGGCCATGCGGTCCTTCGTCGAGCCGGTCATGTTCATCGACTCGTACTTCGCGAACAGCCGGCGCTCGCGACCATCGAAGCGATAGAGAACCTCGAGCATCGGCGTGTGGCCGATGAGCTGCCGGACCGCTGCGATGCTGCGCGCGTGTGCTGGCGAGAAGGCGTGGAGCGTCATGCTGGGGATGGGAACGCCTGTCGAGACGCATACTTCCACGACATGAGTGCGCGTGGCTCCCGCCGTCGCCGCGGGGCGCCGAGCCTCCCGCTCACTTCGATGCCGGCGGGAACACGATCACCGGCACCGGGGATCGGGCGAGCACGGCCTCGGTCACCGAGCCGAGCAGGAACCGCCGCAGGCCCGAGCGCCCATGGGTCGCCATCGCGACGTAGGCCACGCCTTCGCGCCCGATGCACTCGCAGATCGCCGAAGCCGCACCGACGCCGGCTTCGACGACGACCCGCGGGGGGGGATTGGCGCCCGTCGTGGCCACGAGCCGCGTCAGCGCCTCCTTCCATTCGGTCGCCAACCCCGGCCAGATGTCCCCGCCCATGCTGACGCCGACGAGGGGCTCGGCAACCGCGAGCTCGGCCACGCCGCAGAGGGTGACCGGCAGCCCGAGCTGGCGCGCCAGCGCGAACGTGGGGCCGAACGCACGCTGCGACTCGTCCGAGCGATCGGTCGTGAGCAGGATGCCGCCGGTCGCGGCCGGATTGCGCGTCTGTGCCGTGGGTGGGAAGCAGACCACGGGCACCGGGCTCTTGCGCACGACCTTGGCGGCGACCGACCCGAGCCGAAGGGTGTCGAGCATCGACTTGTTGCTCGAGCACAAGAACACGAACCGGACGTCGGCCTTCGCCACCCGCGCCAGGATCGCCGCCGCGACGTCGTCCGCGGCCTGCACTTCCGTGGTCACCTTGGTGCCGACCGGCATTGCATCGGCGAAGCCGCGCAGCTTCGCCTTCGCCCGCGCGACGTCGCCGGGCACATCGTGGGTGAGGGCCGGGGCCAAGACCGGATCGTGCACGACGTGCAGCAGGGTCGTCTCGCCGCCGAGCCGGGCGGCCCAGCGTGCTGCCTCGGCGCAGAGCGTGTTCGTGGCGGGCGAGAAGTCCGTGGCAACCAGGATCGTCATCGGCGGATGGCCTCCAGGGGAACGCGATGCGGGGACGTTGGAGTGTACGCGAGTCGCGGGTGGCGAACAGGTCGGATCCGGCGCCGTCGCAAGCGGCGGGCGAGCGGTCCCCGCATCCGAACGGAATACCGCGCTGCGAGTGAAATTCGGTCGTTCGTCGGCAGGGGCGTCGGCGACCGTCGTCCGACGCCGCGACGATCACGGCAACGCGAATGCGCGCAACGCCGGCAGCAGCACATCGTCGGTATCGCCGAGACCGGCGATCGCTCGTGCCGTCGAGCCGCGATGGGAGTCGATCAGGTGCACGTCGAACTGCTGGATCACGAGTTGGGTCGCGAACGCCGCCGTGATGTCGCGTTGCGCCTTCGGGTCGCCGTCGCCCTGCGCCAGCAGGAGCGAGGGGCGCTGCTCCTTGCTGATCGCGAGCTTCGCCAGCAGGTCCGGGGCCTGACCGAGCGCGCCGCCCAGCACGACGCGGCCGTGCAGTCCGTCACGCCGCGCCAGATCCGCCGCCAGCACCAACGCGCCGCCCCGTGCTGTCCCGCCCAGGCACGTTGGGGCCGGCACGCCCAAGATCGCTGCCTGCATCCGCAACTGGCGCCAGAGCGCTGCCACCCTGCCGGCATCCGCGGCGCCCGCGACCCGGACGAACGCGGCGCCGAACGGGACGAGTGCATTGCCGACCGCCGTCGCGAGCGCTTGTTCCGCGGGATCGGTCACGACCCAGACCACGGTCGCCAGGGCGACCGGCCCCTCGGGCCGCTGCACCACCACATCGGCACCGGCGAGCCGCAGGGACACGGGTGCTGCTGGCCGCCGGCGCTCGATCGCCGCCGGTGGCGCGCCGGGTGGCGCCTGCACGAAGGCGACGATGCGCGACAGCACCGCGTCGCGGGGATTGCCGAGGCCGAGCACGTAGTCGATGTGATCGCGCCCCGCGAGTTCTTCGGCGACGACGGAGACATCGCTGTCGCGCAGCCGGTCGCGGAGCATGCGCCCGCACAACGACAGGCCCGCCAGATCACGTTCGCCCCACAGCAGCAGCATCGGCGGGTCGCCGGCCGAAGCGTGGGTGAGCGGCGAACCATCCCTGCGCACGCTCAGGTCGTTGCCGAACACCTTCTCGAGCACCACGTGGCGGGTGCGCACCTCGTACACGCCCGACAGGGCGACGGCCCCACGCAGGCTCGAGCGCGGCACGCCTGCCGACGCCAGCCGCTCGCCGTCGAGCGCGAGCCAACTGACGAGATGCCCACCGGACGAATGCCCGAGCATGAACAGGCGATCGCCGTCGTAGCCGTACTGCTTGGCGTTCCGGTGCAACCACGCGAGTGCGTGCCCGCAGTCCATGACCATCGCCGCCGGCTTGCCGAACGGGAACTGCTGCGTGTTGATGCACGCACACGCGATGCCGTGCTGCGCCAGCGCGTGCGCCAGCGGGGCGCCGAAGTCCTTGCTCCCGCCGGTCCACGCGCCGCCATGCACGAACATCACGAGCGGCGGGCTCTGGACGTCACGCGGCAAGTAGAGGTCGAGTTCGTTGCGGCGTGGGCTCCTGGCGAAGCCGTCGTGGTACTGCAGGTCGCGCACCACGGTCGCGGGAACGGGCGCCGCGGGGTCGCGGCGGGTGCCGTCCGCGCCTTGGGCGATCGCGATCGCGGTCGGGCAGGGCAGCAAGACCAGAGGGAGTGACAGGCGGCGCATGCAGGCCACGCTACCGCGTTTACTTGGCGGTGCAAAGTGCCCACGACATCGGTCCGTCCCGAACCCGGCGGAGGTCGGTTACGTTGCGGTCCTGTCCCAGGAGGTACTCATGACCGCTCGATGGCTGTTCCCGTTGGCCCTCTGCGGGGCCATGTTCGCCCAGGAGCCGGCGCAGGATCCGTTCCCGCGCGAAGGCAATCCCGCGCAGCGCGCGAAGAAGGACCCGCTCGAAGGCAAAGCACCGCCGCCTCTCGTCGTCGGCAGCTGGCGCAACACCGACCAACCGCTCGCTCTCGCGGATCTGCGCGGCAAGGTCGTGCTGCTCGACTTCTGGGGCGTCTGGTGAGGGCCCTGCAGGGGTGCCGTGCCGCACCTCCTCGAGCTGGCCAGCAAGCACAAGGACGCGGGCCTCGTCGTCATCGGGGTCCACACCACGAACGGAGCCGACCGCATGCCGGCGTTCGTCGACGAGCAGAAGATCACCTATCCGGTGTGCATCGACGTCGACAACGCGACGACGACGGCGTTCGCGGTCGATTCGTATCCCGACTACTACCTGATCGACCGCGCCGGCAACCTGCGTGTCGCCGACCTGCAGAACGCGGCGCTCGACGGCGCGATCACCGCATTGCTCGCCGAGAAGGCGCCGCCAGTCGCTGCTGCTGCGGCCGGGGAGCGTGACGCGCAGAAGCGGCTCGACGCCGGGCTCGCCGCCGCGAAGGCCAGCGACCGCAAGCTGCTCGTGCACGTGCACGGGCCGGGTTGAGGCTGGTGCACGAGGCTCGAGGAGTTCCTCGAGCACCCCGAAGTGCACGCGCTGCTGGAGAAGGACTACGTGCTGCTGTCGCTCGACAGCGGCAAGCACACGAACGCGGCCCCCGTGATCCAGAAGCTGCGCGCCGGCCACCGCGGCGGCGGCATCCCGTGGATGACGATCCTCGATGGCGACGGCAAGGAACTGGTCACCGCCAATGGGCCGAACGGCAACGTCGGTTGTCCGGCGCAGCCCGAGGAGATCGCGTGGTTCCGGACGATGCTCGAACGCACCGGCAAGCGGCTGCAGGCCGCGGACCTGGACGTCGTCGAGCGCCACAACAAGGCGTTCGCGGAGAAGTGGCTCGGCAAGAAGAAGTGAGCGCCGCCGTGACGCCGCTCGGCGTCGCGGCGCCTCGATCGCGCGGCGCCCGTTCGCGTGCGCGCTGCCGCGGCTCGCGACCCGCTCGGTTTCAGAACGGGTTGCCGAAGCCGAGCGTGAAGTTCGGCCCTTCGTCGGACCAGCCCCAGTCGATGCGGAACACCGCCTCGCGCGAGAACGCGACCCGGAAGCCCACGCCGACGCTGTCGAGGAAGCGTCCGTCGTGGAGGTCCTCGATGCCGCTGGCGACGGTGCCGAACTCGTAGAACACGCCGAGCCCGATGCGTTCGATGCGCACGGTGTCGGTGAAGGCGATGCCGCGCGGGATCAGGTTGACGCGGTACTCGGCGGCGGCGTGCGCCGCGGCGCGGTCGGTGAAGCGGTTCTGGATGTAGCCGCGCAGCGTGTGCGTGCCGCCGAGCGTCGGCAGGCTGTAGAACGGCAGGTCGCCGACGGTGTCCTGCACGAACACGCCGAACGCCAGCACGTCGGTCGGCGGATTCTCCTCGTCGCCGACCCCGCCGCGGTGCAGCAGGGGCGGCAGCGCGAACACGTGCTGGCCGTCGAGGCCCAGGATCGCGCCGACCTCGCCGCCGGTGCCGACGGCGACGTTGGCGGTGCCGCCGATGCGGATGCCGCCGTACGGCTGGTGCATGCTGTCGCGTGTGTCCCAGCCGAAGCTGGTCAGCAGCCAGGCCTGGTCGACGCCGTCGCCGTCGCGCACTTCGGCGGGGAACACCTGCTCGGTGCTCGGCACCGTCGACACGCGTCCCGCCGACAGGCCGTGGTGTTCGAGCTGCAGGTCGCTGCGCAGGACGAAATCGCTGCCGGGGTCGGGCAGCGACACACGCACGCCGAAGCCCAGCCCGGTGACCTCTTCGGTGTAGCTGGTCTCGGCGGCTCGAGGCGTGCGGCTGCCGAAGCCATAGAAGCGCCGCGTCAGCGTCTTCTCGTAGCCGAGCCGCCCGTAGAGGCGCCCGCGTTCCTCGCGCAACACGCCGCCGCCCGGCAGCTCGCGGTGGTGCAGCCAGCGCGACCAGTTGATCTTGTAGGCCTGCTGCCCTTCCTCGGAGTGGGTGAGCAGAATGTTCGCGAACTCGCGGTAACGCTGGTCGCGGAAGTCGACGTCGGTGATCGCCATGCCGCCGCCGAACCCGATGTCCTCCTCGCGGAACAGGATCGGCGAGACGAACGAACTGACCAGGAAGCGATCGAAGATGCTGCCCGGCTTCATGCGCGCCTCGGGCGTGTAGCGCCAGCGCTCGGGGTGGGCGAGGTCGGTCGGGATCTGGGGTTTGGGGATGCGGCCGTCGGGATCCATGCCGTGCATCGGGTCGTAGGCGCGGCGCTCCTGGGCGCACAGGGGCGTCAGGGCGAGCACGAGCAGCAGGCAGCGGCGAAACGTCACGCGTGGCGATCGTCGCGAACGGCGCAGCGCGCGCAACCGTCTGGCCGTCGGCGGCCGCGTGCGGTGGAATGCCCGGATGGTCCTCCGATGCGTTCTGGCGCTCGCGCTCGCCGCGTTCGTTCCAGCGCAGCAGCCGTTCGACCTGCCGGCATTGCTGGACCGGCTCGTCGCTCCCGACTGGCTGTGGCGCTCGCCACCGGCCGGCGAACGTTGCGTGCAGTTCTCGAGCTACGACCGCGCGTCGCACCGCGGGCCGGGCGATCACGGCGCGTGGTACGCCAACGACGATCGCGGCAAGCACCTGCGCGTCGTCGAGAAGGACGGCGGCAAGGAGTTCGTGATGGTCGACGTGGCGGGGCCGGGCTGCGTCGCCAGGATCTGGTCGGCGAATCCGCAGGGCACGCTGCACTTCGACATCGACGGCGCGCGGGTGTGGAGCGTCGACTTCGCGCTGCTGTGCAGCGGTCTGCTCGAGGGTGTTCCCGAGCCGCTGGCGGGCGTGCGGGCGCGCGGCGCCAACTGCTACCTGCCGCTCCCGTTCGGCAAGTCGCTCGTGGTGTCGTGCACGTCGGGCGAGACCTACTACGCGTTCGATGTGGTGCAGTGGCCGGCTGGCCAGGCGGTGCAGAGCTTCACGCCAGCCCTGCTGGCGGCGCATGCCGGCACGATCCGCGAACGGTGCCAAGCGCTGCCTCTTGCCGGGCCCGTGTGGACGTCGGACGTCGGCCTGCGCGCGCGGCGTGAAGGCATCGATCGGGGTCGGGTCGTTCGTGCTCTGCACGTCGACTTTCCAGCCGGGCTGTCGGCGGAGAAGCGCAGCGAACTTGCCCGCGCCTGCCTGCTGGTCATCCGGTGCGGCGCCGAGGAGACCGTGCGCGTGCCGCTCGCCGACTTCTTCGCGGCTTCGCATGGTTGGGAGCCCCACAACACTCGCTTCCTCGGGGTCGCCGGAGCATCGGGGTTCTGCACGTTCCCCATGCCGATGCCCGACGGCGGGTCGATCCGCATCGACACGAAGCAGGCGGTCGGCGACGAATTGCCGTACCTCGGCATGGTGTTCACCGAGCCGCTGCCGGCGAGTGCGGAGCCGCCTCTGCTGTTCCGCGCGAGCTACCACCTGGTGAAGGGAACGAAGACGCGCCCCTTCACCGACCACCTCGTGCTCGACGCCAAAGGCAAGGGCCGCTTCGTCGGCTGCTCGCTGCTGGTGCGCAACCCGTCGCGCATCTGGTGGGGCGAAGGCGACGAGAAGTTCACGGTCGACGGCGAGGCGTTCCCGTCGTGGTTCGGGACCGGCACCGAGGACTACTTCGGTTACGCGTGGTGCGATCCGACGCCGTTCGCCGCGGCGTTCCATGCGCAGATCGAGTGCCAGGGCCCGCACAACTTCGGCTTCACGCAGCTCCACCGCACGCACGTGCTCGACTCGGTCCCGTTCCAGCAGTCGTTCCGCTTCGACCTCGAACGCTGGCACTGGGTGCAGGACACGACGATCGACTACGCGACCGTCGCCTACTGGTACGGCGCGCTGGGGGCGACGTCGGGGCTGCCGCCCGTGCCGAAGGCCGCCGACCGCGAACTGCCGCGCCTGCCGTCGCCGCCGATGTTCGTCGCCGAGAACGCGCTCGAAGGCGAGGCGCTGCACGTCGTGTCGTGCACGGGCGGCGAGCACCTCGTGCAGGACATGACGTTCCTCGAGAACACGTTCTCGCGCGACATGCAGCGTTGGTGGCGGAACGGCAAGGTCGGCGATCGGCTGGTGCTCGCGGTGCCGGTCGCTGCCGGGGGCCGCTACCGCGTGACGATGGCGCTGACCCGCGCGGACGACTACGCGATCGTCGCGCGGTCGCTCGGCGGCCACGACCTCGGCGAGTTCGATGGTTGGAACGAACGCGTCGCGACCACCGGGCCGCTGGACCTCGGCGTGGTGGCGTTGCCGGCCGGCACCGCCGAGTTGGTGTTCGTCCTGCGCGGCAACAACCCACGCAGCAAGCCGGCGATGATGGTCGGGCTCGACTGGATCCGGCTGGAGAAGGTCGAGTGAGCAATCGCGCGCAACGGGGCGTGTTCCGCTGCCCGAACTGCGGGGCAGGAGTGAGGGTCGGCGCGCTGGCGTGCCGGGAGTGCGGCAGCGACGCGAACACCGGTTGGCAGGACGATGCCGAGATCGACTACGCGCAGGTCGATCTGCCGGACGGCTACCGCGACGACGCCGTTGGCGACGAACTGCCGCCGAGCCGCGTGCCGCGCTGGGTCGTCGTCACCGCCCTCGTGGTGGCGGCGGTGATGATCGCCAGCGTGACGGGCGTGTGGGCGTTCTTCTGACGCTAGCGCTGCAGGTACATCGCCTGCACCTGCTCGCACGCGATCGCCACCGTGCCGCTCTCCGTCACCAGCGTGACGAAGCCCTGCCCGGTCTCGGGCACGCCGAACAGCAGCTTGCCCACGTAGGGTCCCTTCGCCGTCACCACCTGCACCGACGCGCCGGCGACGAACGGCCATGCCGACGCGGGCCGCAAGCGGACCGGCAGCACCTGGCTGGCCGGCCCACGCGCGAACGTCGCGTCGGGATCGTCGTCGCCGCGCGCGACCAACGCCACCGTGACGGGATAGTGGTCGCTGTAGACCTGCCGCCACGCCTCCTTCGCCATGCCATCGTGGTCGCTGTCGACGGCGTACGATTCGAGGCGCACCTCGGCGCAACCGACGCCGACCACCACCTGGTCGATCGGCTCGGGGAAGTGCTGGATGGTCGGCGCCGGGGCTGGCTGCGGCAGGTAGCGGCGCAGCCGGCTCTGTTCGAACAGCCGCTGCGGATCCGTGCCGTAGGTGCTGTTGAAGTCGCCGAGCAGGATGACATCGGGATCCTCACCGGGTGCCTGCTGCACGGCGTCGAGCCACGCCGCCAGGGCGCCGGCTTCGCCGCGCCGCTTCTGCTCGTCCTGCGCCTTCTGCCCGGCCTTCAGGTGCACCGTGACGAGCCGGAAGTCGCAGCCGCTCGCCTTGTGCTTGAAGCACGCGGTGACCGGCACGCGGTGGAAGATCGGCTGCCCCTCGAACGTGCGCGGCAACGCGAGCAGTTCCTCGGCGTGCAGCAGCGCGACCTGCGCCGTGTCGTAGACGAAGCCGATGCGCTGCGCGGTCTTGCCGTCGTCCCAGCCTCCGGACGTGCCGAGCAGCACGTTCCAGTCGGCACCCGCACCGGCAGCGACTTCGCGCAGCGAGGCCTCGTCGTTCACTTCCTGCACGGCGACCACCGCGACGCCGAGTTCGCCGAGCTTCTTGCCGATCGCGGCGTGGTCCGCCTTGGTGCGCGGCGGCAGGTTGTTGCGGAAGTTGCCAGGCGCGCCGAGGAACTCGAGGTTCCAGGTGCCAACGCGGAACGTGGACTCGGCCTGGGCCGGCAGCAGCGCCGCCAGCAGCAGGAACGACAGCGAATAGGACTTCATGCGGAGCCTTCGGCGCGCGCGCGGATCCCGCGCATCACGTCCTGGAGGAAGTGGATGTTGTGGATGGAGAGCAGGATGCCGGCCAGCATCTCGTCGGCGACGGCGAGATGCCGCAGGTAGGCGCGTGAGTACTTGCGGCAGCAGTAGCAGGTGCACCCGTCGACGAGCGGGGCCGGGTCGTCGGCGTACTGGGCGTTGCGCAGCTTGAGCGACGTGCCGTCCTTGCCGAAGGCCGTGTGGTTGCGACCGTGCCGCGTCGGGATCACGCAGTCGAACAGGTCCACACCTTGCGCCGTCGCGGCGAGCAGGTCCTCGGGCATGCCGACGCCCATCATGTAGCGCAGCTTGCCGGCGGGCAGGTGTCCGATGCAGGCGTCGAGCGCCACCGCCATCTGCGCCTTGGTCTCGCCGACCGACAGCCCGCCGATCGCGTAGCCGTCGAAGTCCATCGCGGCGAGGGCCTCGGCACTCTGCGCGCGCAGTTCGGCATCGATGCCGCCCTGGCAGATCGCGAAGACGGCCTGGCCGCGCGCCGATCCACCCCAGCGGTCGTGCACGTCGCGCGCCGCCCGGGCCCAGCGCAGCGTGCGTTCATGCGCGTCGCGCTGCTGGTCGCGCGGCGCGTCGCCGGGCGGGCAGTGGTCGAGCACCATCGCGATGTCGGGGCCGAGCTGCTTCTGGAACGTCAGCACCGACTCCGGCGTGCAGCGGTGCGTGCTGCCGTCGATCACCGACTGGAACGTCACGCCGCCGTCGTCGATCTTGACCTTGCCGCCGAGCGAGAACACCTGGTAGCCGCCGCTGTCGGTCAGGATCGGTCCGTCCCAGCCCATGAAGCGGTGCAGGCCGCCGAGCCGCTCGATGCGTTCGGCGCCGGGCCGCACGTGCAGGTGGTAGCTGTTGGCGAGGATCAGCTCGGCGCCGGTCGCGCGGACCTGTTCGGGCGTCAGGCCCTTCAACGTCGCGTAGGTGCCGACCGGCGCGAAGCACGGCGTCTCGAATGTGCCGTGCGGCGTGTGGTAGCGACCTCGACGCAGCGAGCCGCGCTGCGCGAGCAGTTCGAAGCGGAAGGCGCTCACACGATCACGCGAAGGGCAGCTCGCCCGGGCGGGTCTTCGGCGGCTCGATGCCGAGGTGTTCGTAGGTGCGCGGCGTCGCGACGCGGCCACGCGGTGTGCGCGCCAGCAAGCCCTGGCGGATCAGGTGCGGTTCGAGCACGTCCTCGAGGGTGTCCTCGGCCTCGTCGATCATCGCCGCCAGGGTCTTGAGGCCGACCGCGTCGTTGCGTTGCACCAGCGCCCGCAGCAGCCGTCGATCGACTTCCTCGAGGCCGAGGTGGTCGATGCGCAGCCGGCCGAGCGCTTCGGTGGCGACCTCGGCGTCGATGCGCGGCCGCTGCTGCACCTGGGCGAGGTCGCGCACGCGGCGCAGGATGCGCAGGCTCATGCGCGGCGTGCCGCGGCTGCGTTCGGCGCACAACGTCGCGGCCGCGTCGTCGATCGCGACCTGCAGGCGCGTGGCGGCGCGACGGAGGATCTGCTCGATGTCCTTGGTCGGGTACGGCTCGAGTCGCTCGACGATGCCGAAACGCGAACGGAACGCCGCGGTCAGCAGGCCTTCGCGCGTCGTCGCGCCGACCAGCGTGAACGGCGGCAGGTCGAGCTTGACCGAACGCGCCGCCGGGCCTTCGCCGATCATGATGTCGATCTGGAAGTCNNCAGCGTGAACGGCTGCACGCCGAGCCGCACGCTGCGGCCGCTGGGCCCCGGATCGAGCACGACGTCGATCGCGTGGTCCTCCATCGCCGAGTACAGGTACTCCTCGAGCACCTTCGGCAGCCGGTGGATCTCGTCGATGAACAGCACCTGGTTGCGCTTGAGCCGCGTCAGCGTGCCGGCGAGGTCCTTCGGCGCGGTCAGCGCGGGCCCCGACGTCAACACGAGGTCCGCGCCCATGCCGTGCGCGATCAGGTGGGCGAGCGTGGTCTTGCCGAGCCCGGGAGGCCCACACAGCAGCACGTGGTCGAGCGGCTCGTCGCGTTCGCGCGCGGCGGCGATGGCGATGCGCAGGTTGTCGCGGATCTGCTCCTGGCCGACGAACTCGCCGAACGTGCCCGGGCGCAGGCTGCGGTCGAACTCGCGTTCGCCCGGATCGGAGAGGTCGTGGAACACCATCGAGGGGCGGGATGGTACTTGCGTTCGCCGGCGGTTCCACCACGCTGGCGCTGGTGACGGAAGCCGAACTGCCGATCTTCGACCTGCTGGGCCGCGAGAAACTGACCGCGATCGTCGCCGGCTTCTACCGCCGTGTGCCCGGCGATCCGATCCTCGGGCCGATGTACCCCCCGAACGACCTGGCCGGGGCCGAACAGCGCCTGCGCAGCTTCCTGATCTACCGGTTCGGCGGCCCGCCCGACTACCTGCACGAGCGTGGCCATCCGCGGCTGCGCATGCGGCACGCGCCGTTTGCCATCGACCATCGCGCGCGCGATCGCTGGATGGAGTTGATGATGGCGTCGGTCGTGGAGCAGGGCGTCAGCGAGGAGCACCGCGCCTACCTCGAACGCTTCCTCGGCGACATCGCGACGTTCCTGCAGAACCGCTGAGTCGGGGCCGGCCCGTGAACCAACAACCGAACAACCCGCTGCACGGCGTGACCCTGCAGGCGATGCTCGAGTTCCTGATCGAGGAACTTGGCTGGGAGCGGATGGCGGCGGCCGTCGACATCCGTTGCTTCACGCACGAGCCGAGCCTGACGTCGTCGCTGAAGTTCCTGCGCAAGGTGCCGTGGGCACGCGCCAAGGTGGAGCAGCTGTGGCTGCGCACGCGGGCGGCGCGGCCCTGACGTAGCGGCGCCGCGCGGACACGGTCGACGGCGAGTGCTCTTCACCGTGAGGCGTCCGCTTCGCATAGTGGCGCGATGCGCTGGCTGCTCGTCGCCTTCTCGCTGCTCCCATTGGCCCCGGCCCAGCAGGACGCCGCCCGTTCGTTGTGGAACGGCAAGGACCTCGCGGGCTGGCACGGGCAGCGCCACTTCGATCCCTACAAGCTCGCGGCGATGACGCCCGACGAACGGGCGAAGCTGCGGGCCGAGGACGACACGTCGATGCGCGCGCACTGGCGCGTCGAGAACGGCGAACTCGTCAACGACGGAAACGGCGCCTACCTGACGACCGACGCCGAGTTCGGCGACATCGACGTCTCGCTCGAATACAAGACCGTGGCCAAGGCCGACTCCGGCATCTACCTGCGCGGCAGCCCGCAGGTGCAGATCTGGGATACCACCGAGGCCGGCGGCAAGTGGAACCTCGGCGCGGACAAGGGCAGCGGCGGGCTCTGGAACAACGAGAAGTACGCACGCATGCCGCTGGTCCACGCCGACCGGCCGTTCGGCGAGTGGAACCACCTGCGCATCGTGATGCTGGGCGAGCGCGTGTGGGTGCACCTCAACGGCAAGCTCACCGTCGATGGCGTCGTGATGGAGAACTACTGGGACCGCAAGCGCCCGTTGCCTGCTCGTGGGCCGTTGCAGCTGCAGACGCACGGCGGCGAGATCCGCTTCCGCAACCTCGCGATCCACGAGTATTCCGCGGCGCAGGCCAACGCGATGCTGGGTCGCGTCGATGCCGACGGCTTTGTGCCGGTGTTCGACGGCAAGACCCTCGCGGGCTGGCGCGGCGACGTCGACAGCTACGAGATCCACGACGGCGCGATCCGCTGCAAGGCGGGAGCGGGTGGCAACCTGTTCACCGATGCGGTCTGGCAGGACTGCGTCGTCCGGATCGAGTTCCGGCTGCCGCCCGGCGGCAACAACGGGCTGGCGCTGCGCTATCCGGGCAACGGCAATCCGGCGCGCATGGGCGTCGAGGTGCAGGTGCTGGACGACGGGCACGCGAAGTACGCCGACCTCAAGGCGTGGCAGGCGCACGGTTCGGTCTACGGCGTCGCCGCGAGCCACCGCGGCTACCTGCGGCCGGCGGGCGAGTGGAACTACCAGGAAGTGACCACGAAGGGCACGCGCTACACGGTGGTGCTCAACGGCACCACGATCCTCGATGCGGACGTCGCGGCGATGAAGAGCGAACTCGAGGACCACGTCGGCAAGAACGCGCGCGAGGGCCACTTCGGGTTCTGCGGGCACGGCGACGCGGTCGAGTTCCGCGCGATTGCGATCAAGCGGCTGTGACGGCCCGTGGACCTCTACGACGCGGTGAAGGGGTTGGCCGCGGACCTGCGCGCGGCGGATGAGGTGGCAGCGGCGGACCGTGTGCAGCGCGTCGCCGATGGCGTGTTCACGACGTCGTCGGAATGGCTCGGCGAACTGCTCGCCGCGCTGGCCGATGCGCGCCGGCTGATCGCGGCGCGCGACTGGCGGCGCCAGGTGGCTGCTCACCGACTGGTGGAAGCGGTGGCCGCGCGTTTGCCGGGTTCGCGGCTGCGCAGGACGTTCTTGTGCGCGGCGCTCACGGTCGCCTACGTGCTGGTGTTGCCACCGGCGGCTGTCGCGGCGCTGTGGCTGCTGGGAGCGAGCGTGCCCGGTACGCCGCCTGCGAACTTGCTCCTGCTTTGCCTGATGGCCGTGGTCGCCGGGGGGATCGCGCTGGCGATCTTGCGCCACGTGCCCCTGGCGGGGCGAGCGTGGGCGCGTGAGGTGATGCTGCTGGCGGTGTTCGCCATGCTGGCGTTGGCGTTCGCAGCCCGCGCCTAGCAAGGGGGCACGCCCCGCGCATCGGCGGCCCCGCAGGCGTCGCCGAGGGCATGCTCACTCAGGGCAGCAGGCCACCGACCGCGACACTTGCGGGCAGCGGCAGCGACGTGCCCTGCACACCCTGCAACCAGACCTGGTGGTGCTGGAGCGACAGGTTGAACGGCACCGGCCAGCTTGCGCCGGCACTGCCTGCCGCATCGGCGACCAGCGTCGTCAGCGGGAACGCCGACGCCAGCGGCAGCAGGGCTGGGCCCTGCAGGAACGGCACGTGCTGCGGCGCCAGTTCGAATGCCGCCCACACGAAGATCAAGTCACCGGGTGCGCTGCGGAACGCGACGACGAGGTTCTGGCCGATCTGCGGGTGGACAGGTTGCGAGATGCCGAGCACGGGCAGGGTCGGGAGCGGGCTGCACGCGGGGGTGAGGGTGCAGCGGTCGAGGCGGCCCTGGCTCGCGACCAGCGGGCACCCGCCCGATGGCCTGAGGAGTGTCGAGTCGCAGAGAACGACTTCACTGGCAGCGTCGGCAGTCAGGGCTGCGGGTGCAGGCCCAATGCCGGTCTCGATCGTCAGCCGGCTGCCGTACAGCTTGCTGTTCACGAGCGTGATCGCGCCGGAGGCGGCGAGGATGCCGTCGATGCCGCGGAAGGAACTGTCCGAAGCGAACAGCTGGGAGTCCTGCAGGGAGATCGGCGCCTGCGTCGCGGCGTACTGTAGGCTCGTGCCGGAGACCGTGCAGCGTTGCATGTGCACGGTTGCCTGCGTGAACGCGAGACGCGGGAAGTTCGTGGAAAACGAACACCGATCGAGGGTCACGTTGCCCGAGCCGACGAGCGACATCATCTGCAGGTCGGTCAGATGGGCCTGCTGGCCGGCGGGGATCTGAACGATCGGCTGGAAGGAGCCCAACGTGGAGATCTGCGCCGACGGGGAGCCGCGGATCGTCAGCCCCTTGTTCAGCGTGAACGACACGTGCTGGCCGGGGTCGACCAGGATGGTGTCGCCGGGCGATGCGGCAGCGATCGCTGCGTCGATGGTCGCGAAGCCACCGACGCCGACATGATGGACCGTCTGGGCAGCAGTAGTTCCGACGGCGGCGGCGAGGGAGCACGTGAGCAACAGGCGTTGGACCAGCATGGGTTCTCCGTTTCGGCGAGCGCAGAGTCGTCGTGGCGGGGCGACGTTACACGTGGGCACGCGACGCCGCTGGATCGGCGCGGGGAGTCGTGCCACCGCGACTCAGGGCAGCAGACCACCGACCGCAACACTTGCGGGCAGCGGCAGCGACGTGCCCTGCACGCCCTGCAACCAGACCTGGTGGTGCTGTAGCGACAGGTTGAACGGCACTGGCCAGTGCGCGCCGGCGTTGCCGTTCGCATCGGCGACCAGTGTGGTGAGCGGGAACGCCGACGCCAGCGGCAGCAAGGCTGGGCCCTGCAGGAACGGCACGTGCTGTGGCGCCAGTTCGAATGCCGCCCACACGAAGATCAAGTCGCCGGGTGCGCTGCGGAACGCGACGACGAGGTGCTGGCCGATCTGCGGATTGATCTGCTGCGAGATGCCGAGCACGGGCAGGGTCGGGAGCGGACTGCACGCTGGAGAGAGGGTGCAGCGGTCGAGGCGGCCTTGGCTCGCGATCAGCGGGCACCCTCCCGTGGGCCCGAGGATCGTCGAATCGCAGAGAACGACTTCACTGGTGGCGTCGGCTGTGAGGGCTGGGTCCGCCGCTGGCCCCGTGCCGGATTCGATCGTCAGCTGGCTGCCGTACAGCTTGCTGTTCACGAGAGTCATCGCACCGGTGCCGGTGAAGAGACCGTCGATGCCGCGGAACGAACTGTTCGTGGCGTACAGTTCGGAGTCCTGCAGGGAGATCGGTGCCGTCGACCAGCCGAGGTTCAACATCGTGCCGAGGACCGTGCAGCGTTGCAGATGCACGGTCGCCTGCGTGAGCACGAGGCGCGGGATGGTTGAGAACGAACAGCTGTCGATGGTCACGTCGCCCGAGCAGAAGAGCGACGTGAACGCCAGTCCGGCGAGGTGCGCCTTCTGACCGGCTGGGATGTGGGCGGTCGGATGGAAGTTGCCGAACGTGATGATCTGGGTCGACGAGAAGCCGCGGATCGTCAGTCCCTTCTGCAGCGTGAACGGCGCATGCTGGCCGGGGGCGACCAGGATGGTGTCGCCAGGCGACGCAGCAGCGATTGCTGCGTCGATGGTCATGAAGCCACCAATGCCAACCTGATGGACCGTCTGGGCGGCAGCAGTGCCGACGGCGAGGGCAAGGGAGCACGCGAGCGACAGGCGTTGGATCAGCATGGGTTCTCCAGTTCGGCGAGAGCGTAGTCGTCGTGGGGGCGACGGTACACGTCGGTGGCCCGACGTCGATCACCCCGGAGCTTGGACGATGTGCCTCGTCCCGAGGTGCCGTCGCTTGGCGAGCAACAACGAGGCCAGGGAACCCCGCTGCGACGGCGAGCGCCTACTCGTGGCGTCTCTGCGGTCTACGAGGAACCGCCCAACCCCGCGCCCAGCCGCGCGCAGCGAGAGAGGCGCGGGTGTCTGCTCGGAGGCTGCTCGGCGCTCTCAGGAGCAGCCATCCAGCCCCGCGCAGCGGAGGTAGC
>DDSQ01000091.1 GCA_002343845.1 Planctomycetes bacterium UBA2386 | reverse complement strand
GACGCGTCGTGCCTTTCGAGCAGGTGCCAGGCCCCGTTCATCGACCCCACAGCTCGCGCACGAGCCGCTGCGCGGCGACCGCCGCGACGAGTCGCCGGTGGTGGGCCGCGGTGACCGTGCTGCGCATCGGGTGCACCTGCTGCTGCACGAGGCGGCCGAGCTCGGCCAGCAGCGTGTCGTCCACCGTGCGGCCGAGCAGGGCTTCGGTGCCCGCCAGGCGCAGTGGTTGCGAGTCGGTGCCGGTGATCCCGACCGCCAGCGTGGCCAGAACGCCGCCGTCGCGCCGCAGGCTGGCGGCCACGCCGGCCAGCGGGAAGTCCATCGCACCGCGCACGCGCTGCTTGCGGTAGCCGTTCGCGCTGCCGGCGGCCGGCAGCGGCANNGGCGCCGTCGTCGCGGTACAGCGCGTGCACGGGCAGCTGGCGCGGCCCCTGCGGGCCGAGTGTCGCGACCTGCGCGTCCAGCGCGATCAGCGCCGCCGCGACGTCGCCTTCGTAGGCCGCGCGGCAGCGCCGGCCCTGCGGCGCGACGTGGCACACCGTGCCGCCGGCCTTCAGGCAACCGTCGATCGCGCCCCGCCACCAGGCCCCCTGGTTGACGAAGACGCAGCGCGTGTCCTGGCACAGGTTGCCGCCGAGCGTGGCCGACGTGCGGTGCGCCGGGCCGGCCACCGCTGCGGCCGCCTGCACGAGGGCGGGCAGCGCGGCGCCGATCCCCGGGTGGGCGGCCAGCGCGGCCAGCGTCAGCCCCGCCCCGAGCCGCCAGTGCGTCGGCAGGGCCTCGGCCTTGGCGAAACCGTGGATCGCGCCGAGATCGACGAGCCGGCGCGGCACGCCGAGCCCGCGCCGCAGGTTCGGCAGCAGGTCGGTCCCGCCGGCGATCGCGCGGGTGGCGTCGCGGCGCAGCAGCAGCACGGCGTCGGCCGCGGTCGCCGGGCGCAGCAGCTCGAGATCGGGCAGCGGCCTCATGCGGGTCTCCCGGTGGCGGGGGTTGCGCCAGGCGCGGCCGCGGGCGTCGGCGGCGGCCGGCGGGCGCTGCGGCGCTGCTCGCGTTGCCGCTCGACGAGCGCCTGCAGCAGGCGGTCCGGCGTGATCGGCAGCTCGCGCAGGCGCACGCCGACGGCGTCGTGCACGGCCGCGGCCAGCGCCGGTGGCACGCTGTGCAGCCCGCCCTCGCTGGCCTCCTTCGCGCCGAAGGGCCCGAGCGGGTCCAGGCTCTCGACGAGCGTCACGTCGATCGGCGGCGACTCCACGGCCGTGCCGACGCGGTAGTCCAGGAAGTTCGCGCGCAGCGGCAGCCCCTCGTGGTAGTGCGTCTCCTCGGTGAGGGCCTGCCCGAGGCCCATCCACACGGCCCCCTGCACCTGGCCCTCGACGGCCAGCGGGTTCAGCGCGCGGCCGCAGTCGTGCGCGGTCCAGCACTGCAGCACGCGCACCGCGCCGGTCTCGTCGTCGACCTCGACCTCGACGACCTGCGCGCTGTACGAGAAACCGGCGGTCGAGCCGACCGCGGCACCACGGAACTTGCCGCCCTGGGTTTCCGGCGGGGTCGACCAGCTGCCCTTGACGGTCAGCGTCCCGCTGTCGGCGAGGGCGGCGCGGACCACCTGCGCGAAGTCCAAGGAGCGTTCGCCGCCGGTGCTCGTGCAGCGTTCGCCGAGCCACTCGACGGCCCCGGCGCGGCAGCCGAGGCTGCGCGCCGCGGCCTCGACGAGCACCTCCCGCAGCGCCTGGCCCGCCCGCAGCGCGGCGTTGCCGACCATGAACGAGACGCGCGACGAGTACGAGCCGTTGTCCTTGGGCGTCAGCGCGCTGTCCGCGGCGACGACGCGGATGCGCGACATCGGCAGCAGCAGCACCTCGGCGACGACCTGCGCGAGCAGCGTGCTCGACCCCTGGCCGATGTCCGCGGCGCCGCTGAGGATCGTGATGCTGCCGTCGAAGTCGAGCTTCAGCGCGACCACCGCATGCGGCTCGCCGCTCCAGTGCACCGGCTTGGCCGATCCCGAGACGTAGTGCGAACAGGCCATGCCGAGGCCGCGGCGCGCGCCGGGCCGCTGCGGCAGCCGGCCGCGCCGCTCGCGCCAGCCGCTGGCGCGCTCGACGGCGTCCAGGCACTGCGGCAGGCCGCAGGAGTTGACCTGCAGGTCGTTGAGGGTGCGGTACGGCGGCGTGATCAGGTTCGCGCGGCGCAGCGCGAACGGGTCCAGGCCGAGTTCCCCGGCCAGCTCGTCGAGCACCGACTCGAAGGCGAAGCGCACGTTGACCGCGCCGTGGCCGCGCATCGCGCCGCACGGCGGCAGGTTCGTGTAGACGCGCCAGCCGCGGTAGCGCACGGCGCCGACGCGATACAGCGCGTGCAGCAGCGCGCCGGCGTAGAGGATGGTCACCAAGCCGTAGCCGGCGTACGCGCCGCCGCGCTGCACGACCTCGGCGTCGACGGCGGTGATCTCGCCGGCCGCGGTGACGCCGATGCGCAGCCGGATGTCGCTGTCGGGCCGCGCGCGGTGCGTCAGGAAGGTCTCCTCGCGCGTCAGTTCCAGGCGCACGGTGCCGCCGGCGGCCCGCGCCAGCGCGGCGGTGACCATCTCGAAGTTCAGCGGCTCGACGCGGTGGCCGAAGCCGCCGCCGACGAAGGGCTTGACCACGCGCACGGCCGAGGTGTCCAGCCCGAGCGTCTGCGCCAGCGTCAGGTGCAGGTAGTACGGCACCTGCGTCACCGAGTGCACGGTCAGGCGCTGCTGTCCCACGTCCCACTGCGCGACGCTGGCGTTCAGCTCGAGCTGCGCGTGGGCGAGCTCGGCGCAGTGGAAGCGGCGTTCGACGACGCGGTCGGCGCGAGCGAAGCCGGCCTCGACGTCGCCGAAGTCGTGCTCGACGCTGCGCTCGAGGTTGCCGGCCTTGTCGTCGTGCAGCAGCACCGCGCCCGGCGCGCGCGCGCTGTCGCAGTCGAAGTGCGCCGGCAGCGGCTCGATGTCCACGCGCACCGCCGCCAGCGCGGCCTCGGCCGCCGCCTCGTCGTCGGCCGCCACGGCGAACAGCGGCTCGCCGCGGTAGCGCACCTTGCCGCGGGCGAGCGGCCACTCGTTCTGCGCGATCGGGATCACGCCGTACGGGGCGGCGAAGTCGGCGCCGGTGATCACCGCGCGCACGCCGGGCAGGGCCCGTGCGGCCGCGGTGTCGATCGAGCGGATCAGGCCGTGGGCGATCAGGCTGCGGCCGATGCGCCCGACCCACGCGCCGGGGAAGGGCAGGTCGGCCGTGTAGCGCGCGCGGCCGCTGACCTTGTCCAGGCCGTCGATCAGCGGCGTGCGCTGGCCGACCGGGTGCGCCGGTGGGGCGGCGTCGCGCGCGGGCAGGGTCTGGGCTTTCATGCCCGGTCCTCCGCCGCGGCCTGCACCGACTCGACGATCTTCACGTAGCCGGTGCAGCGGCACAGGTTGCCCGACAGCGCCTCGCGGATCCGCGCCTCGCTCGGGTGCGGTTCACGGCGCAGCAGCGCCTCGGCGGCCATCACCATGCCCGGTGTGCAGAAGCCGCACTGCGTGCCCAGCCGCTCGTGGAACGCCCGCTGCAGCGCCGACACGCCCGACGGGCCGGCCAGCGACTCGATCGTCTCCACCGCGCGGCCGTCGAGCCGGGCGGCCAGCGTCAGGCAGGCCAGGTGCGGCTCGCCGTCGATCAGCACGGTGCAGGCGCCGCACTCGCCGCCGTCGCAGCCTTGCTTCGTGCCGGTCAGCATCAGCGCATCGCGCAGCAGCTCGAGCAGCGTGAGGCCGTCGCGGGCGGCCAGCGTGCGCTCGCGCCCGTTGACGGTCAGGGTCAGCAGGTGCGTCGTCATCGCGGGGCTCCCTCGCTGCGGCGCAGGTCGCGCACGCGCACCGCCTTGCCTTGCGAACGCGGCATCGCGCCCGGGGCGAGCACGGCGACGTCGGCGCTGACGCCAATCATCGACTTGACGTGGTGGCGCACGTCGCCGGCCAGCGCGGCATAGCCTTCGGACGGCATGTCGGGCAGCGCCTCGACCTCGATGCGCAGGTGGTCCAGCGAGCCCTGGCGCTCGACGACCAGCTGGTAGTGCGGCGCGACGCCGGGACGCCCGACGAGCACGGCCTCGACCTGCGAGGGATAGACGTTGACGCCGCGGATGATCAGCATGTCGTCGTTGCGGCCGGCCACGCGCAGGATGCGCAGGTGCGTGCGGCCGCAGGCGCAGCGTGCCGTGTCCAGCCGCGTGATGTCGCGCGTGCGGTAGCGCAGCATCGGCAGCGCCTCCTTGGTCAGCGTGGTGATGACCAGCTCGCCGGCTGCGCCGTCGTCGACCCGCTCGCCGCTGTCCGGGTCGATCAGCTCGAACAGGAAGTGGTCCTCCCAGCCGTGCAGCCCGGCGCGGCACTCGCACTCGCAGGCGACGCCCGGGCCCATGATCTCCGACAGGCCGTAGATGTCGA
>DDSQ01000020.1 GCA_002343845.1 Planctomycetes bacterium UBA2386 | reverse complement strand
GCAGTCGTGGCCGACGTGGCTGTTGGCCATCAGCATGCAGTCGTTCCCGAGGATCGTGGCGCCCCCGGCCGTTGTCGGCCGGTTCACCGTCACGCCTTCGCGCAGCACGGTGCGCGCGCCGATGCGCACGACGCCCGCGGGCGGCACCGCGCCGCGCATCTGCGGCGCGCCGCCGACCACCGCGAAGCTGTCGACGACCACGCCGTCGCCGAGTTCGCAGCCCGCCCGCACCACCGCGTGCTCGCCGATCGTGCAGCCCTGGCCCAGCACGACACCGGCCTCGACGATGGCGAAGGCGCCGATGTGGGCGCCACGCACGTCGACGGACGGATGTACGAGCGCGTTCGGGTGGATCATGCGAAGTCGTGCGGGTCGGAAGAGTCCCGCAGGGTCTGGTGCGCGCACGCTACCGCACCCGCACGATGCGCGGATGCAGCAATTCGCTCGGGCTCGCTCGCAGCCACGATCGGCACCCGTGCCGGCAGTGCTGCCACACGGTCCAGCGCCGCCAGCAGGTCCGCACGCAGGTCGGCCGCCGCCTCGATGCCGACCGACAGCCGCAGCAGGCCGTCGGTGATGCCAGCACGATCGCGCGCCTCGGGCGCCATCGACGCATGCGTCATCGTCGCCGGGTGCGCGACCAGGCTCTCGACACCCCCGAGCGACTCGGCGAGCGTGAAGCAGCCGAGTCCCTCGACGAACGCCGCCGCCGCGGTGGCGTCCGCCAGTTCGAACGACAGCATGCCGCCGAAACCCCGCTGCTGCGTGCACGCCAACGCATGGTCCGGATGCTGCGGCAGTCCCGGCCAGTGCACGGCGCGCACCGCCGGGTGCGCGGCGAGCACGGCCGCGAGCACGCGCGCGTTCGCTTCGTGCTGGCGCATGCGCAGCGCGAGCGTGCGCAACCCGCGCAACGTCAGCCAGGCGTCGAACGGCGCCCCGGTGATGCCGAGCGCGTTCGCCCACCACGCGAGCTGCTGGTGCAGGGCCGGGTCCTTCGCGACCACCGCACCGCCGACCACGTCGCTGTGGCCGTTCACGTACTTGGTCGTGCTGTGCACGACGAGATCGGCGCCGAGGTGCAGCGGGTTCTGCAGGGCCGGCGACAGGAACGTGTTGTCGACCGCGAGCAACGAACCCGCCGCATGGCAGGCCGTCGCCAGACCACGCAGGTCGACGAGCCGCAGCAGCGGGTTGCTCGGCGATTCGGCCCACACCAGCCGCGGCCGCCGCGCCAGCGCTGCGGCCAGCGCATCCGGATCGCGCTGGTCGACGAACGCGACCTCGAAGTGGCCCTTCGCTGCGAGCGCGTCGACGAGACGCCAGGTACCGCCGTAGCCATCGTGCGGAACGACGAGGAGTTCCCCCGGTCGGAGCTGGTGCAGCACCAACGTGATCGCCGCCATGCCGGTCGCGGTGACCACGGCACCGGCGCCGCCTTCGAGCGCAGCGAGTGCCTGCGCCAGGTCGTCGCGCGTCGGGTTGCCGCTGCGCGTGTAGTCGTAGGTGCGCTTCTGGCCGAAGCCCGCGAACGCGAAGTTCGCCGACAGGACCAGCGGCGGCGCCACGGCGCCATGCGTCGGATCGGTGGCGATCGCGGCGCGAACCGCCACGGTTTCGGGAGCCAGGCTCACGACAGCACCTCCCGCACGAACGCGCCGACCAGGGCCGGCTCCTTGAGGAAGGCATCGTGGCCGAAGCGGGACCGCAGCTCGCGGTGCACGCGCAGGTCCGGCAGCGCCAGCGCCAGTTCGCGCACGCACGCGGGCGGCACGAGCTGGTCGCCGGGGAACGCCAGCAGCGACGTCGGCACCGAAACCGTGCATGGGTCGATCGCGTGCGCATCGATCGAGCGATTGAGGCAGAGGAACTGCTCGGCCGTCCATCGCGCCGCGAAGTGCTCGCCGCGCGCGGCGAGCCAGTCCTGCACCGGCGTGTGGACGTCGTCGCCGTCGATCGTCGCCGGCTCGGCGAATCGTTCGTGCAGCAGATCGGGCGTGCGATACCCGAGCAGGGCCAGTTGCCGCGCGAGTGCGAGGGCCGACGCGCGTCGGCCGGTCTGCACACCGAGCTGCACGATCTCCCGCTGCACGGCGCGCCAGCCGCTGGCCTGCGGGTGGCTGCGGTGCGCGGCCGCGATCACGGCGAGCCGTTCGACGCGCGCTGGCTCTGCGGCGGCGGCGTGCAGCGCCACCATGCCGCCATAACTGCTGCCGATGATCGCGCGCAGCCCGGCAATGCGCAGGGAGTCGCAGAGCTGCCACAGCGCTGCGGCCTGGTCCTCGGCGGCGACGAACGGGAACGACTCGCCCGCTGCGGGCGCACTCGATCCTCCGGCACCGCCGAGCCAGTCGAACGACAGCACCTGGAAGCGTGTGGTGTCGATGGCACGCCCGGGGCCGACGAGGTCGTCCCACCAGCCGCGTTCGGGGCGCGCCGCGTGCGCGCTGACGTGCGCACCGGCCGAGATGCCACCGAGCACGGCGATCGTCGGCGCCTCGCGCGGGCCCTGGCGTTCGTAGGCGAGCACGCCGCCGACGAGCACGCCGCCATTGCTGAGCGGCCACGTCGCCGGCAGGTGGCAGAGGTCGACGCCGGGAGCAACGGTGATCGAAGCACTCATGACCGCACCTCCACGCCACTCGCCTGGCGAACATCGGCGAGCAGGGCCGCCGCGGTGCGCTCGTGGCCGACGGCGAGTCCGGTGTGCACGCGCAGCCCGCCCGGCAACTCGTAGCCGTAGACGACGCGATCGGGCGGTGCCGCGAGCGGCGAACCGAGCGGGACCTCCTCGAACTGCACGCGCAGGTCGCTGCCGCCACGGCTGCCGCGGGCGACGAGCCGCGTCGTGCTGCCGCGCGCCGCACGTTCGCGCAGCACCGTCGGGTCGAGGGCGCGCAGGTCCTCGCGCGCGACGCGCTCCGGCGGCACGCTCGGCGTCCCGCTCTCGCCGAACACCGCCCCCCACACCGCGCGCAGCTTGGTCGCCGCGTCGCTGCCGTCGAGATCGAGCGTCGGATCGGGTTCGAGCAGGCCGCGCGCGCGCGCCGCGGCGAGCCCCTCAGCGAGCGTGGCGCCACCTTCGATCGCCTCGAGGATCGCGGTCGTCGTGACGTTGCCGACGAGCGCCAAGGCGCGACAGTGCGCGCGCAGCTCGGGCAGTTCGCGCACGAGCTGTTGCCCGGAGCCACCGAGCACCGCGTGCACGCCGACGCGATCGCGGAACGCGCCGAGCAGCCATTCGGGCGCCTGCGCCGCGAGCGCGTTCTTGCCGCTCAGCGCCAGGAAGGCGCCGTTCTGCAGGGCGGCGCGACCACGCTGCACCGCCGCCGCCGTCGCTCCGGCATCGCTCGGCGTCGCATCGACGACGATGTCGGCCGCGACGATGCGGATCGCGAGTTCGGTCGGGATCGACTCGGCGCGCGGCAAGGTTGCGAGCGCACCGCCGGAGGCCTTGTGCGCGACGAGTGCGTCGATGCCGATCCCGGCGCGATCGAACACGGTCGCCGACGCGTCGCTGACGGCGACGACGCGCACCGGCAGGTCGCCGAGCTGCTGCAGGAACGCGCGGCCGACGCGACCCGGGCCGACCAGGTGCAGGGTGCGCACGCCGGGCGACTGGCCCGACGAACGGAATGCATCGCGCGACGGAGTGGCCGTCGATGCTGGGTCGCCGACGACACCGGAAACGGGCGCGGCGGCAGCAGCCGCGCCGAGGGAACCGACAGGAAGACTGGCAGACATGGAGAACCTCTCGGGCCCGTTCCCAGTCCCCCGCGCGCCGAGATGCGCCTGCGGCGACGCCGCGGCGTCGCATGCAAGCTCATCTTCCGGCCTCCTTGCTCACACGAGCACGAAGGGCTGGCCGCGGGATTTGGCACCTGCGCAGCGGGTTCGCGAGCCATCTCGCGATCGTGCGTGGTTGCCCCAGCGTCGTCGGGCCCGGCCCTCGGCTGGTCTGGATGAGTTGTCGCGCGGCCTTCTACCGCGACACGGCGCCGGCCGTCAAGCCGTCAGCGCGGCAGCGACCGCAGCTGCTCGTCCAGCAGCCGGGCGACCGGGTGCTGGGACGCGTGCCGCAGCACATGGCCCGATCACGGATAGCCGATCACGCCTTCTGCGGCGTCCGAGAGGACGGCGCCAAGCCCGTTGCCGGCGTTCGGGTCGAGCACGAGCGCCTGGTTGTAGAAGCGCAGCCCGACGAGGCTCGGCAAATCCGGGATCGGCAGCGACCACTGGGCCTGATTCTGCTGCCCCGAGAGACCGGCCGTCGCATCGACGCTGATGTGCAGGTCGCAACCCGGCATGCCGAGCGAGGCGAGCGACAGCGGCGAGGTCCGCTGGAATCCCATCGCCAGGAGCGCGACGTTGGCCGGCAGGTCGAACAGCGTCACCTGCAGGTTGCGGCCGATGCGCGGCGTCTCGCGCGGCACGAGGCGCGTCGGCGGGCGCGAGCCGGCGCAGCCCTGGGCGAAGGAGACGTAGGTCGTGGTCGGGCCGACGCGGCCGAGGGATACGTCGGCATACGACGAGACCTGCACGTAGCTCGTTCCGGGCGCGAGCGGGGGCACGAAGCTGACGAACTCGTAGTTGTCCCCCACATTGCCGCACATCGTCACCTGGCCATCCGATCGGCGCAGCACGAAGTGGGTCGCGCGCCCCGACACCTCGACGTAGACGACCCCGAAGGGCAATGGGGGGACCGGCGACCAGATCAAGGTTGGACCACCGGCGTGGTTCCAGAGGATCGCCTCACCGTCCGACCGCAGGGCGACGTTGGCGTCCATTGAGCTTCCCGTCGCCACGGCGACGTAGCGGAGACCGGCCGGCGGCGGCGGCGGCGGAACGGCACCTGTTGCCGCTCCAGAGACGGCGATGTTGCCGTCGGACTGCACCA
The DNA here is from genome assembly GCA_002343845.1 of Planctomycetes bacterium UBA2386. Next base: position 7,782 of record DDSQ01000020.1, on the reverse strand, counting down.
GGAAGTTCTTGCCGTAGTGGGCGTCCGCCGCGACGAAGGAAACGCCGGGCGGACGCAGCGGGATCGTCGTTTGTGAGAGCGTTGGCCAGCCGAACGCAAGGGCTTCGCCATCGGATCGCAGAGCGACCGTATGCCCAGGTCCAAGCACGACATCGAAGTAGGTCGTGCCCCGCGGTAGCGACGGCACGTTGCACTGGCCACCGCCGTTGATCTCCCAGGCGATGATTCGCCCGTCACGCAGCACGGCTGCACTGTGATGGGCGTCCGCACGGACCTTGACGGCTCGGTCGCTCGGCGACAATGCCGGTACGTTCAAGAGTCCTATGTTGTCCTCGCCGAATGCTCGAATCGCGCCATCGGTCTGTGCAACCACCGTGTGGAACAAACCCAAGCTTGCATCCGCGAACCGAACCGCCGGTCCCGATCCGCCCGAGGGCAGTGCCGGCACACCGGTCGGGTAGTTGAGCGAATCGCCCCAGGTCATCAGGGTTCCGTCAGCAAGCAGGGCGAGCCCGTGATACCCGCCCGCCGCCAGTTGCCGGCAGCGAATGCCAGCCGGCAGCGCCGGCACGTTGCACTGCCCGAGGCCGTTGTTGCCCCAGGCGACGAGCGCGCCGTCGGACCGCGCCGCGACGCTGAAGTAGCTGTGAGACATCCCGCCCGCCGAGCAGGTGACGTACCGGACACCCGCGGGCAACGGCGGCACGTTGCACTCCCCCGACGTGTTGTTGCCGAAGGCCACGATCTCCCCGTCGCTGCGCAGCGCCAGCGTGTGTCGGGGTCCCAGCTCGAAGAACTGGTATCGAACGCCCGGCGGCAGCGGCGGCACATTGCACTGGCCATACGTGTTGGCGCCCCACATCACGAGCGACCCGTCCGACAGCAGCATCGCACTGTGGTTCACCATCGCGTCGAACTGCGTGACCGTGGTCCCTGGCGGGAGTGCTGGCAGGTTGCCTTGCCCGAATTGGTTCGGGCCCCACGTCACGAACGACCCGTCGGAGCGCTCGGCGATCCCGTGCAAGCCCGCCGCCATGCGGGTGTAGCGCAGCCCCGGAGGCAGCGGCGGAATCGGGATCACGCCGTACGCCAAGGTGCCGGGCATCGTCCCCCAACCGACCAGGTTGCCATCGTCGAGCAGGCCGAGGCCGAAGCTGCCGAAGTGCATGTCGACGTAGCGCCTGCCCGGCGGCGGTGGCGGCACCACGCCGTGGCGTTCGGGCCCACTCGCGCCCTGCATGTAGATGGCGCCGTCCGCGTGCAGGGTGCATGTGTTGTAGCCCGCAGCCACGACCTTGACGCAGGGCGTGTCCATCGCGCGCGAATCGAAGCACACTCTGCCCCAGGCACAGACGTAGCTCTGCGCCGACGCCGCGCTCGCCACGACGAAGCACAACGCGACACCGAGTGCATCAGGAACGACCGTCTTCACCGTACGCCTCCGTGGATGGGATCGGGAGCCACGCCGGTCGGATCCGGCATCGCGCACTGCGATGCCGGATCGAACGCGACCGGAAAGAGCCAGAAGCACCATGGGTTCAGAAGGTGAACCACAACGCCGGACTCGCCACGAAGTCGGTCGCCACGCTGCACCCGGCGTAGGTCGTCGCCGTCGGCAAGCCGCAGCCAAGCTGGATCGAGACCGTCGCCGACGACCCCGCTGGCAACGTCCACTGGGCGCGCAGGGTCGCTTCGGGTCCAGAAAAGTGCACGAGGAACGCGGGGCTGTTGGTCATCCAGAGGACCACCCCATTCGGCAGCAGCGTCGGACCAGGGCCCGAGCCCGGGAAGTCGATCTGCCAGCCGGACACCTGACCGGTGATCGGAGGTGCGGACGCCACCGGCGGCCGGGACACGACCAGCGCGATCGGATTGCCCGCCGATGGCACGCCAGGAATCGCCGGCGGCGGTGCGGGCGGCCCTTCCAGGTCGATCTGCATGCGGGGCAGCTGCGCCGGAGCCAGACCAACCTGCGACCCGAACGGCGTCAGCGCGCATTGCGGCGTCGTGCCCCCAGGAAACCCGGCCAGCGGAAACGTCACCGGCGGCGCACCGATCCCCGAGTAGGTGCCATCGGTGCGCCCCGAGTTCGGTGGCAGCATGTGGAACACCGAACGCACCGCGTCGTTGACCAAACCGGTCTTGGGGCGGCCCGTCGGCGCCGGGTAGTTCGAACTCGCGGTCGTGCCGACGACGGTGACCCGCGCCTCGTCGTCGACCGCGATGCCGCCGCCCGACGGGTTGCCGAGTCCGAACTCCGCGAACGAACTGCTGCCGTTCGCTGTTCCGATCGCGGTGGGGTAGTCGCTGCCGGAGCCGCCGACCTCCACGCTCTGCATGCCGACGAGCGACTTGTAGAGCGACCCCCGGCTCGTGTCGACGTAGTAGTTGCCGATGTCGATCTGCCTGACCGTGGGGCCTTCCAAGACGCCCGTGACCACGAACTGGTCCGTGAACTCGTTCCAGCCGCCGACACCGGTCAGGAACTGAGAGCCCTCGCCACCTCGATACGAACCCGCGATCGTCGTCTGACCACCCGGAGTGATCCAACTGGTGACGATGAGGCCGTCCGAGCCGCCGCCGCCGAACGTCGCTTGAGGAGCCGCGACCAGACTGCTGAACTGGCTGAACAAGATGGAGTCGTTCGTCGAGCCGACGGCGACGCAATGCGGCAGGCCCCCCAGGTAGCCAGGTTGCACCATCACGTCCCGAAGTACGGTCCTGGTCTCGATGAGCACGCCGGAGCTACCCGTGCCGACGCGTTGGATGGCGCCGTACCACTGCGTGCTCTCGAGCGTCAGGTTGCCCCCGGCGACGGTCGAGGCGTCGAAGACCATCATCACGCCCATCGTGTAGAGCAGGGGGGTTCCGACCAGGCAGACGCCGCCCGGCAGGCTCAGGAAGGGGAACGAGGCACCTCCTGCACCGACCGTCCCGGTCGCGCCCGTCGAGCCAACGACGACGAAGCGGTCGACATCGATCTCGGCCAGACCGAACAGGCCGTCCTGCTGCACGCCGCCGACGACGGAGTGGAACACCGACTGGATGGCTCCGCCGCCGACCGGTCGCCGAGCGCGGCCGACGAACCCATCCCACTGGCCGACGCCGTTGTTGGTGTTGCCGGCGGCCGGTGCGGTGCAGCCTGGGATTCCAGGCGGCGCCACGAAAGGAGCGATTGTCGTCATCGACCCGTTGGTCGCCGGGTTGCCCTGCGACGAGATGCCGCAGTAGGTGACGACGTCGTACAGCACGGAGCCCACCATCTCGGTCCGGATGCTGACGTCGGTCACGATGCTGTTCTCGCTGCCAGCGGCGCCGAACAGGTGATAGGTCCACTGCAGGTTCGCGGCGCCATCGAACACGGCGAAGAAGCCCGAACTCGCGAGGCCAGTCGCTGTCGGCCACCCAGGCGACTGGCTATTGGGCAGACGCTCGTCGAACGTCTCGCCGCAGATCGCCACGCGCGTGCCCCCGCCCACCGCGGGCCAAACGGAGATCGCACGAGCGTTGGTCGCTCGGCTGTAGTCCGGATCCTCGGATGATCCTGTCAAACCGTAGAAGTACCTCTGCGCGACGATTGCCTGCGTCGCATCGGTGACCTGCAGGATCGTGATTTGGCGCTGGAGTGGCGCGGGGAGAACGAACCCAGGCAAGCCGAAGGCAGGGTCCGTCGTGAAGCCCGAGTAGACGCTACCGAACCCGGCCTGCCGCACCGTGATCGTGCTCACGGTGTAGGTCCGCCCGTCACCAGGCGACTTCGCGTCGACCGCCCACTCGAAGAAGTCGCCACCCGGAACGGGCTCGCCGCCACCACCGAGAATCGGCAGCGTCTGGTCGTGCGTCGAGTACCGCATCTGTGGCGGTACCGCCTGCGCGGCCAGCGGGCTGGTGACGACGGCGGCCAAGCCGGCGGCGATCGCCAACATCGCTACGCGGGAGCTGGGAGCTGGGAGCTGGGAGAACTCATGCTTCACCTGCACTCGCGGCCGCGCGTTCGCAGTCCCCGCCCGACGGAACGCCGAGCGTCCTCAAGACTCTACTTCTTCGCAGCCAGACGAGACAGGGGGAGCGTGCCGAGCCGACCCGCATTCGTCAAGTCGCTCCGATCGGGACTTCGCCATCCCATGGGTACGTCGACGATGCAGTCAGATCTTGCCCGGTCGCCGCGGCATTCGTGGACCGCGCCTCCTCCCGACCGCATGCGTTCTGCCGTCAGCGCGGCAGCGACCGCAGCTGCTCGTCCAGCAACCTGGCGATCGGATGCTGGGGCGCGTGCTGCAGCACGTGGGCGACGAGCCGCTCGGCATCGGCGTAACGCCGCCGCGTGCGATCCATGTGGTAGCTGGCGAGCGCCAGGTTCGCTTCGTCGAAACGCAGCACGTCGCTGCCGGCAGCCGCGAGCAGCTCCTGCTCGGCGTCGACGTGCCGTCCGAGCGCGCGCAGCACGAGGGCCCGCAGTTCGCGTTGCTTGGGCTCGTCGGAGATCGACCACGCGAGGTACCGATCGATCCCGGCGAGCACCGCCTCCAGTTCGGCCGGCGGCACCACGCGCGTCTCGTAGAACGCCGCGTGCACCGGCCGCCGTTCCGGGTCGTGCACCGCCGCTTCGGCGACGCCGAGCAGGCGCTGCACGACGAACGTGTGAGCGCTGAACACGAGCCAGGCGCCAAGCGCCAGCATCGCGAGACGGCCCCCGCGCGTGAACCGGCCGCCGGCCTTCCACGCGGAGTGCTGGAACGTCACGTCCGGCCGCCGCAGCAGCCGCCAGACGAGCAGCGTGAACACCGCGGTGATGGCGCCAAGACCAACGGCCATCAGGAACGGGATGCCGTCGCCGAACCAGGCGCCGCGGAACACCCACTGCGTGCTCACCAGCGCCACGACCGCGAGCAGCACTTCTTCGGGCCAGGTGAAGTCGGCGCGCGCGCGGATGCGCTGCTGGCTCACCACGAAGGGCTTCGGCATCGCGAACCCGACCGACAGCGCGTCCTTCGGACACACCGACACGCAGTCGAGGCACTTCATGCAGGCGGGGTCGACGATCTGCTTGTGCTTGGCGACCTCCTCGTGCACGCGCACGTTGCTCGTGCACACGCTGGTGCAGTGGCCACACGCGTCACAGGCGTCGCTGACCTTGATGCGCAGCGGTGCGAAACGGTCGGCGACCGCGAAGAAGGCGCCGTAGGGGCAGCCATGCGAGCAGAAGCCCTTCGCCCCGAGCCACCACACGATCAGGAAGCCGACGACGACGAGCGTGCCGATCCCCATCAGCGGCCCGGGGAACGTCGCCCACAGGTCGTGGGTCGTGAGATGCCGTTCCCAGCTCGCCGGTGAGGGCAGTGTGCGCAGCCCGAACAGATGCTCGGCGATCGGCCAGGCGAACATGTGGCCGGCGACCACCCACGGCGCCAACACCAGCAGGCGCGACCGCACCGGCCGCGGCCGCAGCCCGAGCTTGCCGAGCAGCCACGCGCACATGTCCTGCAGCGCCACGACGTGGCACGCCCAGCCGCAGAACCAGCGGCCGAACACCAGCGTGGTCAGGATCATCGCGGCGAAGAACAGGAAGCCGGCGTTGAGCTTGCCGAGTTCCACCGTCTGCATCGCCTCGGACGGTTCGAGCGGCGTCAGCGACGATCCGGTCGCGAGCCAGTGCCAGATGTGCAAGCCGATCAGCACGTGCACGGCGATCAGCACGTAGGCGCGGCGCCGGCCGTTCTTCGACGGCCGCACTGGGCCGCACCTCGGCTTGTGCCGATCGGCGCGCGGCAGCGACGCCAGCGGATCGGTCGGAGTCGGCGGCGTGGGGATCGTTCCGGCGGGCATCGCGGTGCGAGCATACGCAGTCGGTCGGCGGGCACGACGGCCGCCGCGGTTGCTTTCACCGGACCGCGGCGCGATCGTCCTTGCCCTCGAACGACGACCGATGACGAACGCACCCGACGCCGCCCCCGCTTCCGACTTCATCCGCGACCGCATCCGCGCGGACCTGCAGGCCGGCAAGGTGCAGCACGTCGTCACCCGCTTCCCGCCGGAGCCCAACNNCGGCTACCTGCACATCGGCCACGCCAAGGCGATCACGCTGTCGTTCTCGATCGCGCAGGAGTTCGGCGGCCGCTGCAACCTGCGCATGGACGACACCAACCCGGCCGCCGAGGACCAGGAGTACGTCGACGCCATCAAGGCGGACGTGCAGTGGCTCGGCTTCCGCTGGGACGCGATGCTGTACGCGGCCGACTACTTCGACCAGATCTACGCGTGGGCCGAGCGCCTCGTCGAAAAGGGGCTCGCCTACGTCGACGACCAGGACGCCGACGCGATCGCCGCCAGCCGCGGCACGCTGACGGCGCCCGGCAAGAACAGCCCGTGCCGCGACCGTTCGCCGGCGGAGAACCTGCGCCTGCTGCGCGAGATGAAGGCCGGCGCGTTCGCCGACGGCAGCCGCGTGCTGCGCGCCAAGATCGACATGGCGCACGCCAACCTGAACCTGCGCGATCCGGTGATGTACCGGATCCGGAAGATGCACCACCAGCGCACCGGCGATGCGTGGTGCATCTACCCGATGTACGACTGGGCGCACGGGCAGTGCGACTCGATCGAGGGCATCACGCACTCGCTGTGCACGCTCGAGTTCGAACACCATCGACCGCTGTACGAGTGGTTCTGCGACTCGCTCGGCATCTACAAGCCACAGCAGATCGAGTTCGCGCGGCTCAACGTCGAGTACATGCTGACCAGCAAGCGGAAGCTCCTGCTGCTGGTCGAGGGCGGGCACGTCGATGGCTGGGACGATCCACGCATGCCGACGCTGCGTGGGCTGCGCCGCCGCGGTGTGCCGCCCGAAGCGCTGGTCGCGTTCTGCAAGCACGTCGGCGTCGCCAAGTTCAACAGCACGCACGAGATCGGCCTCTACGAGTTCTTCGTGCGCGACTGGCTCAACAAGCACGCGCTGCGCCGCATGGCGGTGCTCGATCCGATCCGGCTCGTCATCACCAACTGGCCCGCCGGCCAGGTCGAGATGGTCGCGGCCCAGAACAACCCCGAGGATCCGGCCGCCGGCACGCGCGAGGTGCCGTTCGCAGGCGAACTGCTGATCGAGCGGGACGACTTCATGGAGGCGCCGCCGAAGGACTTCTTCCGCCTCGCACCGGGCCGCGAAGTGCGCCTGCGCTTTGGCTACTTCGTCACCTGCACTGGCGTCGACAAGGACGCCGCGGGCCGCATCACCGCGGTGCACTGCACCTACGACCCGGCGACGAAGGGCGGCAACGCGCCGGACGGCCGCAAGGTGAAGGCGACGATCCACTGGGTGTCGGCGGCGCACGCGATCGACGCCGAGGTCCGGCTGTTCGAGCACCTGTTCACGACGCCCGATCCGGCATCCGCCGACGGCGGCGACTTCCTGAAGCTGCTGAACCCGAACAGCAAGAAGGTCGTGCGCGCCAAGCTCGAGCCGTCGCTGAAGAAGGCGCAGGGCGGCGAGCGCTTCCAGTTCGAGCGCGTCGGCTACTTCTGCTGCGACGCCAAGGACAGCCGCCCGGACGCGCCGGTCTTCCTGCGCACCGTCGGGCTCAAGGACAGCTGGCAGAAGAAGAAGGGGAAGTGAAGTTCGCCGCAGGAGCCGGCGAGCCGCGGTAGGACATCACGCGAAACGACGCCACGGTGCGGCTCGCGGCTCAGCGGCGGCACTTGCCCGGCTAGAGGCAGGCGAGCCGCGGTAGGACATCACGCGAAACGACGCCACGGTGCGGCTCGCGGCTCAGCGGCGGCACTTGCCCGGCT
>DDSQ01000085.1:52419-69007 GCA_002343845.1 Planctomycetes bacterium UBA2386 | reverse complement strand
TCGCTGTCCATCCACTCGACCGGGCAATACGCGCGCTGCTTGGCCATCTCGTCGGCCATCCAGAGATCGCGCCCGGCCTGCATCGGCACCGGCGTGTCGGTGCGCCGCGCGACGAGAACGCTCGACACGGGCAGTCCGGCGATGGCCTCGTCGACCGTGGCCTTCAGCGGGATCGTCTTGCCGCCGCGCAGCCCTTCGTTGGCGGTCAGCACGATCCGGCAATCGGCGTCGACGATGCGGTCGCGCAGCGACGCGGCCGAGAAGCCGGCGAACACCACGCTGTGCACGGCGCCGATGCGGGCGCAGGCGAGCATCGCGTAGACGGCCTCGGGCATCATCGGCAGGTAGATGCACACGCGGTCGCCCTTCTTGACGCCGTGCGCACGCAGCGCGTTCGCCAGCCGGCAGACCTCGGCGTGCAGTTCGCGATAGCTGATGCGGCGGTACTCGCCGGGCTGGTCCTGCGCCCACAGGATCGCGGTCTGCTCGGCGCGCGCCGGCAGGTGACGGTCGACGCACTGGTGGCACGCGTTGAGCTTGCCGCCGACGAACCACGCCGCGTGGCCACGCGCGAAGTCCTGGTCGACGACCCGCGTGAACGGCACGAACCACTCGAGCCGGCGCGCGACGTTGCCCCAGAACGCCGCCGGATCGGCGATCGATGCGGAGTAGAGGCGCTGGTAGCCGTCGAACGACGCGACGTGAGCGCGCGCGGCGATGTGGGGCTTGGGCGGAATGATCGCTTCGGTCATGGCGCGCTTCCTGGTCCGCTCACAGCGACCGCACCCAGTGCAGCAGCGTGCGCACCGCCGTGCCGGCAGCACCGCCGCGGTAGTAGTCCTTCGCGAGCCCGCCGTAGGCGGTGCCGGCGATGTCGAGGTGCACCCACGGGGTGTCGCCCGCGAAGAACGACAGGAACGCACCGCCCGCGGTCGAGCCGTTGCCGTGCTGCGGGCCGTTGATGTTCGCGAGGTCGGCGAACTTGCTCTTCATCTGGTCCTTGTGGCACTCCCACAACGGCAGCGGCCACAGCGGTTCGTCGGCGGCCTTGCCCGCGGCGACCACTTCGTCGCGCAGGCCGTCGTCGTTGCCCATGATGCCCGCGACCTCGTGGCCGAGCGCTTGGACCACCGCGCCGGTCAACGTCGCCAGGTCGACGATCTTCACCGGTCGGAAGAACCGCTTGGCGTAGCAGATCGCGTCGGCGAGTACGAGCCGCCCCTCGGCGTCGGTGTTGAGCACTTCGATCGTGTGCCCGTCCATCGCCCGCACCACGTCGCCCGGCTTCTGGGCGTCGGGACCGACCGCGTTCTCGGTCGCGGCGATCAGCCCGACCAGGTTGTGCCGAGGCTTGGTGCCCTCGAGCCCGCCGTGCGCCAGCGCGTGGAACAGGCCGAGCACCGCACCGGCTCCGCACATGTCGTAGCGCATCTCGTCCATCTTGCCCGCCGGCTTGATGCTGATGCCGCCGGTGTCGAACGTCAGGCCCTTGCCGACCACGCAGACCGTGCGCTTGGCGCCGGGCACGCGGTGCTCGAGCACGAGGAACTTGAGCGGCTCGGTGGCGCCGCGAGCGACGCCGACGAACGCACCCATGCCGAGCCGCTCGCACTGCTTCCGGTCGAGCACCTTCACGCGCAGCCGGCCGCCGGCGAGCCGTTTCGCGGCGCGCGCCAGATGGCTCGGCGTGCACAGGTTCGCCGGCAGGTTCTCGAGGTCGCGGGCGAACACGGTCGCCTCACCGCCGATCGCGCCAAGGCGCATGCCCGCGGCGAACGCCCGTTCGTCACGAGCGGCCCGACCCACGACGGCGACCACCGCGGCCTGCGCGTGCCGCGGCTTGGCCGGCTTCTGACGCGGCGGCGCGTACTGGTAGGCGCCGAGCACCAGCCCCTCGGCGACGGCCGCACCCGCTGCCGCCGGAGCCACCTTGCCGAGAGCCGCCTCGGGTACGACGAGCGAAAACGACGCCACGCCGTGTTCGGCCGCGGCCGCCTGCGCGACGGCGGCTGCCCGCCGCAGCCGTTCCGTGTCGATGCGCGCGGCAGCACCGATGCCGACCGTGATCAGGCGTTTGCAGGGAGCGCCCTTCCCCTGATGGAACGTCGTGACGTTGCGAAAGGTGCCCTTGAGGTCCCCCGTCGCCTTCGCCGCCGCAACCGCGCCGCGCAGCGCCGATCCGGCGTCCGGCACGGTCCCCTCGACGACGAACACACACACCACCTCGCCGCGGCTCGCCGCCGCAGCGCGGACCATTCGACACTTCATGCGCCCGTTGTAGCGAGTGCTCTGGTGCGGCACCACGCGCGTCAGCCGTCTTCGCGCCGCGGCAGCTCGCCGATCCAGCGACTGCCGTCGCCGCTGCGCAGCTGCTCGCGTTTCCAGATCGGCACCTCGTGCTTCACGCGGTCCATCAGCCAGCGGCACGCGTCGAACGCCGGGCCGCGGTGCGCTGACGAGACCACGACCAGGACCGACGTCTCACCGACCGGCACCAGGCCCAGCCGGTGCACGACGCGAGCGCGCGTGATCGGGAACCGCTTCACCGCCTCCTCGAAGATGGCGCCCATCACCCGCGACGCCATCTCGGCGTAGGCCTCGTAGCGCAGCGACACGACCGCAGCACCCTCGTTGTGGTCGCGCGTGGTGCCGGCGAACGTCACCACGGCGCCATCCCCATCGGTGCGGCACTCGCGTTCGAGCGCGCGCGGGTCGATCACGCCCTCCACCAGGTCGAACCGGAACAGGTCGTGCGCCCCGCTGCCGCCGCTGATCGGCGGGATGAACGCCACCTCGTCGTGGTCGTGCAGCACGGTCTCGCCGCGCGCGTAGTCGCGGTTGACCGCGAACGCCAGCGGCAGGCGGCCGAGGCGCGGATGCGCCGCCACGAGCTGCTGCAGCAAGCCCGCGACCGTGGTGCCGGGCGCCAGCTCGACCGGCAGGCTGTCGCAGCCGATCGCTTCGCGCACCGCCGCGAAGCACCGCACCGTCACCTGCACGCGCGCAGCACCGCCCATCACTGGAGCCGCCGGCCGACCTCTTCGACGTCGCCGCGGCTGCCGAGGTACAACGGCGTGCGCTCGTGCAGCTTCGTCGGCACGACGTCGAGGATGCGCTGGCGGCCGTTGCTCGCCGCCCCACCGGCCTTCTCGCACAAGAACGCGAGCGGCGCGTTCTCGTACAGCAGCCGCAGCTTGCCCTCGGGCTTCTTCGCCTCGCCGGGATACATGTAGATGCCGCCCTTGAGCAGCGTGCGGTGGAAGTCGCCGACCAGCGCCCCGGCGTAGCGCGCCGCGCGCTTGCCGCACTGCGTCTCCTGCAGCCGGAACGCGCGGACCATGGCCCTGGTCTTCTCGTCCCACTTGCTCTCGTTCGCCTCGTTGACCGAGTAGCTGCCTTCGCCTTCGGGGATCTTGATGTCGGGATGCGTGAGGAAGAACGTGCCGATCGAACGATCGAGCGTGAAGCCGTTCACCGGGCCGCCGGCCGAGTAGACGAGCATCGTGCACGGGCCGTAGAGCACGTAGCCGGCGGCGACCAGATCGCGGCCTGGTTGCAGGAAGTCGGCCAGCGTCGGCTTGCCCGACGTCGTCTTGCGTTTGTAGATGCCGAAGATCGTGCCCATCTGTCCGGCGACGTCGACGTTGCCCGAGCCGTCCAGCGGATCGACGGTGATCACGTACTTGCCGCTCTCGCCGCCGGGCAGCACGTGCAGGTCGTCCATCTCCTCGCTGGCGACGCCGCACACCATCGGCATGTTCTCGAACACCTGCAGCATGGTGTCGTTGCTGATGACGTCGAGCGCACGCACGTTCTCGTCCTGCACGTTGGTCGTGCCGGTGTAGCCGAGCTTGCCGACGAAGCCGGCGCGCATGATCTCGCTGGCGAGCATGCGCGCGAGCAGGCTGAAGCGGTTGAGCACCGTCGACAGGCCGCCACTGGCGTTGGCGCTGGCCTGGTCGCGGAAGAACTGCTCGCTGAGCGTGAGACGATTCATGGCGGCCGGTCATCCTCGCGCCGGCACGGCGCTTGGCAAGCGCCGACCCCATCCGGCGGCCGGTTCCACCGTCGGGGCCCGAGTCACTCGGGCACGAAGTCGCCGAACGGACCGCACGACTCGACCTCGAAGTCCCCCAGCAGCACCGACTGGATCTCGGCGAGCAGGTGGATGCGCATCAGCGCCTCCTGCTGCTTGCCCTGCAACGCGCCGAAGTTCTCAGGCTCCATGTCCGCGGCCTTCAGGTCGTTGAGTTCGAACAGCGCCAGCCGCGCCGCGTTGAGCGCCGCCAGCCAGGCGTTGACGTGCGCATCGGGCAGCAGCAGGAACTGGTGCTCCGACTTCGACATCTTGCGCAGGCCGGCGAGGTCGCGCCGAACGAGCTGCGCACGGGACAGGAACAGCCGCTCGAGTTCGGGCACCGCGTGTTCGCGCCAGTGCGCCGCGTCGGCTTCGTCGTCGCAGGTGTCCGGGAGCAACCGGCCGCGCACGCGCGGATCCTCGCTCTCGATCAGCATCGGGATGCCCTTCAACGTCTCGACGCTGCTCGGCGCGAGGTCGCCGAACACGTAGCCCTCGTCGACGCGCGCGACCCACATCAGACCCCTCCCTGCGGCGCGTCAGCCATCGACGACCTCGAGCGTGGTCAGCAAGTGGTGCGCCTGCAGCTTCTGCGCGTACATCTCGGCCTGCTCGCGCGCCCCGGTCCAGACCACCGACCGCCCGGTCTTGTGCACCTCCATCATCAGCTGCTTCGCCTTCACCTCGGCGTAGCCGAACACCTGCACGAACACCTTGGTCACGTAGCTCATCAGCGTGACCGGATCGTCGTGCACGACGACGTTCCACGGCGGAGCGAGCGCGGTCTTCGGCTTGGCTTGCTTGGCGGTCTTCTCTTTCGTGGCGGCGCGAACGCGCATGGCGTCGCGCACTGTAGCACCGCTGCCGCGCGCGGGCAGGAGCTTCACAGCGACAGCCGTTCGAGCCGATTGCCGCCGAACAACGGCACCACCAGCAGCCGACGTCTCGCGTCGAACCCGCAGTCGGCCGGTTGCTCGAGTCGCGGCGGCAGCGCCTGCACGCCGCCGGTGAGATCGAAGCGATAGACGCACGCGCCGGCCCACGACGTCGTGTACCAGGCCGGCCGGCCGCCATCGGGTGCGGTCACGCGCACGAGCCCGTCGAGTTGCGCGGCCGGCGCCTTGGCGAGGTCGGTCCGCACGCCCCGCCGATCGAGCAGGAAGAACGTGCCGTCGCGCCAGCTGACGACGTAGACGCCGGTCGCCGTGGCGACCAGGCCATTGGGCTGCCCGAGGTCGGCGCCGCGCGCCAGCGGTTCGGGACCGAGCGGGCGCGGCTGGTCCCCGGACGCCGTGGATCCCGGCGGGGACCACGGGCCGAAGCGCCAGACCGCGTCGGTGCCGGTCGGCGCGAACTGCGCGTCGAGACCGGTGTCGGTGACGTAGACGACGCCGTCCGGCGCGATCGAGACGTCGTTGAGGAACGTGGCTCCCGGGATCGCGACTTCCGTGACGGGGCTGCCAGTCCGCCGATCGAAGCAGCGCAGCACGTCGATGTCGGCGACCCACAGTTGGTCCGCGAACACCGCGAGGCCCTTGGGCGCATGCAGCGTGACGCCGTTCTTGCCGCCCTCGATCCACCACCGCCGCATCGCACCGTCGTCGGGCGACACGCGCGCGATGTAGCCGTTGTTGTCCTTCGCGAGCGGCGCGCCGCGGATGTTGCTGACGTACCAGACGTCGGCCTCCGGGTCGTGCACCACGCTCTCCGGCGTGTCGTAACCCGGGGGATCGCCCGCGCACGCGCCGAGCAGACCGAACGACAGCGGGATCGCCGCGATGCGGAGCGGGTTCACCAGGACTCCTTCTGGCCGCCGAGGCGCAGGATCACGTTCCATTCGTCCTTGGTGACCGGCTGCACCGACAACCGGCTGCCGCGCGCCAGCAACGCCATGCCGGCGAGTGCGGGCTCCTGCTTGCAGCGCTCACGCGTCACCGGCTCGCGCATCGGCCCGACGACGGCGATGTCGACCATGAACCAGGTCGGGTCGGACGGGTCGCTCTTCGGGTCGTGGTAGTCGCTCGCGCCGTCGAACGCGGTGTGGTCCGGGTAGCCGGCCTTGGCGACCTTGGCGACGCCGACGATCGCCATCGGCTCGTGGTTGCTGTGGTAGAAGAGCACGCCGTCGCCGACGGCGATCTCGTCGCGCAGCAGGTTGCGCGCCTGGTGATTGCGCACGCCGTGCCAGTGCGTGTGACCGTCCCGCTGCAACTGCGCGAACGCATAGTGGTCGGGCTCGGACTTGAACAACCAGTAGCGCCGCGTTCGTGCGGGCCGGCTCGTGCTGCTCGCCATCGTGCTGCGCATTCGAGCCGCGTCGGGGCGTGCGAGCAACGACCGCGCGGTCAGCGGAAACCGTCGGCGGCGAGGATCGGCTCGCGACGCGCGCCGATGTTCAGGCACAACGCGATCGCCAGCAGTGCGGCCAGCAACGAACTGCCGCCGTAGCTGACCAGCGGCATCGGCAGCCCGGTCGCCGGCACCAGCCAGCCGCAGACGGCGACGTGGCACAGCGACTGGGTGCCGATCCACGCCGCGACCCCGACGCAGACCAGCCGCCCGAAGCGTTCGCGCACGCGCATCGCCATCGCGAACAGCCCCGCCGCGACTGCCGTGACGATGCCGAGCACGCAAAGGCACCCGACCCACCCGATCTCCTCGCCGATCACCGCGAACACGTAGTCCTCGCTGCGGTACGGCAGGAAGTCGTAGCGGTTCTGCGGCCCGAGCCCGATGCCGTGGCCGAGCAGCCCGCCCGAGCCCATCGCGATCAGCGCCTGCCACGGTTGGAACCCGGCACCGCGCAGCACCTCCTGCACTTCGTACGTGTGCAGGTTGTGTTCGTTCCAGGTCCAGTGCTGCAGCCAGACGGCGATGCGCTCCCGTTGGTAGTCGTGCAGCAGTTCGAAGTACGCGACGACGAACACGACCGCCCCGATGCCGACCACCGCCAGGATGCCGCGCAGCGGAGCGCCGGCCGCGTAGCACATCGCGAGCAACACCGGCCCGAAGACCAAAGCACTGCCGAGGTCGGGCTGCCGCAGCACCAGCAGGGCCGGCACCGCCGTGACCACCATCGGCACCAGCAGGCCGTCGAACGTGCGGGCGCGGCTCTGGAAACGCAGCAGCGACGCGAGCGCCAGCACCACGGCGAGCTTCGCGAACTCGCTCGGCTGGATCGAGAACCCGGGGAACGCGTACCAGCGGCGCGCCCCGTTGATCTCGGGCGCGAAGAACGGCAACCCGAGCAGCGCCAGCACCACGGCCGCATAGAGGACCCACGACGCGCGCAGCCAGTGCACGTAGTGCGGCAGCAGCACGAAGAAGCCGAGGCCAATACCGCAGGCGGCGAACAGGGCCTGCCGCGACTGCTGGCCGGCGAACAACGCGTCGTCGGACGTCGCCGAGCCGATGAAGACCAGACCGCACAGGCAAGCCGCGACGGTCGCGAGCACGAGCCAACCATCGACGTTGCGCAGCACGTCGAGCCGGCGCTTGCCGAGCGGCGCCCAGTCGTTCATCGGCCGCCCTCCGGTGCGAGGTAACGAGCGTGCAGGACCGGATCGGCCCGCAGGGCCTGCAGCACATCGACGACGAGCTGGCCGGCGGCGTCGCCGCCGTGCACGCCGTCCTCCACCCAGTAGACGACCGCGCAGCAGCACAGCTGCACGCCCGCGTCGCCGCCGGGCGGCAGCCAGCCGGCGAACCACGCGTTGTTCTCGTCCCTCGCGCCCACCTCGGCGGTGCCGGTCTTGCCGTGCACGCCGAGTTCGGCCAGCAGCGGCAGGGACTTCGCGGTGCCACGCTCGACGCAGGCGCGAAGTCCGCGGCGCACGAGTTCGAGTTCGCCGCCGACGTCGTCGAGCGAAACCCGGCTGCGCGGTCCGGGCACCAGCGCCACCGTCGGCAGCCAGCCGGTCGCCAGCGCGGCGTAGGCGCGCGCGACGTCGATCGGCGACGCCTCGACACCGTAGCCAACCGCGCGTTTGGGAAGCGGCGTGCGTTCCGTATCACGCTTCGGCCGCGACGCCGGCAGGCCGCGCATGCCCGGTTGCCAACAGGCCGCGAACGGATCACCCACGGGGGTCGGCGCGAGACCAAAGCGGCGCAGCGAGCGCGCGACGCCGTCGTCGCCGAGGCCGAGCGCGCACTGGTAGAAGAACAGGTTGCACGACGCTGCCAGCGCCTCGACCGGATCCCGACCCGCATCGTAGTGCGCATGCCCGCAGCGCATCGTCTGGCCGTCGTAGCGGAACGACCCGCCACACGCCGCCAACGACGCGAGCGGCACGTGCGGCCGGCCGGTGCTCTCGCTCTGCAACTGCTCGACGAGCACGAACGGCTTGACCACCGAACCCAGCGCCCCGTTCCCCGACCACACCACGCCCGGCAAGCCCGCCGCCGAACCGCTGGCATTCGGCGCGCCAGCGTAGGCCAGCAGATCCCCGCTGCCGGCGTCGAGGATCGCGATCGCGGCCTGGATCTTGTCGTGCGTGCTCTCGGCGCCGTGCAGGTTGCGCGCCCGCGCCGCAACGGTGGCGGCCTCGGCGATCCGCTGCAAGTCGACGTCGATCGTGAGCTGTACGGACTCGCCGGCCGCGACGCGCAGATGGCTCCACAACGCCTGCTCGCGCCGGCGGCTGTCGACTTCGACGAAGCGCAGGCCGAGCCGGCCCATCAGTTCGGCGTCGAAAGCGAGCTCGATGCCCGAGGTGCCGCGACGCTCGCGCTGCAGCAACTCGCGTGAGTACCGCTCGCGCATGCTGGCCCGCAACGCCGGTGCATCCGCGCCGTCCACGTCGGGCGGCGCCAGATCGGCCAGCCACTCGTCGGGCATCTCGCGCTCGGCGAGGTCGGCGAGCCACTCGCGGCTCGGCAGCGCCTTGTCGATCGCCGATACGCCGCCGAGCAGCGCCTGCAGCGCCGTTCCCGGCGCGACGGTCCGCACCCGCTTCGCCGCCGGCAGGACCTCGATGCCGGCGAAGAGCTCGGCCGCGAGCGCGAGTTCGGCAGCGATCTCGTACGGCACGTCGGACGCGAACGACCGCCGCACGGCTTCGATGAGGCTGCCCTCCTTCGTCTCGCCGTCCTCGTCCCACGTCACCCGCTCCTTCGCGAGGCTCGCGCGCCGCAGATGCTCGAGCGTGACGAACAACCCGGGAACATCCTCGGCAGCCGGCCGCGTGCCGTCGTTCTGCTGCGCGGCTGCGAAGCACCGGGCCTCGAGCCGTTGCAGCGCCGCAAGCCGCTGGGCGAACGCCGCGATCAGGGCCTGCCGGTCGAAGCCGAGCGGCACCAACGCGTCGCCGACCGCCACGCCATCGCCGCTGCGCGCCGCCTGGCGCAGCGACGCGAAGACGCGGCTGCGCGGAAGGCCGCTGCAGCCGGCGAGCACCGTGGTCACGCTGGTCGCGAGCGAGCTGGCGACGTCCTTTTCCAGCACGCGCGGCGCCAACTTCCGCGCCGGCATGGCGAGCAGTTCCTGGACCGCGGCCGCCGGCCCGAGCGCACCCTCGCCGTAGTCGTAGGTCGTGCCAGCACGGGTGGGCTGCTGGCGCGCCCAGGTGGTCGCGCCGTGCACGGCAGCGCCAACCGGGTGGCGAACGCGGAACCGTACGTAGTGGACCGCGAGTTCGGTCGTCGGCTCGTCGCGCACGAGCTCGCGCCCGAAACGGTCGAGCAGCGCTCCGCGTCGGCCCGGCACCGAACGGAAGGCCCAGCGGTTGTCGTCGCTGCGCGCGGCCCACGCCGCGTGGTCGGACACCATCAGCAGCCACAGGTGCAGCACGACGACGACGAAGGCGCCGGCGAACACGCCAGCGATCACGCCGATGCGCGTTCGCGTCGTCGTCACGACGGCTCTCCGAACGCGCGCATCGGCGGCAGGCGCATCACCACGTGCAGCACGAGCGGCGCAGCCACCGCCGACCACAGCACGACCGCGAGATCGACGTAGCCACCCGCCGATGGCTGCTCGAACCAACGTCCGAGCAGAGCACCAAGCCGCGGCACGACCACGCCCAACGCCGCCGCGAGGATCGCCAGCGCAAACCACTGCCGATGGAACACGCCGCGCAGCGGCAGCAAGACTGCGACCGGTACACCGAGCACGAGCAGGTGCACCGGCAACGACGCCGGATCGACGAGCGCGCGGCCGACGGCCAACGGCACCAGCAGCCACGGCACGGCGCTCCGTTCGGCGAAGAAGCCGAGGAACAGGCACGCGAACACCGCCGCGTCGAACGGCGGCAGGCCGAGGTCGCGCCACAGCCCCGCG
The DNA here is from genome assembly GCA_002343845.1 of Planctomycetes bacterium UBA2386. Next base: position 58,652 of record DDSQ01000085.1, on the reverse strand, counting down.
AGCAGCCACGCCTGCGGCGCCAGCAGGTACCAGAGCACCCAGCGCTTCACAGCCCCTCCTCGGCCGCGAACACCTCGACCGCTCGTGGCCCCGTGATCACCGGCACCACGACGTCGAGCGCGCCGGGTTGCCGGTCCCGCGGGGACGCGTGACCGATCCAGAGTCCGGCCGGACAGTGCGGGCCGTTGCTGCCGGTGAACAGCTGCCCGGTCGCCAGCCGTTCGCCCGCAACGTCGCGGCAGCGCACGACCACCGCACCGCCGTCGGCGGCGATGACCTCGCCTTCGAGTTCGCGCGGCGGCGCCTCCGGGTCGTCCGGCATCAGCAGCAGGCTCCAACGGTGGCGCGACGCCGCGAACGACGTCACCAGCCCCGATCCGAACGCGAGGCCGCGCGCGAGCCCGAGCAGACAACCGTCGTGCACCACCGCGGAACCGTCGGCGACCGTGCAGCCGACCAGCAGGTGCCGACCGTGCAGGGCGCCCGGCAGGTCGTGCACGACGGCGGCTCGCAGCGCGACCGGCACGGCGCGTTCCGGCAGGTCGCCCGTCGTTGCCCCCTCACCGCGCCAGGCGACGACATGCGACAACGATCGCGGCGACACGACCGGCGCGACGAAGATCCCGAGCGTCAGCGAGTCGCCGTCGGCGGTCGCCGGATAGCCCCACACGCGCGTGGTCCCGATGCGCAGCCCGGCCGGCAGTTCGCCGCCGTCCGTCAGGACCTGCGGCAGCGAGCGAACGAGCAGTCCCGCGTGGTCGAGGCGCGCGGCGCGCCACGGATCGTCCCACAGCGACACGCGCAGCGGTGCGGGATCGACGACCGCGGCCGGGCGCAGCACGAACCGCAGCCGGCCACCGTCGGGGATGTCGACGGCCGCGTGCAACGCGCGCCCGGCCGGGTGGTGCAGCAGCAGGACGCGCGCGGGGTCGCTCGGAACGTCGTCCACGGCCGGACCATGGCCGGGGCGAGCGAGGAACCCGACCAGGGCGTCGCCCTTGGTGATGATCGTGCTGCAGTCCGCGAGTTCGTCGTAGCTGCGATCGAGGCGCAGTTCGGCGAGTTCGCCGCCGCCGCCCCGGCGAGCCATGCCGACCACGGCGCAGTGCACCGGCTGTCGGTACGGCGATGCAGGCATGGCCGGCAACGCGACGTCGCTGGCGACGACACGGCGGTGCAGGTCGGCGGTCCGTTCCGCAAGCAGCGCGCGCGTGGGCGACGAAGCCGCCGCCGCCGGCGCGCCGAACAGGCTCGCCATCACGCGCGCGACGCCGCACGCCGCCCCGACGGCAAGGCGCTCGAGCGGCGCGCCTGCCGCCGGCAGCACGAGCCAGCACAGGGCGAACAGCAGGAGCCCGTACAAGCCGAGCGGGAACGCGGTGGGTTTCTTCTGCACGAACCGCCTCACCGGCCGGCGCGTCCTGCGCACGGCCCGTCCGGAACCGTCAGCCGAGGTCTTCGCCGCCTTCGAGGAACTGCGAATACAGCTCCAGGTTCTCCAGGAAGATGCCGGTGCCGCGCGCGACGGCCTCGAGCGGGCGCTCGGCGACCTTGACGTCGAGTTCGGTCTCGCGCGAGATCAGCTCCGGCAGGCCGCGCAGCAGCGAACCGCCGCCGCAGAGCGTGATGCCGGAGTCGACCAGGTCGCTCGCGAGTTCGGGCGGCGTGCGTTCGAGCACCGCCTTGATCGCGCCGATCACCTTGCGCACGGGTTCCTGCAAGGCCTCGCGAACGTCGGCCGAGCTGATCACGGCGCGGCGCGGCAGGTTGATCAGCGAGTCGCGCCCGCGCACTTCGACTTCGATCTCCTCCTCGAGCGGCACGCAACTGCCGGCGGCGATCTTCAACCGCTCGGCGGTGATCTCACCGATCAGCAGGTTGTACTTCGCCCGGATGTAGTGCGCGATCGCGTCGTTGAAGTCGTCACCTGCGACGCGCAGGCACTCGGCCATGACCACGTTGGCGAGCGAGATCACGGCGACTTCGCTGGTGCCGCCACCGATGTCGACGATCATCGAGCCGCGCGGCTCGTGCACGGGCAGGCCGGCTCCGATCGCCGCCGCGGTCGGCTCGTCGACGAGGAACACGCGCCGGGCACCCGCGCGCTCGGCGCTGCCGATCACCGCGCGCTTCTCGACCATCGTGATGCCCCACGGCACCGCGATCACGAGGCGCGGCTTGACCAGGCGCTTGCCGCCGCACGCCTTGATCATGAAGTAGCGCAGCATCTTCTCGGTGATCTCGAAGTCGGCGATCACGCCGCTCTTCATCGGCCGCACCGCGAGGATGCCCGGCGGCGTGCGACCGAGGTACTCGAGCGCCGCGTCGCCGACGGCCATGCCGTCGAGCAACACTTCGCTCGAACCCTTGCGCACCGCGACGACGGACGGCTCGTTGAGCACGATCCCCTTGTCGCGCACGAACACCAACGTGTTCGCGGTGCCGAGGTCGATGCCGAGATCGACGGAGAAACCGCGCAACAACCACTCGACGGGTTTCAGCATGGAACGCCCTGATGCGCCCCGACTTCGTGGCGTGGGGCCGCCATGACCTTGCAGACACGCGCCGGGGACCAGACCGGCGACGCGCAGGAAGGTAGCGGCACCGGCTCCGGTCGCAACGGATTCTTTTCGCGGCGAACGCCCCCTGGAAACGACACCGCCCCGTGCGAAGCATCGCACGGGGCGGTGGCAGACCGTCGATGGCAGACCGCGCGGGTCCGCGGATCAGGTCACGGGCCGAAGGCCTTGGTCGCCATCACGACCAGCGTGATCGCGATCGCGAGCAGCAGGGTCGTCGTCAGGACGATGCCTTCGTCGATGCCGAGGCCGGGCTTGCCGACCACTTCCACTTCCGGCTCGACCGCCGGGGCTGGCTTGTTCTTGGCCATGGTGTGCTTCCTCGCTTGGGGTTGGGTCGACGTTCAGGGTGTCTTGGTGGCGGCCTTGTCGCCTTCCTTGATCTCACCCTTCACCGGGAAGACCTTGCAGAGCACCGCGTTCGCGCTCGCCTCGTACTTCTCGGCGATCGCCTCGCCCTTGTAGCCGTTGGCGTCGTAGATCGCGAAGCCCCAGCGACCCATCTCGATCGCCTGCTTGATGTCGACGTTGCCCGGGTTGTCGGTGATCTGCACCGTGCACAGACGCCCGTTGCTGGTCGTCACCGTGCCCGCGAGGTTCGGCGCCGCCATCGAGCGGATGAACCCGTAGCTCTCGGCGACCTTGACCAGCAAAGTGAGCTGGCTCTTCTCGGTCTCGAGGCCGTTGATCGTGCCGTCGCGCGTGGCGACCGCTTCCGTCAGCTCGGCGATCTTGTTGTTGAGGTTGTGGTTCTCGGCGAGCGTGGCGTCCTTCACGCGCACGGCCTCGTCCTTCACCTTCTGGTCGGCGATCGCCATGTCGTAGGCCGCCTTGGCCTGCGTGAACGCCGCCTTCATCTCGGTGTTGGCGGCCTGGGCCTGCTGGAGCACGCCCTTCATGTCCGCCTCGATCGAGGAGAGCTGCTGGCTCAGCCGCTTGTTCTCGTCCTGCAGTTGCGAGTTGGCGGTCTCCATCGCCCCCGCCTTCGTCTCCGCCGCCGTCTTCGCGTTCTCGAACTTCGCGCGATCGTCCGTCAGCTGGTTGATCGCGTTGTCCCTGTCCTTGACCTGCGTGGTGAGCGCCGCGTTGTCGGCCATCGCGCGCTCGAGCTTGGCGTGCTGCTTCTGCAGGTGCGTGCCCGAGACGACGACGAAGCCGGCGGCGAGCGCGAGATTGAGAACGATGAAGACGCGGCCGATGGGACTCATGGGTAGCTGGTAGCTCCTGACGGAACGGGCTGCGCGGGTTTGGGCCTGCGGAGGTTTGGCTCTGCGAGGATCAGATGCGCGAGTGCGTGCCCCGGAGGGTTAGGGGCAGTGCCAGTGGGTTGGAAGACGACGGGGGCAGCGGCGCTCCCTGCTGCGATCGACGACCGCACCAGGGCAGTACCGCATCCCAAAGCGAGAGGGGCCGTTTTGGGTCGGCGAATCCTAGCCCCATGCCATCGACCGTCAAGCAGGAGTTCTCGGCGGAATGCCAACCGCCGCGGCGGGCATGCCGCCCTTGCCTCGCCGCCAGCGACGCCACGCCGCCAACAGCAGGAGACCGCCGAGTCCGGCCCCCGCCGCTGGGCCGAACGCAGCGCGCAGCAAGGCACCCGGCGGCAGCGTTCCAGGCCCGAGCGGCACGTCCACGAGCAGTACCCGCGCCCGCGGCTGCGGTGCGGGTGCCAGCGGCAGCACGTCGCGCAACCGGCCGCGCCCGTCGACCCACAGCGTCCACCCATCCATCGTGCAGCGGACGATCGGCGTGCCGGTCTCGAGCGCGCGCAGCACGGTCATCGCCGCGAGTTGCGTGAGTTCGCCGCCGCCTTCGTACCAGCTCTCGTTCGACAGCACCGCCAGCCAACGTGCCCCCCGCTCGACCTGCGCGCGCGCGGGCTCGGGGAACGCGTTGTCGTAGCAGAGCAAGGCGCCGAACGACACGCCGCGCGCGTCGCGCAGCGGCGGCAGTTCTTCGCCCGGCGTCGCTTCGGGCATCGAGCCGAGCGCCTGCTCGAACGCCGCGCGGATCGCCGCGGACCACGAAGCGGGCAGCCAGCGCACGAACGGCTGGACCTCGCCGCCGGGCACGAGCCGACGCTTCTCCTGGTGGGCGACGACGCGTCCCGACGGCAGCTCCACGACGACCGCCGCCGGCGTCGGCGGCGCCTCATCGCGGACGTTCAGCCCGAGCACCAGGGTCGTCGGCGTCGCCGCCCAGCGCGCCGGCACCCGCGCCGTGCCCGCGAGCACCGCGCGCCGTTCGAGCGTGTCGAGCAAGCTGCTCTCCGGCCACAGCACCACGTCGGGCGGGCTCGATGCGCCGAGCGCTGCGTGCGTGGGCTGCAGCAGCCGTTCGTCGACGAGTTGGCGGTAACGCGCCGGCTGCTCGCCCGCGGGCACCGCCTGCATCTCGTGCACCAGGTGGTAGCCCGGCTCGATCGCGCCGACTCGCACGCGCGGGCCGTCGGCCTCGGCGGATGGAGCCAGCACCAGGTTGCCGGCGACCGTGCAGGCAACGGCGAGCACGCCGACGACGATGGCCCCCCGCGCAGCCGCCGGCCACGCCGGCACCGCGAGGCGCCAGCTCCGGCCGAGTTCGCAGGCGGCGGCGGCCAGCGCCCCGAGCAGACCGTTCGCGAGCCCTTCGCCGCCGACCACGACGCTGCCGAGCAGCACCGGCCACTGCCAGAGGGCGTGGCATGGCTGGCCATGCGGGTAGCAGATCTCCGGCAGGTTGGCGCGCAGCCAGAACGTCCCCGCGACCGCCACGGCGAACGCGGCGACGCGCGCCCGCGCCGGCGACGCGCGGACGGCGAGCGTGCCGAGCACGAAGTAGCAGCCGCCGACGAGGACGATCGCCACCCACGCGGCGAAGAGCACGTGCCGCACCGACCACGAGAAGAACGCGAGGTGCACGGCGCCGAGCAGCCAGCTGCACCAGCACGAGGTCGGGCTCGTCGCCAGGCGATACCAGACGAGCAGGCCCACCAGCACCAGGAACTCGGCGCCCGGGAAGGCCGCGGGCGGCGTCGCGGCAGCGAGCAGCAGCCCCCCGGCGAGCGGCGCGATGCAGCGCTTCACGGCAGTTCGTTCCGGTGCGAGCTGCCGGCGACGCCGAGCGTGCGCACGGCGCCGGGCGGCGTGTTGCCGGGAATCAACGCGTAGACGTCGGTGCCGGCGAGGCGGAACGGATCGCCGCTCGGCGACGGCGCCGCGAGTTCGAGTTCGACGCCGGCGACGGTCGCAACGAGGCGCGCCGGCACCGCCTGGAAACGCGAGTTGCCCTGCCAGGCGACGCCGGCCACCGGCAGCGCGGCGGTGCGTTCGCCGACCGGTCGGCCGAGCATGGCGAGCAGCAGCGGTCGCACCAGCAGATCGAACACCGTGAAGCTCGACGCCGGGTTGCCCGGGAGCCCGAACACGAACCGTGGTCCGTTCGCCGCATCGAGCACGCCGAAGAACGTCGGCTTGCCGGGCTTGAGGTCGATGCCGTGGAACACGGTGCGCACACCGAGCGCGCCGAGTTCGCCGTGCACGAGATCGTGCGTGCCGGCACTGATGCCACCGATCGTCACCAGCACGTCGGCGTCGGCGAGGCCACGCTGCAGCAGGGCGCGCAACGGGGCCGGCGCATCCGGCGCGATGCCGAGCCGCACCGCCTCGCCGCCGC
>DDSQ01000085.1:0-52394 GCA_002343845.1 Planctomycetes bacterium UBA2386 | reverse complement strand
CTCGTCGCCGGTGGCGACGATCGCGACGCGCGGCCGCCGCACGACGGTGACTGCGGCGTGGCCGAGCACGGCGAGCACGCCGACCTCGGCAGCGCGCACGAGCGTGCCCGCAGCCAGCACCACGGTGCCGGCGGCGAGTTCGCTGCCCGCGCGTCGCACGTGTTGGCCCGGGCGAACCGGCGCGTTCAGCGTGACCGTTCCCCCACCGAACCCCGACGTCTGCTCGACCGCGACCACGGCGTCCGCGCCGACGGGAACGACGGCGCCCGTCATGATGCGGATCGCCTGGCCCGCGGCGAGGTGCGCGGCGAACGGCTTGCCGGCGAGGCTCTCCCCCACGACCGGCAACGACCGGCCGGCATCGAGCCCGGCGCCAGCGACCACCGCGAAGCCGTCCATCGCCGCGCGATCCGTTGCCGGCCAGGCGCCATCGGCGACGACATCGGCGGCGAGCACGCGGCCGAGGGCTGCCGCCAACGGCACCGACTCGGTCGCGGCGAGCCGGCGGCCATGCGCGAGCACCTCGGCGAGCGCGCGCGCCAACGTGAGAGGCATCGGCATCGACGGCACCTTCCCGCGCCGCGACGGCCGGCGCAAGCGCGCATCAGCGGCGTGAGTGCAGCGCCGCACCGCAGAGCTGGTAGAGCAGCCGCGCGCCGACGTTGGCATCCCATTCGTCGTCGCCGGGCGCGACCTCGACGAGGTCGAAGGCGACGATGCGCCGGCCGCTCTCGACCACCGCGGCGATCAGGTGCACGGCCTCGGCGAACGACAACCCGCCGGGCACCGGGGTGCCGGTGTGCGGGCACAGGGCGGGGTCGAGGCCATCGATGTCGAAGCTGACGTAGACGTGCTCGGGCAACGCGTCGATCGCTTCGCGGCACGAGGCGTCGAACGCGGCACCGCGCAGCCGCCGTCGCTGCCATTCGCGATCGAAGTGCGTGACGACGCGGCCGCCACTGCCGGCGATCGAGTCGAGTTCCTGTTCGCAGAAGTCGCGGATACCGACCTGCACCAGCCGCCGCACGCCGGCAACGTCGCGCAGCACGTTGTCCATGATCGAGGCGTGGCTCCAGCGGAAGCCCTCGTAGGCGACGCGCAGGTCGGCGTGCGCGTCGACGTGCAGGATGCCGAGTTGCGGGTAGCGGTCGGCGACGGCCGCGATCGCGCCGAACGGCACCGAATGGTCGCCGCCGACGATGCCGGGGATCTTGCCGGCCGCGAGCAGCGCGGCAGTTGCTCTGCGCACATGGTCGTTGACGCGAGCGCCGGCGGCGTCGACCGCGACCACCGCGGGGTCCGAAGCGCTGGCACCGCCCCGCGCGATCACGCCCTCCGCCTGCCGTCGCGCCGCCACGTGTAGCGCGTGAAGTTCGGCCGGCTCGGGCTGCAGGTGGATGCCGGCCTCGTAGGCGCGCCCCCACTGCAGGTCGTAGAGATCGACCTGTCGACTCGCGGCGAGGATCGCGGCGGGCCCACGTTCGCTGCCGCCACCGTACGAAACGGTCGCCGCGAACGGCACCGGCACCAGCACCACGGCCGCTTCGGCCTCGCTGCAGGGCAAGCCGAAGATGCCGCTGTCGGCCGACGCGGCGGCGTTGGGGTCGAAGGTCATGCGCGATCCCGTAGCGCCGCGACCGGCGTGCTCGCAAGGGTTCTCCGCGACTCGGGCGCGGTCACCGCGCAGCGCGCGGCGGAAAAAAAGGCTCCCTGGCCGGGGGGTACTGTTCGCAGCAGTTCAGTCAGCAGTCGGAAGGAGGAGAGTCAGACGAATCGCAGGAGAGAATCCAGCCAGGGAGCCCACCTCGTCTCGTTTGCGGGTCCATGCCACCCGCACCCGCATCTACCAAGGAACGATCGAAAAGTTTCGCGAATGGAGAAGTTGCCTGTCCCCGGGTTCGGGCACCGCGTCTCCCTCGGCGGCAGGCTCGGTGCACGTTGCGATGCCCGTGGCAACCGCGCGTGGGCCCTGGGCCGACTTCCCTCTTGCGCCTCTCCCGGCGGTCTGCTTTCGTCTCCGCCCCTCTGCGGCAGGATAGCTCAGCTGGTTAGAGCGGCGGCTTCATAAGCCGTAGGTCGCCGGTTCAAGTCCGGCTCCTGCTACCACTTCGATTCGTTCTGCTGCCGCGCGCGGCGAGGCCCGCCGGAGCGGCGCGCGGAGCCGGGAGCCCGGAGTCGACTACCGAGTTCGTGGCGCTGGATGGCCAGGGTCGCCACCACCCCCGGAGTGACGGGCGAAGATGGAGGCCCCCCGCTCCCCTCGTCACGGCAACCGGGCACGTCAGGGCAAAGGAACTCGCGCCGCCAAGGGCGCAACCCGTGCGCCGGGTCGACCGGGCGCGCGACGCCGGTTCGTTCACGGACGGTTCGGTGACGTCCAGGCTCGCACTGGCTCGGCCGAGTTCTCGGACAGCACGGCCCCCTTCGTCATCCGCGGCACAGACTCCTGGGTCGACCGCACATCGAAACCCGCTGCGCAGCCAACGGACTATCGGACGCGCTTCTCTCCCAGCCTCCGAGCGACGCTCTTCCGTCCCCCGCGCCGGGTGCGAGGAGCAAACCGCTCGGGAGTAGGAAGAGACGCTGCGGTCACGGACCACTCGCCAGCGTCCGACGCGACCATCCCGCGGGACAGCGCGCTTGCGAGTCCAACGCGAACCTTGACCGCCGTCCACCGAATGTCGCCACGGCCGGCGAGCCCCCCTGCCGAGCTAGCTGCATCGTGTAGGCTCCCCGGGGCGTGCGCATCGAACGCGAGTACCACGCGACCGCCGAGGAACTGTTCCAGGCGTTCGTCGACGTCGACCGGCTGCGGCAGTGGTTCCGGCCAGCGCGCGGCCTCGCGGCGCCGCGTGCACGCGCCTGCGACGGCCCGCCGGGAGCCGAACTCGTCTTCGCGACCCCGGTCGGCGACGTCACGCTGCGCTTCGTGTTCCACCGGCGCGAGCCGGCGCGCGCACTGTCGTTCGACCTCGTCCGCAACGATGCGAGCGGCACGCACAGCTCCCGCGTCGCCGTCACGCTGCAGCGGATCGCCGGCAGCGACCGCACGCTGCTCGTGCTGCAGCACGATGGTCTGCCGCCGGAGCACGCCGCCGAGGCCGAAGCCGGCTGGCGGCACGCGCTCGGCCGCCTGATCGGCGCTTGCCCGGCGGCCCTCGACGCGCACTGCGGCGCGTTTGCGCGCATCGGCGGGTTCCGTTCGGTGTTCGGCGGCCTTTGGCCCGATCGTGCCGACGCGGCTGCGGTCCAGGCCACGAAGCGCGCCGCGGGTGTGCTCGACGCGGCCGACGACGCGCGCTTCGCGCACTGGCGCGACAAGGGCTACGTCGCCCTGCCCGGTGCGGTGCCGGCGGCGGCGATCGACGCGTTCCGCGCCGAGGTCGCGCGCGACTGGCAGCGCGGCAATGCCGCGGTGACGATCGAGCTGTGCGACGGCGAGGGCGGCAACCATCGCATGCGGCCGGAACTGCGCGATCGCCCGCACAAGGTGCTCGACTACCACGCCGTCAGCCCGAACGCGCGCGACATCCAGTTCGCCCCGGCGATCCGGCGCTTCCTCGAGCAGTTGTTCGAACGGCCGCCGATGGCCTGCCAGAGCCTCCTGTTCGGCTACGGCACGGAGCAGGCGATGCACCAGGACACGGCCTACGTCGTGATGCGTTCGCCGATGCAGTTCGTCGGCTGCTGGGTCGCGCTCGAGGACATCGCCGAAGGCTCGGGCGAGCTGCACTACTACGAGGGCAGCCACCGCATCCCCGAGTTCCTGTGGTTCGGCCGCTCGCGCTCGCGGCCGCCCGGCTACGAGGACGACGCCGAGTTCCTCGCCTGGGTCGACGAACGCTCGCGCGAGGCCGGCTGCAAGAAGGTCGTGTTCCGGCCGAAGAAGGGCGACGCGCTGATCTGGCACGCCGACCTCGTGCACGGCGGCTCGCCGCGACTGCGGCGCGAACTGACGCGCTGGAGTCTGGTCACGCACTTCTGCCCGGTCGACGTCGATCCGGCGTGGATGCACGACGAGCAGACCCGCCGGCGCCACGAGCACGCGCCCGGCGCCTACTACTGCCACCTGGGGCTGTGAGCGAACTCGCCGCGACGGGAGCAAGCGGTTGTGTGCAACCGGAACAGGGGTGACACACGCTCCCCGGCCACGACACGGGGGAACGCGACTACCATGCGGAGATGCGCCATTGCCTCGCCTGCGTGTTCGCCGCCGGGATCTTCGCCGTTCTGCCCGGCCAGCAAGTCCTGTTGACGGGCTACGGTCCGGTTGCGAACGCCCTGACCGGCAACAAGGTCGCGCACGCCGGCGACCTCGATGGCGACGGCACCACCGACTTCCTGGTCGAGACCCCGAACGTCGGCAATGGACGCGTCGACGTCGTTTCGGGCGCGAACGGTTCGCAGCGCTTCCTGCACAACCCGGGAACCACGAGCTTCGCGAGCCTGATGTTCGGTTGCCCCGACCTGAACCTCGACGGCCGCGCCGACATCATCGTCAGCCGGAACGGTCTGCTGCGCGCCCACTCGGGTTCGACGCTCGCCCTGCTGTGGGAGACGACGTCGCCCTACGTGCTGGCGACGCCGATCGGCGATCGCGACGGCGACGGTCGCACGGACCTTGCGGCGATTGTGTCGTTCGGCGCGGAACTGCGGGTGCTGCGCGGCAGCAACGGCAGCGTGTTGCAGGCGTGGCCATTGGTCGATGGCTTCAACGGCGTGATGGTCTCGGTCGGCGACCTCGATGGCGACGGCGTACCCGAGGTCGTTCGTGGCGGGAGCAATCGCATCGACGTGCTGCGCCTCGGCAACCCGACGCTCGTACTGGCGATCAACCAGAGCTGCCTGTCGCTGTCGGTGGCGAACTTCGCGGGCGATGCGCGCCTCGAGATCGTCGCCGGCAACGCCGGCAATGCCGTGCGGATCCTCGACGCCACGAACGGGAGCGTGCTGCGTACGTTCCTCGACGTACCGGGCGGCGATCACGCCGTGATCGGCGACATCGACGCCGACGGCGTGCCGGACCTCGCGCTGCGCGCCCAGGCGGTGTTTCCCGGCAGCGTCGAAGGAGCGCGGTACGTGTCGGGCGCGACGGGCGCGCGGCTGAGCGAGTGGCCGGGCCACCCGCAGTTCCGCATCGCCAGACTCGCGGCGCTGGGCGATGTGAATGGCGACGGCTTCGGCGACTTCGTCAACGGCGACACCTCCAGCAACGCCGCCGGCCCGAGCCTGAACGCCACGGGCGGATGGCGGGTCATGTCCGGCAAGATCCTCGCCTTCCGCGAGAGCAAGGCCGTGAACTGCGCCCAGGGTCCGTTCCAGCCACTGATCGGCAAGACGCCGCCGGTCCTCGGCAGCACGGTGCTCGTCGTCGGTCAGGAAGCTCCGATCGGTGCCGTCGGCATCGTCGCCTGGAGCCTGCAGCCGTCGGCGCCCATGAGCCTCGGCGTCGCGGGTTGCGATGCGTGGTTCGACCTCGGCGGCGGCCACCTGCTGACGACGACGGCCACGGCGCCGACCTGGCAGTTCACGTTCCCCCTGCCGCTGATCCCGCAGCTTGCGGGCGTGCACGTGGCGATGCAGGCCTTCTATGCACCGAGTTCGACGCCGATCGGCCTCGACCTGACCAACGGCATCTGGTCGCGGCTCGGCTACTGAGCCGCGCCGTCAGCTGCGCACGAGCTGCAAGAACTCGGCGCGCGTGCGTTCGTCCTTGCGGAACAGCCCGAGCAGACAGCTCGTGACCGTCTTGCTGTTCTGCTTCTCGACGCCGCGCATCATCATGCACAGGTGCGCGGCCTCGATGACGACGCCGACCCCGCGCGGCTGCAGCACTTCGTTGAGCGCGTTGGCGACCTGCATCGTCAGCCGCTCCTGCACCTGCAGGCGTCGCGCGAAGATGTCGACGACGCGCGCGACCTTCGACAGCCCGACGATCTTGCCCGACGGGATGTAGGCGACGTGCGCCTTGCCGAAGAACGGCGCCAGGTGGTGCTCGCACAGCGAGTAGACCTCGATGTCCTTGACCACCACCATCTCGTCGGTCTCGGCGTGGAACAGCGCGTCGCCGATCACCTTCTTCGGGTCCTGCGCGTAGCCCGACGTGTAGTGCCGGAACGCCTTCTCGACGCGGCGCGGCGTGTCGCGCAACCCCTCGCGGGCAGGATCGGGATCGAGTTCGTGCAGCATCTCGGCGACATGCTGCTGGAACGGGCTCTTCTGGCTCATGGCGACCTCGTGAGGGATGGGGAGCGCCGGCTCATTGGGTGATCGTCTCGCGCAGCACTTCTTCGACCGAGGTGATGCCGTCGAACACCGCCTGCAGGCCGTTCTCGCGCAGCGTCACCAGGCCGTTCTCGATCGCGGCAGCGTGCAGCGCCGTCGTCGACGCGCCCTGCAGGATCATCTCGCGCAGCCGATCGTCGATGTCGAGGATCTCGGTCAGCGCCATGCGGCCACGGTAGCCCGTGAAGTTGCAGCGCGCGCAGCCCTTGCCGTGCGCGAACTTCTTGCCCAGCACCTGCCCGGCAGTCAGCTGCAGCCGGCGCAGCACGTCGTCGGCGGGTTCGTAGAACGCCTTGCACTCCGTGCACACGCGCCGCACCAGCCGTTGCGCCAGGATGCCCTGCACCGTCGCGGTCAGCAGGAACGGTTCGATGCCGATGTCGACGAGACGGGTGACGGCCGAGGCCGCGTCGTTGGTGTGCAGCGTCGAGAACACCAGGTGGCCCGTGAGGCTCGCCTCGATCGCCGTCTGCGCCGTCTCCTTGTCGCGGATTTCGCCGACCAGGATCACGTCCGGGTCCTGGCGCAGGATCGTGCGCAGCACGCCCGCGTAGGTGACGCCGATCTCCTCGTTGACCGGGATCTGGATGATGCCTTCGAGGTCGTACTCGACCGGGTCCTCGACGGTGATGACCTTGGTGTCTTCCTTGTTGGCCTCGTTCAGCATCGCATACAGCGTCGTCGTCTTGCCCGAACCGGTCGGGCCGGTGACGAGCACGATGCCGTGCGGAAGGTCGACGAAGCGGCGCAGGTGCTCGCGCACCGCCGGCACCAGGCCGAGGTTGTCGAGGCTCAGCGAGACGTTGCTGCGGTCGAGGATGCGCATCACCGTCGACTCGCCGTACATCGTCGGCAGCGTCGAGACACGCAGGTCGACCGAACGGCCGCCGACGGTCAACTCGATGCGGCCGTCCTGCGGCAACCGCGTCTCGGCGATGTCGAGGTCGCTCATCACCTTGACGCGCGCGATCAGCGCCTCGGCAAGGTGCGGCGGCGGCGCTTCGAGTTCGAACAGCGCGCCGTCGACGCGGTAGCGGATCTTGAAGTCGTGCTCGAACGGCTCGAGGTGGATGTCCGAGGCCTTGTCGCGGATCGCCTGGTAGAGGATGTAGTTCAGCAGCTTGACCACGGGCGCGGCCTTCGCCATCGCCGCCTTGTCCTCGAGGTCGATCTTGCCGCCCTGCTGCTGCAGCTCCTGCACCAGCTGGTGCATGCGCTGTTTGCTCTCCCCGGCGTCCTCGCGGTAGTAGCGGTCGAGGCCCTGCTGGATCAGCGCCGCCTCGGCGACGACCCCCACGATCTCGCAGCCCGACGTGAAGCCGAGGTCCTGCAGCATCGCCGCGTTCGCCGGATCGGCGATCGCGACCTTCAGCACCTTGCCCTGCAACGACACCGGCAGCACCGAGAACGCGCGCGCGGTCGCCAGGTCGATCTTCGCGATCGCTTCGGGGCTCGGCGGCGACGAGGCGAGGTCGTGGAAGTGCAGGCCGGCCTGGCTGGCGAGGGCCTTGGCGAGATCGGGCGGCTCGATGCACTTCATCGCGAGCAGGATCTCGCCGATGCGGCCGCCCTTCTCCCGCTGCACCGTCAGCGCCTCCTGGACCATGCCCTCATGGATGAGCCCGAGCTCCTTCAGGATCTGGCCGAGCAGTCGTCGCGGCGCCATCGGACTACTCCGCGGCAGGCACGCCCATGCGCGCCGCCATCGCCTTGCGATCGAACGCGCGCTCGAGCGCCACGTCCTTGGTGATGCGGCCCGCGCGCCACAGGTCGAGCAGCGAGTCGTCCATCAGCACCATGCCCTGCCGGCGGCTGGTCTGGATGACCGAGGGGATCTTGAACGTCTCGCACTTGCGGATGTGGTTCTCGATCGCCGGGTTGGTCAGCATGATCTCGAACGCCGCGACGCGGCCGCCGCTCGCCGCCGGCAGCAGGATCTGCGAGATCACCGCGACCAGCGACTGCGCGAGCTGCGAACGGATCTGCTCCTGCTGCTCGCGCGGATACTGGTCGATGATGCGATCGACGGTGCGTGCCGCACCCGTCGTGTGCAGGGTGCCGAACACGAGGTGCCCCGTCTCGGCCGCCGTGATCGCCGCCGACGTGGTGTCGAGGTCGCGCATCTCGCCGAGCAGGATCACGTCCGGGTCCTGGCGCAGGGCTCGACGCATCGCCTCGGCGAAGCTCGGCACGTCGTTGCCGACCTCGCGTTGCGTGACCTGCGACTTGCGATGCGTGTGGTAGTACTCGACCGGGTCCTCGATCGTGATGATGTGCACGTCGCGATGCGTGTTGATCCAGTCGATCATCGTCGCCAGCGTCGTGGTCTTGCCGGAGCCCGTCGGCCCGGTCACCAACACCAGCCCGCGGTGCATCGTCAGCAACTGCTGCACCGAGTCCGGCAGGCCGATCTGCTCGAACGTCAGCAGCTTCTGCGGGATCTGCCGCATCACCACGCCGCGCGAGCCCTTCTGCGTCAGGATGCTGACGCGGAAGCGGCACTTGTCCTTGAAGGCGTAGCCGAAGTCGGTGGTGCCGCCCTTCGTGAGCTCGTCCCAGTTGCGCGCGGGCGCGACCGCCTTCGCCATCGCCTCGGTGTCGGCCGGGGTCAGCACCGCGTCGCCGACCTCGACCAGTCCGCCGCCGAGCCGCAGCACCGGCTTGCGCCCGACGGAGAGGTGCAGGTCCGAGGCGCCGCGCGCGTGCGCCATTTCCATGAGGGCGAAGATGTCCATGCGTGGTTCTCGGTCAGACCGCCGCGACGACGCGCAGCAGTTCGGGGATCGTGGTGTGGCCCAGCATCACCTTGCGCACGCCGTCCTGCAGCAGCGTCGACATGCCGCCCGACTGCCAGGCGTACTGACGCAGCCGCACCATGGGCTCGCCGCGGAACGTCATCTCGCGCAGCGTGTTGTCCATCTGCAGCAGTTCGTAGATGCCGAGCCGCCCGCGGTAGCCGGACTGCCCGCACTGCTCGCAGCCCTCGGCGCGGTAGAACGTGGTCTCGCCGACGCGCCCCGGATCGATGCCGACGCTGCGCAGCTCGGTCGGCGTCGGTTCGTACGGCTGCCGGCAGTGCTTGCAGACCACGCGCAGCAGGCGCTGCGCGAGCACGGCCTGTACCGAGGCCGCGACCAGGAACGGCTTCACGCCCATGTCGACGAGGCGCGTGATCGCCGACGCCGAGTCGTTGGTGTGCAGCGTCGAGAACACGAGGTGTCCGGTCAGCGCCGCCTGCACCGCGATCTCGGCCGTCTCCTTGTCGCGGATTTCGCCGACCAGGATCACGTTCGGCGCCTGGCGCAACATCGCGCGCAGGATCCGTGCGAACGTCAGCCCGATGCGCGACTTCACCTGGCACTGGTTGATGCCGCGGATGTTGAACTCGACCGGATCCTCGGCCGTGATGATCTTCACGTCGGGCCGGTTCAGCTCCTGCAGGGCGGCGTAGAGCGTCGTGGTCTTGCCCGAACCGGTCGGCCCGGTGACCAGCACGATGCCGTTGGGGCGCGCGATGATGTTGCCGAAGCGTTCGCGGTCGTGCCCTTCGAAGCCGAGCGCCTGCAGGCTCATCAGGCCGCGCTCCTTGTCGAGCAGACGCATGACGATCGTCTCGCCGTGGCTGCCCGGCAGCACCGAGGTGCGGATGTCGATGTCGCGCTTCTGCCCGCCGTCGCCGGTCGCCTGGAAGCTGATCCGGCCGTCCTGGGGCTTCCGTTTCTCGGCGATGTCGAGCCCCGCCATGATCTTCAGGCGCGAGGTGATCGGCGCCAGCAGGGTCTGCTCGAGCGACGCGATCTCCTTCAGCACGCCGTCGACGCGGAAGCGGATGCGCACGCGGTGCTGGAACGGCTCGACGTGGATGTCGCTCGCGCGCGAAGCCAGCGCGTCGTCGATGGTCTTGCCGACCAGGCGGATGATCGGCGCGTCATCCCCTTCGCCGGCCTTGCCTGCGGTCGCAGCACCGCCGCCCTTCGCCGCAGCGGCCCCGGCCCCGCCGGTGTGCTTGCGCAGCGCGTCCTTGAGCGCCTGCGGCGGCATCAGCGCGCACTGCACCGGGCAACCGGCGAGGAACGACAGGTTGTCGGCGACGAACGTCTTCAGCGGATCGTCGATCGCGACCCACAGGGCACCGTCCTTGATCAGGACCGGCATCGCCTCGTTCTGTTCGATCTGCTCCCGCGGCACCTTCTTCAGCGCCTCGGCCGACGGCGCGAACTTCGCCGGATCGACGAAGCGCAGGCCGTGGGCCTTCGCGAGCACCCGCCAGGTCGCGGTCTCGTCGGCGAGGTTGAGGGCGACGATCGCGCGCTCGAGGGTGGTGCCGCGCGTCTGCGCCGCCGATTCCGCCTTGGCGAGGCGCTCGCGGTCCAGGACGTTGGCCTCGAGCAGGAGGCGACGGAAGGTCTCGGAACTCAACGGTCGGCGGGCTCGGTGGAGAGGGCCGTGCAGTTATGAGCGATCGGCTCGGCCGGGGAAAGGGGCTTGACCGGGCTGTCGTTCCCGCCCGCGCTCGCTAGCCTTCTCGCCCCCGATGAAACCCCTGATCGCCGACGGCCACGTCGTCACCCTCCACTACCGCCTGACCCTCGACGACGGCTCGATCGCCGACCAGTCGTTCGGCGGCGACCCGCTCGTCTACCTGCACGGCGCCCGCAACATCGTGCCGGGCCTCGAACGCCAGCTCGCCGGCAAGAAGATCGGCGACAAGCTCGAGGTCGACGTCGCGGCGAAGGACGGCTACGGCGAATACGACCCGGCGGCGGACCAGTCCGTGGCGAAGTCGCAGTTCCCGCCGAACGTCGAGATCAAGGTCGGCATGGCGTTCCAGACCAGCACGCGCAACGGCCAGCCGATGACGGTCTGGGTGCGCGGACTGAAGGACGACCAGGTCACGATCAGCAGCAACCACCCGATGGCCGGGCAGCAGCTGCACTTCACGATCGAAGTGCTCGACGTGCGGCGCGCGACGGCCGACGAGAAGAAGCACGGCCACGCGCACGGGCCGGGCGGGCACCACCATCACTGAGCGGGACGTGGGATCGACAGTCGACCGGGCGCACCGGGAGCGGCCCGCGCGAGCTGTCCTCGCCCGTCAGGCCGGCACCTCGAAGTACGTCGAGTAGCTGCGCGGCGCCGGCACGCGCATGCCTTCTTCGCGCATGCCCTGCAGGTGCAGCTTGATCGCCTCCTTCATGGCGCTCTCGACCTGCTTGCGGGACGCCCCGGTCGCCACACACCCCTGCAGGTCCGGCGAGTACGCGGAGAAACCGGTTCCGGTCTTCTCGATCACGATCAGCAGCTTCATGGCTTCAGCCCTGCCTGTTTCAGAACGCTGTTGAAGGTACCCGGCGCCAGCTCGTCGCTCAACTTGCCCGCAAGGGTCACGAGCCCTCGCTTCCTGGCGTGCTGGAACTGCCGGTGGCTACCCCTCTGCCGGACCATCTGCCATCCGTCGGCTCTCAGCAGCCGCAGAACGTCGCGCACCTTCATGGGATCGTACGCATGTTGGACTCCTGGTTGGCCTGGCCAACGAACAACTCCGCTGCACGCCAGCTACTACCAGGTGTGCACGTGGGGGCGCTCGACGTGCGGCGCGCGACGGCAGACGAGAAGAAGCACGGCCACGCGCACGGGCCGGCCGGGCACCACCATCACTGAGCGGGCGGCGACGCAGCATCCTTCCCCAAGATGCACGCGGAGGCGGTCACGGATTGCTCGCCTTCTCGTGCCATGCGTCGAGGAACCTCTGGCCGATCGCTGCCACACTGCGGCCGTCCGACTTCGCCCCGAACCCGTTTCGCAGAGCAGCACGCTCGCGCCGTGGAAGGCACCATTCGTCGACCGGCCCGGGGCCGATCCTCATGCGTCGACCCTTCGCGGCGCAATCTCGCGCAAGGCGCCAAGCGACCTCTTGTGCTCGCGTGGCGCCGCAGGCCCCACGTGCTCTGGGAACCCACTCGCAGGGTTGATTCGTCGTTCCGGCGGTCGCAGCCAACGAATCGTCTCGATGCCCGCGTCGACGTCGACCGTCACGACCAGGTTGGATACCAACGTGGCCATGATTGCCGGGTCGTCTCCGAAGAACATCGAGACGCCAAACTGGTCCCAGACCGGACGGCATTCCTGCAACTCGCCCTGCCGAGAGCAGCGCGCGATGTCGTTGAAGCAGCGGGTGCGAAACACGTAGATCAGTCGCACGTACTCTTCCACCTTCGCCCGACTCCACCGTGGCGGGAGCACACCAACAAGCGTGTCCTGGATCTGGTACTTCGGCGAGCACGCCCATTCGAGAAGCCAGCCCTTCTGCCCTCTCGCCATCGCCGCTACGCCTCGCGTCGTTCGGTCACGACCACGCCCACAGAATCCCAGGCCCGAATCGGTGACGACCTTCGTCGCACCTCACTGCTTCGCCGGCAGCTTCGCCGCGTACTTGGCCGGTTCCTTCTCGAACGCCGCCTTGCACTTGCCGCAGCAGAACCCGATCCAGCCGCCCCTCGAACTCCACCGTGTGCGCCGGATCGACCTTCTTGCCCTCGGCGACCGGGCACATCTCGTTCACGGGCTTCATGCGCTCCGCGCGCTCGGCCACCTCCTTCGCCGCCGCGGCCATGCGCTCGTCGACGTAGTCGCCGAGATCGAGCGCCAGCTTCGGCGCCGCGGCGCGCGCCGCCTTCGCCGCGTCGGCCGTGACCTGCGTCTGCCACGCGTAGAGCCGTTCCAGCTTCGGCAACGCGCCCACCGCCGCGAGCCCGGCGTCGCCGAGCCCGGTGCCGTACGCATTCAGGTACTCGAGGTGCGCGAGCGTGCCGAGCGAACGGAACGTCGCGTCGGTGAGCTTGGTGTTCGCCGCGTGCAGCCGCCGCAGCTGCGTCAGCGACGCCAGCTGCGCGGCCGCGGCATCCGTGATCGCCGTGCGGGAGATGTTGAGCCACACCAGCCGGCTCGCGAGCGGCACGAGCAGCGCGACGTCGGCATCGGTGATCTGCTCGCGCAGCAGCGACAGGTTGACGTCGATCGCCTCGGTGTCGGCGGCAACGCGCTGCACCACCGCGCCGCGCGCCTGCAGCGCGGTCATCGCCGCCTCGACCGCCGCCTTGCCGGCGTCATCGATCGCCGGCAGGTCGAACGTGATGAGCGGCAGCACCTGCGCCGCCAGCTCGGCCGCGATCCACTCGTCGCCGGCCGCCGGCCACTCCGCACCTTCGGCGATCCACCGGCGGAACAGCTCCTGCTGCGCCTTGCTCAGCGGCTCGCCCTTGTTGGGCATGATCTCCTCGTCGTCGAGCGGCAGACCGAGCCGCCGCAGCAGCTCGCTGTCGTCGGGCTTGCCGGCAACGACCGGCCGATCGTCCTCGCCTTCGGGGAACAGGTGCACGCGCGCGTCCAGCCGCAGGTCGCCCTTGTCGTCCTTCGGCCCGTGGCACTCGATGCAGCGCGCCACCAGGATCGGCGCGATCTCCTTCGTGAAGTCGACCTTGGCGGGCGGTGCGGGCGCGGGTTCTTGGGCGACGGCGGAGGCAGCGACGAGCACGAGGAGCAGGCGGCGCATCGCCGCATCATGCCCGCCGGCGCGCGGCCTACAACGGCCGGCGGCCGACCCGGACGTCGTGGCCGTGCTGCGCGAAGCGGTCTTCCATGAAGTTGAGGACCGAACGCACCCAGTCCCGCTTCTCGGGATACGGCCCAGGGAAGAACGAGCGCTTGAAGCCGTAGATCAGCACGTCCTTCAGCGCCCGCGGCTCGAGCCCGAAGGTCTGCACCGCCTTCTCGACCTCGTCGGTCATCGTGGTGCGCGACACCAGTCGGTTGTCGGTGCACAACGTCACGCTGCAGCGCGCCTCGCGCATCTTGCGGAACGGGTGCTTGCGCAGGTCGTCGCGCAGTTCGGGGATCGTCTGCTGGTTGCTGGTCAGGCACACCTCGAGCGTGATGCGCCGCTCGGCGACGTACCGCGCGAGCTTGTCGATGTACGCCTGCTTGTCGCGGATCGAGCGGTCCTTGATGTGCCGCTTGCTGAACAGCCAGGTGCCGTGCCCGATGCGGTCGGCGTGGCAGTCGGTGATCGCCTGGAAGATCGACTCCGGCCCGTAGTCCTCACCGGCGTGCACCGTCTTGCCGAGGAAGTGCTCGTGCGCGAGCTGGTAGGCGGCCTGGTGGTCCTTGGCCGGAAAGCCGCGCTCCTGGCCGGCGAGGTCGAACCCCACCACCGGCAGCCCGTCCTCTTCGGCGGCGGCGACCGCGGCGCGCGCCAGTTCGAGCGAGGCGAGACCGTAGATCGTCGCCGGCTGCGCCGTCGGCAGGGCGGCGAAGTACGAGGCGTAGTGTTCGCTGAACACCGGCAGGAAGAAGCGCAGCGCGCAGACGATGACTCCCGCCTCGAACCGCGGCACCGCACCACGCTTCACTTCGGGGTCGGCGTTGATCTCCTTCTTCGCGCGCTCGAGCCCGCGGCAGACCGCGCGCAGCACGTCGCGCACGCCGAAGCTGCCGCGCACGTGCAGCTGCGGCGCGAACCGCATCTCGGCGTAGAACACGTTCTCCGCGCGGCAGTCCATGCACAGCTCGTAGGCCGCGCGCTCGAGCGACTCGGCGTCCTGCAGGCACGCGACGGTGAACTCGAAGCCCTTCAGGTACTCGGGCAGGTTCTTGTAGGCGCGCTTGAAGACCAGTTCGAGCAGGCCGTCCTTGGTACGGCTCGGCAGCGCCACCTTGTGGGTCTTGGCAAGGTCGAGCAGTGTCTCGAGGCGCAGGCTGCCGTCGAGGTGCAGGTGCAGGTCCGACTTCGGCAGGCGGGCGATTAGTTCGCGCGCGACGAGAGGCTTGCTCATGGATCGATCATGGGTGCGCAGCGACGGTGCGGCAAGCGCGCGCGTTCGCTAGCGTGGCGTCGTGGCCGACCGCTGGCAACTGCTGACCGACGATGCCGACGAGCAGCGGCGCTTCGCCTCGCTCGCCGCGGTGCTGGCCTTGCCGAGCGCACCCGCCGCTCCTCGCAACCGACTGCGCTACGTCGTGCGCATCGACAGCGGCGGACGCACCTACTTCCTGAAGACGTTCACGAGCACGCAGTGGCGGAACCGGCTCGCGTTCGCGATCACCGAGCCGCGCGCGGGCGACGACGCCGAACGCGAGCTGCGCGTGACGCTGGCGCTGCGGGCGGCAGGCCACCACGTGCCACGGCCCATCGCCTACGGCAGGCAGGGCGCGTCGTCGTTCTATCTGTGCGCGGCGCTGCCCGGCCAGCCGCTGCGCGAATGGCTGCGCCGAGGCGTCGATGGCGAGATGCTGCGCGGGATCGCGAACTACTGCGGCCAGACGCTCGCGGCCGGTTTCCGCCTGCCCGACCTGAGTGCGGACCACGTGTTCGTCGACGACGAGGGCGACCTCTACCTGCTCGACCTGCACAACGGCCGCGTCGCACCACCGGGCCCCGCCGCAAGACGACTGCTGCAGCGGGTGCTGCGGCGATTCCGTCGCTCGGTGCAAGACCTCGGGCTGCCGCGGCCCGTGGCGCTGCGCTTCGCAGTGCGCCTGCTGCGACAGGCCGGCTGCCGGGACGTGCGCGCGGTGCTGCGCGGCGAGGCGCCGTGGGCGACCGCGGTGCGCTACGACGCGCCCGGCAAGAGCGGCGCCTACGCCGACCGCAACCCGGCGCGAAGTGCCCGCGAACTGCGCCTGCTGCAGCGGGTCTGGCCGGGCCGCCCCGGCGAGACCGTGCTCGACCTGCCGTGTGGTGCTGGGCGGCTGCTGCCGTTCCTGCGCGAACGAGGCCATCGCGTCACGCAGGCGGACGGGTCGCTGGCGATGCTGCGGCAGGCGCGCGAACGTGGCGCGCCACCCACACCCAGCACCCTGGCCGACGCGCTAGCGATGCCGTTCGCCGATCGCGCCGTCGATGGCGTCGTGATGTTCCGCTTCCTCCACCACCTGCCGCCCGACGCCGCGCGCACGGCGATCGGCGAAGCCTGCCGTGTGGCCGACCGCTTCGTCGTCGCCAGCTTCTTCCACCCTTGCAGCGCCCACCACGCGCGGCGGCTGCTGCGCCAGGTCGTGAGCGGCCGCCACACGCGCTTCGCGCAGACCCTGGCCTCGCTGCGCTCGTCGTTCGGCAAGCACGGCTTCGAACTCGCGACCCACGCCGCCGACCTGGCGTTCGTGCGGGACCTGTGGGTCGCCGCGTTCGTGCGCAGGCTGGCGCCAACGCACGGGAACCCGTAGGAACGCCACGCGTGGCGGATCTGCACGTCGCGATCGGAGTGCTGTGCGGCACGGTCGGTGGACCGGCGAGCTACGGCAAGCGGCTCGTTTTGGCCCTGGCCGAACGCGACGACGTGCGCGTCACCGTGCTCACCGACGACGCGAACGCGTTCGCGCCGAGTCGGGCGGTCGAGGTGGTGGCGCTGCCGATGCGCGGCGGCCTCGACCGCCTGCGCTGGCAGTACCTCGCGCTGGGCCGAGCGCTGCGCACGGTCGCGCCCGACGTCTACCACGACACCAAGAACGCGCTGCCGTTCGGCCTGCGCGTGCCGGCGGCGGTGACGGTGCACGACCTCGCCTACCACACCGTGCCCGACTCGTTCGGCTTCGCCTCGCGCACGTTCCTGAAGTGGGCGACGCGCCACGCGGTGACGAACGCGCGCGCCATCGTCGTGCCGTCGCACGCGACCGCGCGCGACGTCGCGCGGTTCCATCCCGCCCACGCCCACAAGGTGCGCGTGGTCCCGCACGGCATCGACCCGGCCCCCACGATCGCGCCACCAGCGCTCGCCGAAGTGCGCGCGCGCCTGCGCTTGCCCGAACGCTTCGTGCTGCACGTCGGCACGGTGCAGGCGCGCAAGAACGTCGATCTGGTCGTCGACGGCGTGCAGGCGCTGCGCGCCCGCGGCTTCCCGCACCGCTGCGTGCTGGTCGGCCGCCGCGGCTGGCGGGCAGAGCGCGCGCTCGCGGCGATCGCCGCCGACCCGACGGTGTGCTGGCACGAACACCTGCCGGCCGCCGATCTCGCCGCCGTCTACGCCCTCGCCGACGCGTTCGTGTCGCCGTCGGCCTACGAGGGCTTTGGCCTCGCGGTTGCCGATGCGCTCGCCGCCGGCGTGCCGACGATCACCAGCGACGTCTCCTCGCTGCCCGAACTCGGCGGCGACGCCGTCGTACGGTTGCAGGAGCTCACGGCGCGGGCCGTGACCGACGAACTCGCGCGTGTGCTCGGCGACCCGACCGTCGTGACGCGCCTGCGCGCCGCCGGCCGGCAGCGCGCCGCGGCGTTCTCGTGGCAGCAGGCGGCGGCTGGCCACGTGCAGGTCTGGCGCGCCTGCCGCAGCGGACCTTCGCCCCTCTGAGTCTTGCGTTTCGCTGGGCCCCCTTGCCATCACCGGGTGGGCCTCGTCTGATTCGCCGCTCGCCCGTTCCCGGGCGTGTCCGTGATGCGTGAGTTGATGCCAACGCGGCGCCCGGCGCCGCAGGGCGGCCGTTGATGCCGCCGCCTCGCCCAGCCGTGTGCTGTGGCCTGGCCCGCAACGACCTGCTGAGGTCGCGCGCAAGGCGTCCGTACTCCGCTCGCCTGCCCGGCGCGTTCGCCGCGCCGCCATCGTCTTCCCCCTGTTCCCCCTGGAGAACCGTCCGATGATCCGTACTTCCCTTCTGCTCTCTGCGACCCTGCTGTTCGCCGGCGCCGCCGCTGCCCAGGCTCCCACCGAACTGCGCTTCACCGTGATCCCCGACTTCAACAAGGGCAAGCTCGCCGAGACCTGCAAGGCGCTCGCCGACCACATGACCAAGAAGCTCGGCATGCCGGTCAGCTACGTGCCGTCCAACGACTACACGATGGCGGTCAACGCCCTGATCGCGAACAAGGTCGACTTCGCCTGGCTCGGCGGCAAGACGACGGTCGACGCGATCGACGCCGGCAAGGGCCAGGTGTCGGTGCTCGCGACGCGCGACATCGACCTCGACTTCAAGACCTACTTCATCGCCAACAAGAAGCTCGTCGACGAGGGCAAGCTGAAGAAGATCGAGAAGATGGCCGACCTCGCCCCGATGGCGAAGGACTTCACGTTCACGTTCGGCGACAAGAACTCGACGTCCGGCCACCTGATGCCTCGGTTCTTCCTGGTCGAGGCCGGCATCGACCCGAACAAGGCGTTCAAGCAGGAGTGCGGCTACCAGGCGAGCGGTGGCCACGGCGCCACGCTCAAGGCCGTCGCCAGCGGGGCCGCCGACATCGGCGCCCTCAACTTCACCTACTGGGAGAAGGCGAGCGCCGAGGACAAGGCCAACGCTCCGATCATCTTCGTGACGCCGGGCTACGTCGACTACGCGTGGGTCGGACACTCGCGCCTGGGCAAGGAGACGATGGCGAAGATCACCGATGCCTTCACCGGTCTCGACCGCAAGAACGCGGACGACAAGGCGATCCTCGACGCCTGGTCGGCGAAGGAGAAGTTCCAGGCCGCTGACAACAAGCGCTGGGACAGCATCCGCAAGGTCCGCGACTCGCTGCCGCCCGGCTTCCTGCAGTGACCGCGGTCGACTCGACGACCACGACGGACGTCGAGTTCGTCGGCGTGCACAAGCGCATCGGCGAACGTTCGCTGCTGCGCGATCTCACGCTGTCGATCGAGCGCGGCCAACGAGTCGCGCTGATCGGCCCGTCGGGTGCCGGCAAGACGACGCTGCTGCGGCTGTGCGCCGGTGTGCTGTGGCCGAGCGACGGGGAAGTGCACGTGCTGGGTGCGACGACCGGCGCCCTGCACGGACGCGCGTTGTGCCGGCTGCGCCAGCAGATCGGGTTCCTGCACCAGCAGGACAACCTGGTGCCCGGCCTGCGCGTCGCCCACAACGTGCTGATCGGGCGGCTGGGCAAGTGGCCGCTCTGGAAGGCGCTGTGGTCGCTGCTGCGGCCGCAGGAAGTCGAGCGCGCGCAGCAGGCGCTCGGCCGCGTCGAACTGGGCTCGCGGCTGTGGTCGTTGCCCGAGGAGCTCTCGGGCGGCGAACAACAGCGCGTCGCGATCGCGCGGCTGCTGCTGCAGGAGCCACGCATCCTGCTCGCCGACGAGCCGGCGAGTTCGCTCGACATCCGGCTGGGCCGCGAAGTCGTGCAGATGCTGCTGGCGCTCGCCGGACCGACGACGACCGTGATCGTCAGCCTGCACACGCTCGACCTGCTGCGGCTGTCGTTCGATCGGGTGCTGGCGCTGCGCGCTGGCGAACTCGTGTTCGACGACACGCCGGCCGCGTTGACGCGCGAACATCTGCGCACGATCTACGGCGAGGAATACCGGGCGCTGCGCCTCGACCAGGTGGAGCTGGGAGCGGAACGCTCCCGCGGTCCGAGCGGATGACGGCGAGTTGCCCCCCGGTCCGGCGCCCGGGCCGATGGTTGTGGTGGGCGGTCGCCCTCCTGGTCGTCGCGAGCGCACTGGCCTTGCGGTGGAACCTCCACGCGCTCGGCAGCTGGGACGACTTCACCGAGGCCTGCGGGCGGTTGTGGAACTACCTGCGTGCCTTCGCGAGCCCCGATCTGTCGGCCTCGATGCTGCGCACCTGCGGCGCGCTCGCGCTCGAGACCGTCGCGGTGGCGCTGCTCGGCGTGGCGATCGGGCTCGTGCTCGCCTACCCGTTGGCGCTCGGAGCCACGCGCTGCCTCGTGCACGGCGGCGAGCCGGCGCACTGGGCGGTGCGTTCGGTGCAACACGCGGTCCTCGAGGGCTGCCGCCTCCTGCTCGACATTCTGCGCGGCGTGCCCGACATCGCCTGGGCGATCGTGCTCGCGAACCTCACCGGCGTGAACACGGTGACCGGCGTGCTGGCGATCGCGATCAGCGTCGCCGGCATCTTCGGCAAGGTCCTCAGCGAGCAGTGGGACAACGTCGACGCGAAGCACTACCTGGCCCTGCGAACCACCGGCGCCTCACGGTTCGCGGTGTTCTGGTACGGCGTGCAGCCGCTCGCCGCACGGACCACGCTGTCGTTCCTGTTGATGCGCACCGAATGCGCCGTGCGCAATGCGTCGGTGATCGGCGTCGTCGGCGGTGGCGGACTCGGGGCGCAACTCTGGGACGAGTACACCGACGGCAGCTGGTCGCGCGTGGCGACCGTGCTGCTGGCGCTGCTGGTGGTCACCGCGACCACCGACGTGATCGCCAACCTGATCCGCCAGCGGCTGCGCGTCGACCCCAACCATCCACGCGCCTCGCGCGCGACCGATCGCCGCACCCAGGCGTGGCGCCGCCTGCAGGTGCTGGCCGTCGTCCTGGCTCTGGTCGCGGGCTCGGCGGCACTGCTCGCCGAGCCGTTCGCCCAGGTCACCCGCGAGCTGCAACGCATCGACTGGGACTTCGCCGGCTCCTACACGGCCGGCCTGTTCGTGCCCGATCTCTCGCTCGGCAGGCTCGCCTACGCCACCGAACTCGGCGTGCAGCCCGCCGAGGTCGGCACCTTTGCGGCGCTGCTCGGCACGCTCCGCGCCGCCACCGAGAACGCCATCGTGCCGATCGCGATCGGCGTCTTGGCGACGGTGGTCGGCGGCCTTGCCGCGGCGGCCCTCGCCTTCCCGGCCTCGGTGGCGTTCCAGCTCGACGCCCACCGCTTCGTCGGCGAGAACCTGCCCGCGAGCCGCCGGCGGCTCCGGTGGTGCGCTGTCGTCGCCACGCGAGCGTTGGCCCTGGTCTGTCGCGGCGTGCCCGAAGTTGCGTGGGTCATCATCCTGGCGGTGTTCTTCCAGATCGGTGTGACGCCGTGCGTGCTCGCCGTCGCGATCCACAGCTGCGGCGTGCTGCACCGCGTGTTCACCGAATCGCTCGACAACGTCGCCTACCAGCGGCTCGAGCGCATCGGCGGCACCTGCCGGCCGCAGGTGTTCCTCTACGGCGCGGTGCCGCGCGTGTGGCCCGACTGGCGCACCTACCTGTTCTTCCAGTTCGAAGTGAACATGCGCATCGGCACCGCGCTCGGCGTGGTGGGAGCTGGCGGACTGGGTCACGCCTTCAAGTTGAACCTCGACTGGCGACAGCACGGCGCCACGGCGACGTTCCTGTGGACGATGATCCTGCTGACGATCGTCGTCGACCGACTGTCGCGCTGGCTGCAACTGCGACGGCTGCGCTGCTGAGCGCCGCCGGAACTACCTCACTTCTTGGTCTTGCGCAGGATGTCCATGACCTCGCGGTCGAGCTCGCTGCGCAGGTCTCGCGGGCCCGGAGGCATCGACGGCGCCTTGGCGGCGGGCTTCGTCTCGCCGAGCCCGAGCACCTTGTCGAGGGCGCTCTGCGGCCCCTCGTCCTCCTCCCCGCCGCCGAGCACGGCGTCGATCGCCGACCGACGCTGTTCGTCGTCGTCGTTGGCGTCGAGCGCCGCGAACGCTTCCCGCATCGAAGCCTGGACCGTCGACTCGTCGCTCGACGCCGGGAGGTCGGCGAGCACGTCGACGCCCCCACTGGCCACCAGGATGCCCTCCTTCGCGAGCCGGATCAGCAACTGGTAGACGTCGAACAGCGGCAGCCCCAGCGCCGTGACCAGCGATCGCGGCGTCGTGTCGCCGTTGATCTGCGACAGCAGCTTGATCTCGAGCACACCCAGCGCGACGTCGCCCATGCGCGCGAACATGTCGGTGCGAGGCTCGAGCGGCGCGTCCGGGTTCGGGAACGCCAACAGCATCTGCTTCCAGTCGTCGAGCTGCTTGCTGCCCTCGAGCAGCAAGGAGGTGACGCCGAGCCGCAGGTCGTTGCTTTCGGCGAAGCCGGGCAGGCGGTCGAGCTTGCGGTAGTAGAAGGCGTACGGCTCGGACTCCCGCATGAAGTCGAAGAGCACTTCCTTGCCGAACACGCGGAACGCCTCGCGCAGCTCGTCGGCCTTGAACACGCCCTTCTCCTGCAGCGTCTGCAGCACCGGCACGCCCTCACGGCCTCGCCGGTTCTCGGCCTCGATGATCGCCGCTTCCGGGATCTCGCGGTGACGCATCGCGTCGGCGCCCGGGATCACGCGGCGGATCATGCGGTGCGGATCGAGGAACCAGATGCGCCCGTCGCGGATGTAGATGTCGAGCCGGTTGTCGCCCTTCTCGAGCGAGAGGCAACCGAGGTGCTTGCCCGAGGACAGCATCTGCATGACTTCTTCGACGGCGATGAAGTCGGTGCGGCCGGCGAAGTTGAAGTCGCGCGAGCCGCTGGTGCTCCCCAGCAGCGCCTGATCGAACGCCTTGGCGAACTCCGACATCGTGGTGACCGCGAACAGCACGCCCATCACCCATTCCGCCGCGCGCATGACCGTCACCTGGTCCTCGCTCTTGAGGAACAGGTGCATGCCGCGCCGCATGCGCGTGAACAGCAGCTCGCCGAGGAAGTCGCGCGTGTCGGTCTTGGTGCCCTCCATGCGCAGCTTGCGGTCGACGAGTTCCCGCACGCGCGTCAGCAGGTGCACGAACTCGGACTCGTAGACCTCGTCGTCCTTGCGCACGAGACCATCGACGAGCGCCTCGATGCGCTCGCGGACCTCGAGTGCAGTCGCGCCCTTGGGCTCGCTTTGCGTCGGCTCGACTTCGGCCATGCTGCAGGGCTTCTCGGCGCTCGCGGCACCCGGCCTTGACGCGATGTCGGATTCCGCGACTGATCGCGGTACGACGCTGGGCGCGGCGGCGAGCGCGCCCTATGACGGCGATGCGGCCGGGCCGGAGCGGTTCCAGTCCAGCCGGCCTTCCCGTCGATGCAGGAGCGGGCGTCGCCGCCCGTGCCACCGGTGTCTTCGATCCCGACCGATACCCATGGTCAGCACGCTCTCCAGGTGCTGCACGAACTCGACCTGCAACCGGCGGCCGGCGGGCGCGAACTCGTCTCGGGGCACCGCAACTCGCTGCCGATCGTGGCCCGGGACCGCTCCGGACGCTCGTTCCTGCTCAAGCACTACCTGCCGCTGCCCGACGGCACGTTGCTGCCGGCCGGCGAACGCGCCGACGACTTCGCGCGCCGCGAGGCGGGCTTCTACCGCCTGCTCGACAGCATCGACCCGGGGCGCCGTGACTTCCCGGCACCCCGCACCATCGCCGTCGGGCCCGGCGATCCGCCACGATGGCTGTTGCTGGAATGGCTGCCCGGTGCGGTCGGTCCGGCGGCCGAGGTGATCGGCCAGGAGCACGTCATCGAGTTGCTGCAGCGGCTGGCGCGCCTGCCGGTCGATCGCCTGCTCGGCCGCCGCGACTTCCCGGTCGAACACTGGGATCCGATCGCGTACCTCGACCGCATCCGCGGGATGTACGACGCCGTGCTGTTCGTGATCGGCGAAGCGCGCTGGCGCCGGGTGCAGCGGTTCTTCGGCGAAGCCGTGCGCTGGACCGACGGCCGCCCGCAGGCGTTCGTGCACGGCGACTTCCAGGAGGCCAACGTCGTCGTGACCGAGGACGGCCGCCCCTTCCTGGTCGACTTCGAGTGCGTCGGTCTCGGCAAGCCGGATCACGACTTCGCCTGGTTCTGGATCCACAGCCAGCGCCACGCGGAGTGGAAGCGGCAACTGCTCGGCCGGTGGCTTGGCGGCGGCATCGGCGGCGATCGCATCCGCGCGGAATGGGGCATCCGCAGCGCCGTCGTCTACCTCGCCCTGCGCCGGCTCCGGTGGGGCTACCTGACGCACGGCGACGTCGATCCGCGCAAGAACGCGAACCTGGCGCTGCTCGACGCAGCCCTCGACGGCGGGGCTGGCTTCTTCCCGGTCTGATCCCCCCGCAGAATTGCACTGCCGCCTGAACGGCGCGGCACCGGGGGTGCCGCAATTCGATGGCACCTGGCGATGGCCCGGAGGGACGACGGCCGGCAAACCCACGTACGGCGCGGGTCTGGCGGCCGCCGGCACGACAAGGGGCGCACGGCATGCATGTTGTCATCCCCCGCCATGGATCGCTGTTCCCCGACCACCGTTCTCGACCTCACCGACGACGACCTGGTTGCCCAGCTGCAGTCCGGCGACGTCGAAGCACCCGTCACGAGCCTCGAGCGGCGCTACGGCAAGCGCATCCACGCCTTCGTGCTCGGCATGGTCCGCGACAGCCACCTGGCCCAGGACATCACCCAGGAGGTCTTCGAGAAGGTGATGCGCAAGCATGCGCTCTACAGCCCGGGCACGAACTTCCGGGCTTGGTTGTTCGAGGTCGCGCGCAACCAGGCGCTGAGCACGTTGCGCCGCGAGCAGCGGCTGCCGCGTCCGTTCAGCGGCCTGCAGCACGACCAAGGCGCCGACATGCTCGAAGCGTCCCCAGCGGCCCCGGCCGAACAGCGCCTCGAAGAAGAAGAGATGCTCGGTGCGTTCGAAGCCGCCGTCGCGGCCCTGCCCGAACGCTATCGCACGGTGTTCGACCTCTGCGTGCGGCAGGGTCGCCCCTACCAGGACGCGGCGCGGCAGCTGCACATGCCGACCGGGACGGTCGCGATCCGGATCATGCGAGCGCGCAAGCGGCTGTTCGCCGACCTGCAGCAGCATCTCGGCCGCCTGNNCCGCCTGCGCCGGCCGCCGGCCTGCTTCCAGTGACCGCGCGGGGCGATCGCCGCGAGGCGACCCTCAGCCGACGCTGACGCCGAGACGAGCGAACGCTTCGTCGACGAGACGCTCCCACCCGCGGTTCGCGGCCGGACTCGCCGGACTGGGGTGCGGGATCCGGCCGATGCGCGGACCGTCGGCGCCCAGCGCCAGTCGTGCACGCGCTTCCGCGAACGCCCCCACGCCGATCACCCATTCGGGCTTCGTCGCCGCGACGACAGCGCGCAGCAGCCGATCGCAGATCGCGAACATCGGCGCGGTCTCGGCCTTCGGCAACTTGTCGGGCGTCAGGTTGGCGCCACCGTCGGCGACGAAGGCCAGCGGGCAGTAGTTCGTGACGAAGAACCGGCTCAGGAAGCGCTGCGGCGTGACGAAGCGCGCCGCCGCCCACCCCCACAGCCGCCGGCCGCTCACCTCGGAGCGCGTGCACGCCAGGCCCAGCACCGGGCGCTTCTCGTGCACGTGCGCCGGCTGCCGCACTTCGCCGCGCAGACCGAGCCAACTGCGCACCGCCTCGACTTCGCCGAACGGCACGCCGGTCTGCACCATGCCGAACGGCCCGGGGTTCATGCCGAGCAGCAGCACTTCCTTCGTGCCGCGGCCGAACCGTTCGAGCCATTGCCGATGCACGTCCCACGCGTAGTCGAGCGGGTCGTAGACGCACGCGACCGGCGGGCCGAAGCGCAGCGCTTGCAGCTCGGCGACAGCATCCCGCGTGGCGCGGACGAGCGACATGGCCGCATGCCATAGCCGCTCGCCGCGGCGCCGGCAACCGCGCTCAATCGTCGCGGAAGCCGAGCGCGACGAGCAGGCAACTGCCATCAGCGATCACCGTCAGGCCCGCGGCGTTCGCCGTGGCGACGGCGGCGCGGTCCTCGGCGCCCGGCTGGAACCACAGGTGCCGCACGCCGGCGGCGATGGCGTCGGCGACGATCGCCGCGGCCGCCGCCGGCGGCGCGACGATCGAGACCGCGCGCGGTGGACCCGGGATCGCCGCCAGCGAGGCGTGGCACGGCACGCCTTCGACCGAGGGCAGCTTCGGGTTGACGCCGACGACCGGCAGGCCGTGCTGGCGGTAGCAGCGCAGCACCTTGTTGCCGTACTTGGCGCGGTCGGCCGAGGCGCCGACGACGGCGAACGAACCGGTGGCGAGGAACGCGGCGATCGCGGGCGGATGGTGTCGCATGGCGGTCCACCATCGGACCGCAACGGTCGACGCCGCGCCATCGGCCGACGGCGGCTATCGCGGCGCCCGCAGGCCCGGGCCGATGGCTTCCGCCACGATCGTCGCGAGCAGTTCCGAGCCCTTGGCGGTCGGGTGGATCGGATCCTGGAACCACTGCTCCCGGGGCGACCCGGCCGTGCGTGCCACGAAGGCCGCGTGCGTCGGTACGAACGGCACCCCGCACGCCGACGCGACGCGCCGCATCGCCTCGTCGTGGCGCGCGAGCGGCACCGGGTAGCCGAGCACGAACGCGCGCGCCGAACTCGCCTGCACCCGCGCGACGATCGCCGCCACGTGGCCTTCGAGCGTGGCGTAGACCTCGCGTTCGTCGACGACTGCGCGCCGCAGATCACGCAGCAACGTCGCATCGGTGGCGGGCTCCGCGACGGCGCGCGCCTNNGCCGCGAGCAGGGCTTCGCCGTCGGCGCCGCGGGCAACGGCATGCACCATGCCCGCGATCGACGCATCCGCGCCGACGCCGCCAGCGCGGGCAGCGATCCACGCGGAAACGGCCGCGGGGGCATCGACGGAGGCCAACACCACCGCGCGCTCGAGAGCCAACTCCGCCCGCCGCCACGGCGACGACTCGCCGGCGGCGACCCGCGCGATCTCGTCCGCGACGAGCGCACGCGCCGCCGGCGACGCCGCATCGCCGATCAGCCGCCAGCAGCGGGCGCGCGCCGGCGCCGCGACGAGCACGCTGCGGGCCAGCGCCGCTGCCGCGTCGCGTTCGCCAGCGCTCGCCTGCACGCACGCGAGCGCTTCGCCCGAGTTCGGTTCGTGGTGTTCGCGCCAGTCGTGTTCGAGCTCACGCCGCAGCGAGGCGGCGGCTTCGCCGCGACCGGCGTCGGCCAGCCCACGGGCCAGCCGCGCCCGTGCCGCGCGGGTCTCGGCCCCGTCCGGCAAGGCGGCAACCGCCGCCTGCGCCGCGTCGAACTGGTCGCGTTCGAGCAGTTCCGCCACGCGCTCGGCCGCGGCGATCGCCTCGGGCGGACCGCGACGCGCCCGGCGATGGCGGTCCCAGCCCGGCAGCATGAAGTCGAGAGCCCCTTCGGCCAGGCTCCACCGCACGACGAACGGCGGGCTGCCCTCCGGCGTCAGGTGCAGACGATCTCCCTCGACGCGCCAGCGCGCCGGCAACGTGCCGAGCCAGGCCGAGCCATCGGCGCGGAACTCGAACTGCTGGCCGTCGACGCTCCAGATGCCGAGGAACGGCATCTCGTCGCCGTGAGCATCGACGTCGCTGCCGTCACGACGCGCCATCAGCAGCGCCCACAGCCGACCGGTGCGCCAACGCCACACGAACTCGCCGCCACCCGACCCGTGCAACACCTCGGCGGGCAACGGCGTCGGCCGCGACCAGCGGTCGTTCCAGCCGACCAGCAGACACACCGCATCGGGCCGCAGTTCGTCGAGCAACGCCGGCAGCCGGGTCGCGACGTCGGCCGAGTCGTTGCCCGGGATGCCGCGATTCACGACCGACCAGGCGAGGCCAGCCGTCGCGAGGCGCTCCTGCAGCACCGCGGGATACGCAGCTTCCGGAGGCACCCCGAGCCCGAACGTCACCGAGTCGCCGATGCAGAGCAGCACCGGCCCCGCCGGCCGCGCCGCCGCCGGTCGCCGCAGCAACCAGGCGCCGAACGCCGCGAGCTGCAGTCCCCCTTCGAGGGCCACTGCCGCGATCGTCGTCGCGACGAAGAGGCGCAGCAGGCGCGACCGCGGGCGGTTCGGGAGGTCGCGCTGCCCGCCCACGGTGTCAGTTCCAGCCTTCGCGTTTGCCGAGCGTGCGCGGGCGCTCCGGCGCGTTGGCCACTTCCCAGCCGGTCCAGAACGCCAGCCGCGCGATGCGTTCCATCTTGCTGCCGTCGAGCTTGTCGGCGTGGTCGGTGACCTGGTGGTAGTCCTCGTGCTCGCCGTTGCAGAAGAACACCACCGGGATGCCCTTCTTCGCGAAGTTGTAGTGGTCGCTGCGGCTGTAGTACTTGTCACCCGACGTGAACGAGCAGCCGAGCACTTCGGCGAAGCGCGCCGCGTCCTGCACGATCGTCGAGAACTTCGCGTGCCGGTGGCTCGGCGTCACCGTGATCTCGGTCGGTCCCGACTCGGGCCCGCTGCGGCCGATCATGTCAGTGTTGACGTTGGCGA
This sequence comes from Planctomycetes bacterium UBA2386, assembly GCA_002343845.1. The sequence continues at coordinate 24,217 of DDSQ01000085.1, read as the reverse complement.
TCAGGTTCGCAGCCTCCCACGTCGGGTGGTCGGCGAAGTACGCCGAACCCCACAGCCCGAGTTCTTCGCCGGAGACGGCGAGGAAGATCACGCTGCGCGCGGGCCGGGCGCTCTTGGCGAACGCGCTGGCGATCGCCAGCAGGCCCGACGTCCCCGAAGCGTTGTCGTCGGCGCCGTTGAACACCTCGCCGTCGATGCGCGTGCCGACGTGGTCCATGTGCGCCGAGTAGACGACCGCCTCGTGGGCGAGCTTCGGGTCGCTGCCGCGCAGCACGGCGACGACGTTGTGGGCCTTGGCGTTCTCGTCGTGGGTCACGCCGAGCGTGAGCGCTGCCGGCACGTCCGCAGTCGTGGCCGGCCGCTCGCCATCGCCGGCGACGAACGTGGCGACGGCGGCAGTCGTCGTGCCGAGTTGCTCGAGCAGTTGCGCACTGGCCGCGACCGACAGCACCAGCGCCGGCACGCTCGCTTCCCCGCCGCCGAGCATCTCGGCCATGCCGCTCATGCCGCCATCGGCGCCGGCGAACCGCGGGGCCAGCACGTCCTTGCCCGGCGCCACCGCCAGGTAGTTGAGCACGTCGGTGAGGCCATGCCGGTCTTCGAGCTGCACGAACAGCACCGCTCCGGCCCCCTTCTTGGCCAGCGCCTTGGTCGTGCGGCCCAGGCTGTTGAACGTCTGGAACGACATCCCGAACTTCTGCTCGATGCCGAGCTGCTTGTCGACCTTGCCGCGCGGGGCCTTGATCGCGACCACCGCGAACGCGCCGCCGAGCGCCTCGTCTTCGGGCAGATCGGCATTGGCGCCGCGCAGCCGGCCCAGCCCGCAGAACCGCAGCTTGCCGTCGAGCCGGAGATCGCACGGCTTGGCGCCGAGCACCGCGAAGCCGTTCGCGAGCTCGATCGTGCCGACCTTCAGGCGGGTCGCCGCGGTCACCGCCGTGCGCGCGATGCCGTAGCTCTGCAACCAGGTGCGCTTGCCGTCGACCTCGTCGCCGAGCGGCTCGAGCATGAGCGACTCGAAGTGCCGGGCGATGTAGTCCGCCGCGGCCTGCTGCCCGGGCGAACCCGTCAGGCGGCCGCCGAGTTCGTCGGACGCGAGGAACGTCGCATGGGCGAGCAGTTCCTTGCTCAAGATGGTGTCCATCGCCTTCGGCGGCGCGGGCACGGCCGGGGTCTGGGCAGCGGCGATCGCGGCGAGGAGAAGGAACGTCGGCAGTCGGCGGATCATGCGGCGTGGGGAGCGGAGGTCGGTTCTGGTGTCGGTACGCGCGCGCGGCAGGATAGGGTCCGGCGCGGATCGGGCCACTGTGGCCGCACGATCCGGCCCGTTGTCGCCACCCTGAACGCGCCATGACCGATCCGAGCCCTGCCATCGACCGCCGCGGGTTCCTGCTCGGTGCCACGGCGCCCTTGGCCCTCACCGCCGCGCCGCGGCGCGACGACGCCGACGACCTCGCCGCGCTGGGCCGCCTCGCCGACCTCTCGTTCACCGAGGAGGAACGGCGCCTGGCCGGCAAGCGCCTCGCCGCCCAGCGCACCGGCTTCGCGGCAGTCCGCGCGACGCCGATCCCGTTCGAGCTGCCGCCGTGCGCGCACTTCGACCCGCTGCCGCCGGGCGCTGTGCGGGCCGCGCCGACGCCCCGGGTGGCGTTCGCGCCGCCGAAGGTGCCGCCGCCGGCGAACGACACCGACATCGCGTTCGCCGAGGTCGCCACGCTGGCCGGCTGGCTGCGCAGCGGTGCGGTGACGTCGGTCCGGCTCACCGAACTCGCGCTGGCGCGCCTGCAGCGCTTCGACGCCACCCTGCTCTGCGTCGTCAACCTGCTGCGCGAGCCAGCGCTCGCCCGGGCGCGCGAACTCGACGCCGAACTGGCCGCCGGCAAGGACCGGGGACCGCTGCACGGCATCCCGTACGGCGCCAAGGACCTGTTCGGCTGGCCGGGCGCGCCGACCACGTTCGGCGCCGCCCCATGGCGCGACCACGTGTGGAACGTCGAAGCGACGTGCCTGCAGCGGCTGCACGACGCCGGCGCGGTGCTGGTCGCCAAGTTGTCGCTCGGCGCGCTGGCGATGGGCGATCTGTGGCACGGCGGCCGCACGCGCAACCCGTGGAACCCCGAGCAGGGCAGCAGCGGGTCGTCGGCGGGTCCGTGCAGTGCGGTCGCCGCCGGGCTCGTGCCGTTCGCGATCGGCACCGAGACCCTCGGCTCGATCGTGTCGCCGTGCCGCCAGTGCGGCATCGCCGGTCTGCGGCCGACGTTCGGCACGATCAGCCGGCACGGCGCGATGCCGTTGTCGTGGACGATGGACAAGGTCGGCCCGATCGCGCGCAGTGCGGTCGACGCAGCTCTGGTGTTCGACGCCATGCGCGGCGCCGACGGCCGCGACCCCGCGGCGGTCGATTCGGCGTTCGCGTGGCGCGCCGGCCGCGGCCTGCAGGGCCTGCGCTTTGGCATCGTGCAGCAACGCGACTGGCCGCGCCGCGCCGAGGATCGCGCGTTCGTCGAGTGGCTCACCGCCGCCGGCGCGCCGGTACCGGTGACGCTGCCGGCCGCTCCGTACGAGGGCATCCTGGCGATGCTGCACGCCGAGGCGGCGGCGGCCTTCGACGACGCGCTGCGCCAAGGCCTGCTGCCGCAGTTGCCGGGCCAGCGCGACGGCGACTGGCCGAACCAATTCCGCAGCGCCCGCGCGATCCCGGCCGTCGAGTACCTGCAGGCCAGCCGCGCGCGAGCGCAGCTGGTGGTCGACATGGACCGCGCACTCGCGAACGTCGACGTCCTGGTGGCGCCGACCCATGGCGGCAGCACGCTCGTGGCGACGAACCTCACCGGACACCCGACCTACGTGCTGCCGGTCGGGCGCAGCGCGCAGGATGGCGGTCGCCCGACGATGCTCGCGCTCGTCGGCCGGCTCTACGGCGAAGCCGACGTCCTCGCCGTCGCCGAGGCTTGGCAGGCGACGACGGACCACCACCTGGGCCGACCGGAGCTGACGCGATGAGGAACGACAACCGCGCACGTTTCGTCCGGCGCGCCGTCGGCGGCGCGACGCTCCTCGGCCTTCTGTTGCTGCTGAGCCGCTGCGTGTCGATGCCGGCGGCCGATGGCCTGTCGATCGTCGCCGCCGACCGGCCGTTCGCGATCGGCACGCGCGTGGTGCACTGGCGCGAAGCCGATGGCTACAGCGCCTACCGCCTCGGCAAGCACTTCGCACAGAACGAGCCGCCCGACGGCAAGCTGCGCTACACGCCGCTGCGCGGCGGCCTGCCCGACGCGATCGCCGCGCGCGCCAAGGACCACGGCCTGTCGCTCGCCGACCTGCAGCAGGTCGTGCACCAGTTCGTGCTGCACTACGACGTCGCCGGCACCTCGCGCCAGTGCTTCAAGGTGCTGCAGGACGTGCGCAACCTCTCGGTCCACTTCCTGCTCGACGTCGACGGCGTGATCTACCAGACACTCGATCTGCGCGAGAAGGCACACCACGCGACCATCGCCAACGACTTCTCGATCGGCGTCGAGATCGCGCACCCGGGCGTGTTCAAGCAACCGATGAACGCCGACATGGTGCGCTGGTACGGCAAGGACGAGCAGGGCTACTTCATGAAGACGCCGGCGTGGATGCGCGAGCCCGGCATCCGCACCAAGGACTTCGTCGCGCGGCCCGACCGCCCCGAGATCGTCAGCGGCGAAATCCAGGGCGTGCTCTACCACCAGCTCGACTTCACGCCGCAGCAGTACTCCGCGCTGGCGAAGTTGTGCGCAGCGCTCGCTCGCGCGTTCCCGCGCATCCGGCTCGACGCGCCGCGCACGCCGGACGGGAACGTCGTGCCGCACGCGCTGCCCGCCGACGAACTGCGCGCCTTCGAGGGCATCGTCGGCCACTACCACGTGCAGAAGAACAAGCAGGATCCGGGCCCGGCACTGCAGTGGGACCGCTTGCTGCGCGAAGCGCGTGAGCACTACGCGCGAACGTCGCGATGAACGCGCCCTGGATCGTGCGTCCGATCCGTCCGGCCGACGACGCCGCCATGGCCACGATCATCCGCACGGTGATGACCGAACACGGTGCTTGCGGGCCCGGCTTCGCGATCCACGACGCCGAGGTCGCGGCGATGAGTGCCGCCTACGCGACGGCGAACGCGCGCTACTACGTGGTCGAACATGCCGGCGAAGTGCTCGGCGGCGCCGGCTTCGCGCCGCTGGCCGGCAGCGACCCGGCGAAGGCGACCTGCGAACTGCGCAAGATGTACTTCCTGGCGGCGGCGCGTGGACGCGGCCTCGGCAGGGCGCTGCTGGCGTTGCTGCTCGACGACATGCGCGCGGCCGGCTTCCGCCGCTGCTACCTCGAGACCACGCAGTCGATGCAGCAGGCGCAGCAGCTCTACCGCGCCGCCGGCTTCCGGCCGTTGTGCAGCGCCGAAGGCGCCACCGGCCACCACGGCTGCGAGCTGTTCTATGCCCGCGAGCTGTAGCCGGTAGCCAGGACGCATTCCGGGACTAGGGAATGCCGGCGAAATGCCGATAGCGGCGGGCAAGCGAGCCCGCACGTCATGGACCTCTTCAACTACGGCGCCCTGGCCGATCTGTCCGGCGCGGCGACGTTCACGATCGTCGCCGCAGCACTGCTCGGCCTCTCGTTCGTCGGCGCCCCCGCCTTCTGCACGCTGCTGGTCGTCGCGATCGCCTGCTGGACGTTCGGCGTCGCCTGGTGGCTCGCACCGTTGCTGCTGTTGCCACTCGTCGTGCTGGCCGTGCCGCCGCTGCGGCAACGCCTGGTGAGCAACCGCATCCTGCGGGTGCTGCGCGCCGCCGGCGCGCTGCCCGCGATCAGCGACACCGAACGGGCGGCGATCGCTGCGGGTACCGTCTGGCTCGACGGCGAGTTGTTCTCGGGCCGGCCGTCGCTGCAGGCGCTGGCCAACGCGCCGTATCCGCAGCTCACGCAGGACGAGCAGGCGTTCCTCGACGGCCCGGTCGAGCAGGCCTGCGTGATGACCGACGACTGGCGGGCGCATCAGGAACACGACCTGCCGCCCGAAGTGTGGGACTTCTGCAAGCAGCAGCGCCTGTTCGGCATGGGCATCGCCAAGGAGTTCGGAGGTCTCGGCATGTCGCCGAGCGCGCACAGCGCCGTCGTCGCCAAGCTCGCGTCGCGGTCGCTGCCGCTCGCGATCACGGTGATGGTGCCGAACTCGCTCGGCCCCGCCGAACTGCTCACCCACTACGGCACCGACGCGCAGAAGCAGCGCTGGCTGCCGGCCCTCGCCGACGGCCGCGAAGTGCCCTGCTTCGCGCTCACCGAACCGGGAGCCGGCAGCGACGCCGGCGCGATCACCAGCAACGGCGTCGTGTTCCGCGGCGAGGACGGGCGGCTGTGGCTGCGCCTGTCGTGGGACAAGCGCTACATCACGCTCGGAGCCGTCGCGACCGTGCTCGGGCTCGCGTTCCAGCTGCACGATCCGGAGAACCTGCTCGGCAAGGGCCCGTTCCCCGGCATCACGTGCGCCTTGGTCCCGACCGCCACGCGCGGCGTCGTGCTCGGCCGCCGGCACGATCCACTCGGCGTGCCGTTCTTCAACTGCCCGACCAGCGGCCAGCACGTGCTGCTGCCGCTCGAGGATGCCGTGATCGGCGGCGCCGCGGGTGCAGGTCGCGGCTGGACGATGCTGATGGAGTGCCTCGCCGCCGGCCGCGGCGTGTCGCTGCCGGCGACCGCGACCGGTGGCGCGCGGCTCGTGCTGCGCACGGTCACCGCCTACGCGGCCGTGCGGCAGCAGTTCGGCTTGCCGCTCGGTCGCTTCGAGGGCATCCAGGAACCGCTCGCGCGCATCGCCGCGTTCACCTGGCTGCTCGAAGCGGTGCGCCGCTACGTCTGCGGCGCGCTCGACGGCGGCCAGCAACCGGCGGTGGTCACGGCGATCGCCAAGTACCAGACGACCGAACTGTGGCGCCGCGTCATCAGCGACGGCATGGACGTGGTCGGCGGCGCCGGCATCTCGCGCGGCCCGCGCAACCTGCTCGCGCACGCCTGGCAAGGCACGCCGATCTGCATCACCGTCGAGGGCGCGAACATCCTGACGCGCACGCTGATGATCTTCGGCCAGGGCGCGATCCGCTGCCATCCGCACGCATTCCGCGAACTCGACGCGCTCGCGCGCAACGACGGCGCCGCGTTCGATCGCGCCTTCTGGCCGCACCTCGGCCACGTGGTGCGCAACGCGGTGCGCACCGTCGTGCTGGGCCTCAGCGGCGGGCTCGTCTGCTGGTCGCCCGTGCGCGGCGCGGCGAAGCGCTTCTGGCGCCGGCTCAACCGCGCGAGCGCCGAGTTCGCGCTGCTCGCCGACGCCGCGATGGGCGCCTACGGCGGCGACCTCAAGCGCAAGGAAGCGATCACTGGCCGCTACGCCGACTGGTTCGGATGGATGTTCCTCGCCAGCGCGGGCCTGCGGCGCTTCACCGCGGAAGGCAGCCGTCGCGAGGACGAGCCGCTGCTGCGGTGGACGATGGAGTTCGCGTTCGCGCGCATGCAGGAGGCACGCGTCGGCATCTACGACAACCTCACCGTGCCGAACGTCGGCCGCGCCCTGCGCTGGCCCGGGCGGCTCTGGGCGGCGCTGACGTCGTTCGGGCGTGGTCCCGACGACACGACCGGCCAGGCGATCGCGCGCGCGGTGCTGGCACCCGGGGAACTGCGCGACCGGCTCACCGCCGGCATGCACGTCCCCGCCTCGGCGACCGAAGCGCTCGGCCGACTCGAACTCGCGCTGCGGCTGTGCACCGAGGCCGAACCCGTGCTGAAGCGTCTGAAGGACGCGGTGCGGCAGGGCAAGCTGCCCAAGGCCCGCCCGGAGCTGGTGCTGACGCAGGCCGTCGAGCAGGGGCTGCTGACGGCCGCCGAACACGACCTGGTCCGGGCCGCAGAAGCAGCCCGCGCCGACGCCATCGCGGTCGACAGCTTCGCGGTGGCCTCGTTCGGCGGCGACGATGCGGTGCAGGCCGCTGCGGAAAAGCCGGCAGCCGCCCGCTAGCCTGCGGCGCGTGACCGACGGCATCCTCGTCTACCAGCAGATCCAGGCCCTCATCGCGCGCGGCGCCCTCACTTCGCAGCCCGCCATCGCCCCCACCCAGATCCAGCCGAGCTCGCTCGACCTGCGGCTGGCGACGCGCGGCTACCGCGTGCGATCCGGGTTCCTGCCGGAGAACGTGCGCGTCGCCGACCGGCTCGAGGAGATGACGCTCTACGCGTTCGACCTCACCGATGGCGCGGTGCTCGAGAAGGGCCACTGCTACATCGTGCCGCTGCTCGAACGCATCGCGCAGCCGCTGCCGTTCCTGATCCGCGCCAATCCGAAGTCGTCGACCGGGCGGCTCGACCTGTTCACGCGGCTGCTCGCCGACAACTGCGGGCGCTTCGAGACGGTGCCGCCGGGCTACACCGGGCCGCTGTTCCTCGAGATCGTGCCACGCAGCTTCCCGGTCCGCGTGCGCACGGGGTTGTCGTTGTGCCAGATCCGCTTCTCGGAGGGACAGAGTGCGCTGACCGACGACGAGCTGCGCAAGGAGCACAAGAACGGCGGCCTGCTGTTCGACGACGCCGGCCGGCCGCTGCCGATGGAGAAGCTGCGCATCGACCGCGGCCTGATGATGGGCGTGGCGCTGAAGCGCGATCGCGATCTGCAGGGACCGGTGGCGTACGTCGCGCGGCGCTACACGAGCATCGTCGACATGCAGAACGAAGGCGCGCACGACGCCGACGCGTTCTTCGAGCCGATTCCCGAGCCGAAGGACGGGCGCATGATCGTCGAGCCCGAGGAGTTCTACATCATCGCCAGCAAGGAGCGGATCCGCGTGCCCAAGCACCTCGCCGCGGAGATGGTCGCCTACGACGTCGGCATCGGCGAACTGCGCACGAACTACGCGGGCTTCTTCGACAACGGCTTCGGCGGCGAGAAGGGCACGCGCGCCGTGCTCGAAGTGCGGCCGCACGACGTGCCGTTCCTGCTCGAGGACGGNNCGGCGGCTGAGTTCGCACTACCAGGGCCAGGCGCTCAAGCTCAGCAAGCACTTCCGCTGACGGCGTGCGGCGCGTCAGCGCCCGGAACGCGCCGGGGTCCGCGCCAACAACTTCGCCGCCTGCTGGTTCGCTGGCTCGACGCGCAACGCGTCCTGCAGCACCGGGAGCGCCAGTTCGCCGCGACCCTGCGCCAGCAGGAACTCGCCGATCACCACGCGCAGCCCGGCGTCCTCCGGATTGGCAGCCAGGAGGCGATCGAACACCGTTGCGACTTCCGCGGCGCGCCCCAGACCCGGCAGCAGTTCCGCCAGCGAGATGTAGGGCTCGATGCGCGTCGTGGTGTGCTCGGCGCCGGCGCGGAACGCCTCGGCCGCGGCGGCCAGGTCGCCGCGGGTGCGCCGCACGAAGCCGAGCGTCTGCCAGAATCCGACGTGCACCGGATACAGCTCGAGCGCTCGTTCGAGGACCTGCTGCGCCTCGACGAGCCGCGGATCGTCGGGCCGCCCCTTGTCGGCGTGCCAGTGCGCCACGAGCGCGGTTCCGAAACGCCCGACGATCTGGCCGTTGTCGGGCACGTCGGCGGCCAGCTTGCGCAGCTGGGCGACCGCCTCGGCGTGCTGGCCGTGATGCTGCAGGACCAGCGTGTACTGGCCTCGCTCGACCGCCGTGACGAGCTCGAATTCGGGCAGCATGGCGAGCAAGGCGATCGCCTCGTCGACGTTCCCCAGTTCGTACTGGACCGACGCATGGTTGCATTGGATCTGCGCGGCGAGGAAGCCGCGAGCCGTCGGGTCGCGCTTCGCGAAGGCATCCGCCCAGAACGAGGCCGGCTCCGCATGCACGGCGACGCGTTGCCGGCTCAGCAGCCCGAGCCCGAACGCGATCGCGACCACGAGAACGGGCGCCCACCGTATCGCCGAAGCTGCGCGCAGCACGTGTTCGCCGGCCAGGACGAGCGGCACCAGCACGGCCAGCATCGGCAGGTACATGCGCCGTTCCGCCAGGATCTCGGTGACGATCGGCATCACCGACGACGTCGGCGCGAGCATCAGGAAGAACAGCGCGCCGAGCACGCCGATCCATGGACGCGTCACCAGCAGCCGGACCGTCACGCCCACCAGCGTGAGCACGACGAGGCCCGGCAGGATGGCGGGACCGACGCTCGTGACGAGGTCCCAGCCGTAGGCGCCCCGCAACGGGTACGGAACGACCACGAGCCGGAGGTAGTGGACCAGGACGCCGGATTGCGTCAGCAGCCACTGCCACGCCGTCGCCGGCGGCACGGTGTGGTAGCCCACCGTCGTATTGGCGGGTCCGAGCGCCAGGCAGAACGCAAGCACCGACCACGTTCCCGCCAGGGCCAGGAGGTAGCCGCGGCGTTGGCGCAGCGCTGCTCACGTCGGCAGCACGAAGGCGCGTTCCCAAACCAAGAGCAGCAGCGGGGCCACGACCATGTCTTCCTTGCTCGCCATGCCGCAGGCGACGGCGAAGACGGCCAGGGCACGCCAGCGAACGGGATGCGTTGCGCGGGCTGCGCGCAGCGCGGCCCCCATCGCCACCAGCAGGAACGCGCCGGCCAGCAGCGTGGAGCGCTGCGTGGCATAGGCAACGGAGTCGCCTCCGAGGGGATGCGCGACCCAGAGCATCGCCACCGCGGTCGCGATCCACGTGGCTCGTGCCATCGGGAAACGGCCGGCCAGGTTCGGCGAGGTCAGTGCCGCGCGGACGACCGCGACCACCAACATGCCGTTGACGAGGTGCAGCAGCAGGTTCGTCAGGTGCGGCCCGAACGGTCCCTGACCGAACAGCCGGAAGTCCGCCGCCAGGCTCCAACACGACAGCAGTCGGTTGGCGAGCGGATGATGGTCCGGCGAGAACGCCGCGCCCCATCCGTCGCCGGCCAGCAGTTCGCCGTTCAAGGCGATGGCGGGGAAGTCGTCGAACACGTACTCCCCGCGCCACACGCCCCACCAGGCGAGCAGACCGACGATGCCGACCAAGGCGCCGAGCAAGACGATCGGCACCCGCGTGCGATCCGCCGCCCGTCGTGGCCCCGAAGTCGACGCGGTCGTGGCAGCATGCACCATGGGGCTACCTTGACCGCGGCGAGCACCGCCCGCAAGCGCTCACATCCCACGACGCGCGGCTCCGGGCAGTCGATTGCGACGGCCCGGGCGGCAGGGGATCATGGGGTCGGTTCTGGAGGAGTCCCCACGATGCACCATCGCTTCGCTCTCGTCGTCTCGTTCGTTCTGGTCACGGTCGCGTCGACCACGAGCCCGCTCCTTGCGCAGGGCTGGGTAGATCGCACGAATGGCAGTGGTCCTCAGCCTCGTTACGGGCACTCGCTCTGCTGGGATCCGGTGCGCAACTACACGCTGCTCGTCGGGGGCACCGTGAGCGACACGTGGTCGTGGGACGGGAACAGCTGGACCCAGCGAGGACCAGCACCTTCCAGCCCGTACAACCCCACAGCCGCGGTAACGCACGGTGCAAGCGGCGAGGTTCTCTACGTGGTGGCGCAATCCCCCGGCGCAACACCGAGCGCCTATCGCTGGGACGGCACCTCGTGGCTGTCGTTGCCGCCAATGCCCGCGACGAGCCCCGTGCTTGGCTGGTCGGGTTTCGGGAAGATGGTCGCGGCCTTCGACCCCGTGCGCGCCGAGTCGATCTTCTTCAGCCTTGGGATGGGATCGGTCGTGGTGTGGAACGGCACTTCGTTCTCCGAGCGACCGCTGACCAGCAACGTCAACCTGACCCAACCCGCCATTCCCGGTGTTAGCTCAGTCAACGACAGTACGTTCATGGCGTGGGACCCGGTGAGCCAACGCGTCGTGCTCACCTACCGCGGCTGGTCGAGCCTGTGGATCATGGGCACGCCCGTCCCGTTCCCGCTGACCCGGATGTACGACTACAACGGCTTCGGCTTCGTGCAGCGCAACCCGGTGCAATACCCCGCCCGACCGGGCGCGATGGCGACCGACACGGCACGCAATCGTCTCGTGATGTTCGACGGGGAGTGGGATTTCGGCTCGCACGCCGCGCTCCCGAACCACACCTGGATCGTCGCGAACGGCGCCATGACGCGGCTGACCACGCCGTTCGAGCCTTCGTTCCGCGAACAAGCGGCGATGGCCTTCGATCCGGTGCGCGGCGTCTGCGTGCTGTTTGGCGGGTCCAACAACAACTGGCCGTTCGGCGACACGTGGGAGTTCAACCTGGGCCCGCTGGCGTCCTTCACTCCGTTCGGCACCGGCTGCGTCGGCAGCCGCGGCATCCCGACGCTCGCCGCGCAAGCCGGCTCCGTCCCGCGCATCGGCACGACCTTCACCGCAAACATCGGAAACCTGCCGTGGACGGGCCCCGCCGCGATGCTGCTCGGCCTCTCGAACACGTCCTACGGCAGCTCCCCGCTCCCGCTCGACCTCACCTTCCTCGGCGCGCCGACCTGCTCCCTCTACACCAGCATCGACGCCGTGGAGAACCTCACGAACGTGCTGGGCGCCGCGGCCTGGAGCTGGACCGTGCCGCCGGTCCCCGGCGCATCGTTCTACGCGCAGGTCGTGCCGCTCGACCCCGGCGTGAACGCCCTCGGCGCGACGCTGAGCAACGCCGCGCACGGCATCATCGGTCTGTAGCACGCGGCGACGACGCGCCGCCGCCAACGTCAAACCAACACGAGCTGCGGGATGTGCGCGAAGTGCGCGTCCCGGGTCGCCAGCGCGAGGCCGTGCTCGATCGCGAGGGCGGCGATCCACAGGTCATTGGTCGGGATCGGCTTGCCTCGAGCCCGCAGCTGCAGGTGCAGCATCGCGTAGTGATGCGTCGTCGCCTCGCTCGCGAGCAGGATGTCGACGCCGGGCTTGGCGAGGAAGCGCTGCAGCGTGCGCTCGTTGGCGCGTGACGTCGCGCCGGCAGCAAACCCGGAACGCAGTTCGCCGACCACGACGAACGGTACGAACACCTCCTCGGCGCGAACGACCAGGTCGGTCACCACCGCATCCCCACGGCACAAGTCGGAGTAGCGGTTGGTGTCGAGGGCAATCCTCACTGCCAAAGCTCCGGGTCGATGCGCCGATGCTCCGCCAGGATCCGGTCCATCTCCGGATCGGCCTGCCACGTGCCGACGATGTCGGACACGTCGCGGAGCGCCGGCAGTTCGCCGGTAATGCCGACGGCGCGCTGCAGGGCCTCGATCACGACGTCGTTCAGCGACTTGTCCAACCGCTTGGCCCGCTCGCGCAGGGCGCGGTCGAGTCCCTTCGGCACGTTGCGCAAGGTGTACTGCATGCAGGCAACATCGGCAGGCGCAGCGTTCCTGGCAAGTAGGCACCCAACATCCTTCCTTCCAGATGGTTCGGTCCTCACGGAAGCACGGCGACGACCGGAAGCGGCGTGTTGCCCCGGCTTCGGGTGGCCGAGTCGATCCCTCACAGCCCTGCGCTGGCCGCCCCCGCCCCCGCCAAGGCACCGCGGCACCGGCCGATGCCGTCACTTGCGTTCGATGGCCACCACGATGTCGTCGTGCAGCCGGATCCGCACGCCGTCCGCCCACCACACCGTGTTGCCCGTCTCGTCGGCGCCGCGCGGCATCGGTGCGCCGCGATCGGCAATCCACGCGGCAAGCGAGTCGCCGAGTGCGGGACCGTCGCCACGCGCGCGCGGAACCAGCAGCGAAGCGTGCGGCGACGACTGCACGACGCGCCCTTGGTGCAGCACGAGCGCATCGGCGAGCCACGCTCCGTCGAGCGCGCGATAGCCGAAGTGCAGCCGTTCGCCGTCGACCACGATCGCCACGGGCGGACCGAGCCGTTCGACCACCGTGGCCCGCGTCGCGCCGAGCAGTTCGGCGCCGCCCACGGGCAGCGACGGACCGCGCCACACCTTCACCCCCGAGTCGACGTCGATCCGCACCGCGAGGCCGACGGCGACGAGCAGCACCAGCGCCGCGACGCCGGCGACGACCCGCGGCGTGGCGCCGGTGCGCACGAGGGCTGCGGGCTGCCAGCCGGCCGTGCGCTGCCACAGCCAGTGGAGCACGACCCAGTTGGTGACGAGCACCACCGTGCCGGCGACGACGTTCGTCATGCCCGGATCGTGGTCGGCGAGCGCGAACATCCAGACGTCGATGGCGCCGACCAACGGCGCGGCGGCGAGCACGCCGACGACGAACCCGAGCGGGCGTGAGGCCGCGGCCCGCGCCGTGCGCCCCGCCACCAGCAGCAAGACCAGGGCGATCATGGCCGCGCCGACCCCGGCAGCGAGCGGCAGCAGCACGCTCCACGACCGTGCGATCGCAACGGGCAGCTCGGTTTCGATCGCCGCGGGCAGTCCCCCCGTCCACGCCTGGCCTTCGTCGACCTGCGCGCGCATCGCGTCGAGCATTGCTTCGTGCTGCGCCACCTCGCGTCGCACGGAATGCCCACGCATGGCGATCCACGCCTGCTTGTGCAGGAAGAACGCGATGCCGGTCGCGACCGTCATCAGCAGGAGGACCGCGGCCACGACCGCGACCCAGCCTCGCCGCGTGCTGCAGGGAACCACCTTCTCCCCCGGCGCGGCAGGCGCGGCGCGCGAAACGCCGCCCGCGGCCGCCGCCCGTTCGACCTCGCGCTGCACGTCGCGCACCTGCTGGTACCGACGCTCCGGTTCCTGCTCGAGCGAACGGTGCACGACGCGGTCGATGCCGTCCGAGACCGCCGCGCACTTCGACGGCGGCTCGTAGGTGCCCACGGGCAGTCGCCCGGTGAGCAGTTCGTAGAGCACGACGCCGAGCGAGTAGATGTCGGCCCGATGGTCGACGTTGCCACTGCCGCGCCACTGCTCGGGCGCCATGTAGTGGGGCGTGCCGAACACCATCGACGCGCGCGTCAGGTGCTCGGCCTCGCCGCCGGCGAGCTTGGCGAGGCCGAAGTCGGCGAGCTTGACGTGGCCCTGCCGATCGACGAGCACGTTCTCCGGCTTGATGTCGCGGTGCACGATGCCGCGGTCGTGCGCGAACTGCAGCCCGGCGCAGATCTGCGGCACGAGGCGCAGCGCTTCCTCGGGCGACAGGCGGCCGAGCGCCATCAGTTCGCGCAGGTTGGCGCCGTCGACGTACTCGACGAGCAGGTAACACAGCCCGTCGCGTTCGCCGAAGTCGTAGACGCCGAGCACGTGCGGATGCCCGAGCTGGGCCAGCGCCTTGGCCTCGCGCAGGAAGCGCCCGACGAACTCCGGCTCGCGGGCGAGGTCCGGCCGCAGCACCTTGAGCGCCGCGTGGCGGTCGAGCTTCCTCTGCACGACGCGGTAGACGGCGGCCATGCCGCCCTGGCCGATGCGGGCCTCGACCAGCAGTTCGGGGAAGCGCGCGGCGATCTCGGCGAGGCCTGGCGCGTCCCAACCGGGCGCCGTCGCCTGGTGTTGCAGCGCGTCGTGCAGGGCCGGGCGAGGGTCGAGAGGAGGTCGTGGCTGGGTCATGACCAGGGATGCCGGAACGCGGGCCCGGAGTTACGGCCCTTCTCCGGATTCTGCCGCCGCCGACCCGCCGAAGGCCGCCAGCAGTTCGCGCAGTTCGTCGCCCGGCGCCACGTCGTCGGCGAGCGTGTCGCGCACCTCGGCGCACAGCGCGTCGCGGAAGCGCGCCTTGAGCCGGTGCGCCGCGACCTTGAGCGCTCCCTCGGTCGTCTCGAGCTCCCGCGCGAGGTCGGCCCACGAGCGCGGCGGCGGTTGCCCGTCGAGCACGAAGGCCAGCGCCGTGAACTGGCGCTCGCGCCGCGCCGTGCGTTCCTCCTGTTCGAGCCGCCACCGCGCGCGCTCCACCACGGCCTCTGCCCAACGGCGTTCGAACGCGGCGGCCGGTTCGTCTGGGTAGCTCGGCTCGAGCCGCAACCGCGTCTCTTCGCCGGCCGCGTCGAACGAGAGCAGGCGCGCGCCGCCGCCGCGTTTGTGCGCGTGGTCGTGTTCGTGCTGCCGCGCGAGCCAGTGCTCGGCGCAGGTGCGCAGGTAGGCGCGGAACCGGCCGCGGCTCGGGTCGGCGCGGGCGAAGTCGCCGCGCTCGAGCAGGTGCGCGAACAAGCCCTGCGTCAGATCGGCCGCACGCTCGGCATCGACGCCGCGTCGGCGGTAGAGCCGATACACCGGCTGCCAGTACCGCTCGCACAACTCGCCGAGCGCCTGCCGGCCGCCGGCATCGCCGTCCGCAGCGCGCATCACCAGACTCCAGCGCGTGGTCAGGAACGTCATCGGTGGTCAGTTCTTGCCGGCCGCCGCGTGCACCGCGGCCACGAACGCGCGCACCCCGACCCGCAGCGCTTCCTCGTAGTCCGGATAGTACTTCGCGCTGTGCAGGGCCGGCAGTTCGCCAGCCGCCTGCAGCTTCGCCAACCGCTCCGGCGCCACGGTGCCAAGCCGGAACATGCACAGCGGCACGTTCTCGTCGCGCAGCTTGCCGAAGTCCTCGGCTCCCATCGCCGGCGCGACCTCGACCACCTTCGCCTCGCCGAACGCGGCGACCAGCCCCGCCCGCACGACCGCCGACAGCTCGGCGTGGTTCTGCAGTGCGGGCGTGAACTCGCCGAACTCGATCTTCGGGGCTGGTGCCCCGTACGACTGCGCCACCGCCGCCGCCTTGCGTTGGATCGCGGCGAGCAGCCGTTCGCGCACCGGCATCGTGTAGGACCGCACCGTCACCTGCAGCTGGCACTGGTCCGGGATGATGTTGTGCTTGCTGCCGCCGTGGATCGAACCGACGGTGATCACGCACGGTTCCACGGGATCGATCTCACGCGACACGATCGTCTGCAGATCGAGCACGAGCTGGCTCGCCTGCACGATCGGATCGATCGTCAGGTGCGGCCAGGCGCCGTGCCCGCCCTTGCCGAACACGGTGATGTCGACGCTGTCGACGTTCGCCATCGCGAAGCCCGGCCGCAGGCCGACGACACCGGTCGGCAGGTCGTGCGAGGTGTGCAGCGCCAGCGCCCACTGCGGTCGCGGAAAGCGCGTCAGCAGTCCGTCCTTCAGCATCGCCTTCATCCCGCCCGAACGTTCCTCCGCCGGCTGCAGCTGGAACACCAACGTGCCCGCGAACGCATCGGGGTTCTGCGCGAACCAGGTCGCCGCGCCGAGGAGACACGCCATGTGCAGGTCGTGGCCACACGCGTGCATGACGCCGATCGCGCGGCCGTCGGCGCTCTCGGCCCGCACCGTCGAGGCGTACGGCAGCCCGGTCTCCTCGGCGATCGGCAGCGCATCCATGTCGGCGCGCAGCAGCCCTACCGGGCCATCGCCTCGGCGCAGCACCGCGACCACGCCGGTGCCGCCGACGTTCTCGGTGACGTCGAGGCCGAGCGCACGCAGGTCGGCGGCGAGGCGGGCGGCCGTGGCGCGCTCGTGGAACGACAGCTCGGGATGCTGGTGCAGGTGGCGGTAGAGGGCCTCGAGCCCGGGCGCGTTCTTCGTGAACCACGCGTCGTCCTGCGCCGCCACGACGGAAGGAACGAGGAGCAACGCCGTCGAGAGCAGGACGCGCATGCCGTTAGTGTGGCGGCAGCGCCCGCACTTCCCAACGCTCGCCTTGCGGAAGCGCCTCCGCGCTCCGAGACTCCCCGCCGATGCTGCTGTCGATCGCTGCCGACGAACGCGCCGCGCTGCAGTTCGCGGATGTCGCCTCGGCGCTCGACGCCGGCCTGCCGCTGCCAGCACTCGGCGCCGATCCGAACGCCGGCGATCGCGCCGTGCATGTGGCGATGCAGAAGCGTGGCGTGCGCCTGACGACCACCGAGGATGCCGTGCTGCTGCACGCCTGGCGCGCCGGGCGGGCCGGCGCAGCGCTCCGCCGCTGCGGTGCCGCGCGCGAACGCCGCGCGCAGTTCGCGCGCCACCTCTGGGCGGGCCTGCGCTACCCGTTCCTGCTGTGCGTGATGATCCTGCTCGCCAGCATCGCCACCGCCGGCGTGATCGGGTCCGGGTTCCTGATCGGCGTCGTGATCGCCTACGTGCTCCTCGGTGCGGGCGCGTTCTGGCTGCGCAGCCGGATCCGCGCCGGCGCCCCGTGGATCGCGCGCGTGCCGGTCGCGCGCAACCTGGTGCCCGGGCTCGGCGAACTCCCCTACCTCGAGACCCTGCACGCGCTCTACGGCTCGGGCGTGCCGATCGCCAAGGCCCACGCGCAGGCAGTCGCGACCGTGCGCGTGGCGATGGTGCGCGAACGGCTCGCCATCGCCGACGCCATCGTGCAGCGTGGCCAGCCGCTGCACGAAGGCCTGCAGCAGGCCCTGGCACTCCACCCGGAGACGCGGTCGCTGCTGGCCACCGGCGAACAGGCGGGCCAACTCGAAGACGCTCTGCAGCGCGCCCTGCTGCGCCGCATCGACGTCACCGGCCGCGACCTCGAGCAGTTCGCGCGCCGCCTGGGGCAGGTCGCCTACTTCGCCGCCGCCGCGGTCTGCGTGGTCCTGATCCTGAAGTTCTACGGCGGCTACTTCGGCCGGCTCCGCGGCTAGATTGCCACGCCTGGAGCCCCGCGCCTTACGGCCGGGCACCAAGACGGCTCCAAGGAGCAGCGCATGGACCTCCGCGTGAGTGAACCGAAAGGCCCGGACGCCGCCGCTGCCGAACTCCACCTGCTGGCGCGCTGCCGCGCCGGCGACGAAGCCGCCTTCCAGCCGCTGCTGCGGCCGCACCTGCCGGCCCTGCTGAGCCTCGCCCGGCGCCACTGCCGCGACCCGCACTGGGCCGAGGACCTGGTCCAGGAGACCCTGGTGCGCGCGTTCCGCAACCTGGCGTCGTTCCGCGGCGAGGCGGCGCTGCGCACGTGGCTGTTCCGGATCCTGGTGCGGCTCGCGTCGGAGCCGCAGCGTTGGCGGCGCGGCGGGCCCTTGGAGTCGCTGGGCGAACGGGACGTGCCGGACCATCTCGAACTGCGCGCCGAGCACGACGCGATCGCGCGCGAACTGCAGGACCGGCTCGACGAGGCAATGGAACGACTGACGCTGCGCCAGCGCACCGCGCTGCACCTGCGCGCCGTCGAGGGCCTCGACTACGCGGCGATCGGCGAAGTGCTGGCGTGCACCGCGGTGGCCGCCCGCATGCACGTGCTCGAGGCACGGCGCAAGGTGATGGCGCGGCTCGGAGGGCACCTCGAGCCATGAACCCGCGCGCTGCATTCCCCTGCCCGCGCACCGATGCGGTGCTCGCGATCCACCTCGACGGCGACCTGGTGCAGGACGACGGAGAAGCGCTCGGCTACGGCTTCGCCTGCGGCGAGAGCCTGCACGAGCACGTGCTCGAGTGCGGCGATTGCCAGGCGACGCTGCGCCGCGCGCGCCGGCTCGACGCGGCCCTGGCCCAAGGTGCTGGAGCGACGCTCGCGAACCACCCGGCCGCCACCGGCGCCGACTGGGGAACGCTCGCGCAGCGCTGGTTCGCCGCGGTGCAGGCGCCGCCCCCGCCCCCCGCGCCGCTCGCTGCCGACCCCGCGAAGGCGCGCCGCTGGCCCTGGTGGCTCGCGGCCGCCGCGACGGTGACGGCGGTGCTCACGGTGCCGTGGCTGTCGTCGCCGAAGCGGCTGGACGCCGAGCCAGGAACGGCGCCGCTCGTGGTCGCCTCCGCATCCCCGCCACCCGCGGCGCCAGCACCCGTCGAGCCGCCGCCCGGATTGGCGCAGTTGCCCGCGTCGCGCTTCACCGCCAAGCACCTGCGCGAACTCGCCGCGCGCAACGCGAGCGCGGCCCAGGCGCCCGCGTCGCCGCAGACGCTGGCGCACATCGTCGCCGACGACGGGCGCGCCCCGCCCGATCGCCTCGCCGCTGCCGCGGGCCTGCTGCACGCGCTGCGCGCGTCGCAGGCGGCGGCCTCGTTCGCCTTCCCCGCCCTGCTCGACAGCGTCGCGAGCCTCGACGACCGCAGCGGTGCTTCGGCCCAACTGCACGGCCGGCTGCTCGACCTGCTGCGGCGCGACGCCGTGATGCAGACGGCGTTGGCCGAGGCCCTGACCGCCCTCGAGGCGCGCCGCACGCCGATGTCGCGCGCCGACCTCGCGGTGTTGACCGTCGCTCCCCGGCTCGGCGCCGACTCGCTCGACCAACGGCTGCGCCGCATCGTGCGCCGCCACCCGGACGCGATCGACACCATCGCCGCAGCACTGCGCTGCGACGTGCGCCCGCACGGCGGGGCCCGGCTGCTGCTCGACCTCTGGTCCGAGGTCGCGCGCCGCGGCCCACTCGACGATGCCACAGCCGCGGCGCGTTGGTTTGCGCACCAGCCCGCGGGCATGGTGCCGGAACTCGCCGCCGAGTTGGCCACGACGCGCGCCGCCGACCGCCGCCTGCGTTGCCTGCTCGCACTCGGCCAAGCGACCGAGGCGACCGTAGTGCCGACGTTGCTGGCCCGTCTGCGCAGCAGCCGCCACGACGATGCCCACGCAGCGGCGTTCGCGTTGTCGAACCTGCCGCGATCGTGCCTGACGCCGCTCGTCGCCGAGGCCGGGTCCGAGTCGCAGTTCCTGCTGCGCGCAGCGCTGGCGCGAGCCGATCTGCCGGCCGCCAAGCCGTGGATCGATGCCCTGGCCTTGTCGCCCGTCGAACGGCAGCGACTCCACCACGGCCCGCTCGCCGAGTTCCCCGAGGTCGCCGGCTGGTTCCGCGAACGCGCGGCCAACGGCGACTGAACCCCGCTCCCCCGCCCTACCACCCGATGCCATCCTTCCTGCTACCCGTCTGCCTTTCGTGCCTCGCCACGCCCCCGCAGGGCGGCAACCACGTCACCGAGATCTTCCCGGTCCAACACCTCGTCGCCGCGACGAAAGGACAACCCGACCCGCCCTGGGCGACGTTGCTCCAGCGCGACGAGTCCGCCGTCTGCCTGCTCGAGCGCTCGGACGGCACGGCCGCGCTGTCGATGGACGGGCTCGTCGAAGTACTGCAGCAACTCGGCGAGCCCGCGACCAGCGAAGGCCGCCTGCACTTGCAGCAGGTCGGCGAGAGCGTGCTCGCGGTCGGCGAACCGCAGGAAGTCGCGCGCGTCGGCGAGCGCATCCGCGCCATCGGTGCCGTGGTCGCGCGGCCGATCCAGATCGAGTTCGCGGTCTGGGACGCCGCCGACCGCGAGACCTGCCCGCCCATCCTCGACGCCGCCGCCTTCGCCCGCTTCGCCGGCAACCGGGCCCCACTGGCGCTGAGCACGACCGCCGCGCGCGGCGGTCAGTTGGTCAGCCTGCAACGGTTGAAGTGGACCCGCTACGTGCGCGACGTCGACGTCGAGGTCGCCCAGAAGCAGTCGATGACGTACCCTGCCATCGCCGAGTTCGGCGAAGGCGCCCACGCCACGGTGCAGACGTTCGGCCTGCTCGGCGACGAACTCGTGGTGCACGTGCAGTTCGCGGTGGCCCAACGACGCGGCATCGTACGAACGCTGCAGACGGGAATGGTCGGGGCGGCCGACGTCGAGTTGCCAACGCTCGAAACCGACTACGGCGGCTGCTCGGGCCGGGTCGGCAGCGGCGGCGCGCTCGCAATCACGCTGCGCGGCAACGCCGCGAGCGGCGGCCAGCGGATCCTGACGCTGCGCGTGCAGGCCGGCCCCCAGCCCGCGGCGACGCCGGGCCTCGGCCTCGCCGTGCTGCCGTACGGCGCGCTCAGCGCCGAGGGCATGCAGCTGCTCATGAGCGATCCCGACCAGGGCGACGGCGATGTCTCCCATGGCTGCGGCATGCTCGGGCAGGACCAGGTGCTCGAACTCGTACGTGCCGGCATCGGCGGCGAGGAGTTCGAAGGCATGCTGCGCGGGGAGTGTGGGCATCTGTTCGTGGCGGGCGACGACGCGATCCTGCAACGCGCCGAGCGCACGCTGCGCGGCCTGCAGGACCGGATCGTCCGCAACGCGTCGATCGTGCACACGGGTTCGCTGCAGCCCGCCGACGCCGGCGCCCCTGCGGGGCCAGGCGCATTGCACGAGTTGCAGGCGCCGACGCTGTTCGGTCGCAGCGTGGTGCTGGGACGATTCCTCGAGACCAACGCGATCACGGAGATCAACTGCGCCATCGCCCAGGAAGCCGGCGCGCTCAACCCGAGCGTCGAGCGCGTCGCCAGCGGAGTCTGGCTGTGCGCACGCGTCGGCCAGATCGACGCCAAGGCCCACCTGCAACTGCGCCTTCGCAACGAGTACATGCCGACCCCGCAGACCCGCAGCGTGATGCCCGGCGGCGTACTGATGGCGACCGAACGCGCGATCAGCGCCCTCACGCACGACGGCCTGGTCGACAACGACCGGGCCACGGCGCATGGCGACGGCCCGGCGATCGTGGTCGAGGGTCGCGGCTATCGTTCCGCGCTCGCAACGACCGTTCGTTGGTGACGCGGCGATCGACGAAATGCCGCGGGATCACGGGCCGCGGCCCGTGACCGACCTGCGGGTCGCAGCTACAACAGGGTCATGCGTCTTGGCCTGACCCAATCGATGCGCGCCGATCAGCGACTGATCCAGTCGCCGCAGATGATCCAGGCGATGCAGGTGCTGCAGCTGCCGCTGCTGGAGCTGAAGGACCAGATCGATCAGGAGCTCCAGGAGAACGTCTTCCTCGAGAGCAAGGACGACGCCGAGCGCAGCGAGCCCGCGGACCCCGAGAAAGCGCCCGAACCCGCCGCCGAGGCGCCGCCGGAGACCAACGTGCTCGAGGATCGCATGCAGCGCGAGTTCTCGGGGGAGATCGACCAGCTCGAGGCGCGCCTCGAACCGACCTGGCGCCTTCGCCAGTCCGGCGGCGGCGGCGACGACGAGGACAAGAAGCTCGAGGCCCTCAACAACACGCCCGGCCGGTCGACGTCGCTCGCCGAGTACCTGATGACCCAGGTGCGCACCCAGGAGACCGATCCCGAACTGATCCGCGTGATCGAGCACGTGGTGTTCTCGCTCGACGAGGAGGGCCGCTTGCTCGACTCGCCCGAGCAGATCGCCCAGCAACTGCTCGTGCCGCTGCCGCTCGCCGAGGAGGCCGTGCACGTCGTGCGCGACCTCGAGCCGGTTGGCGTCGGTGCCCGGGACTCGCGCGACTGCCTGCTGATGCAGCTCGACCACATGACGTTCGTGCCGCCGCTCGCGCGCACGCTCGTCGACAAGCACCTGGCCGACCTCGCGGTGAACAAGCTGCCGAAGATCGCCAAGGACGCCGGTGCCTCGATCGAGGAGATCAAGGAGGCGTGGGAGTTCCTGCGCGTGCACTGCAATCCGCACCCGGCGGCCGAGTTCCAGCCAGGCCCGGCGACCGGCGTCGTGCCCGATGTCGTGATCGACGAAGTCGACGGTCGCTTCGAGGTGAAGTCGCAGCGCGGGTCGCTGCCCGAGCTCGCGATCTCGCCCGTCTACCGCAATCTGCTGAAAGAGGCGCGCAACGATCCGAAGGTCTACGAGTACCTGCGCCGCAAGATCGAGGCGGCGAAGTGGTTCATCGAGGCGGTGCACCAACGCCAGAACACGATCGAACGCGTCGCCAACGAGATCGTGCGCCGGCAAGAGGGGTTCCTGCGCCACGGCGTGCAGCACCTCAAGCCGATGAAGATGCAGGACATCGCCGACGCGGTGCGCGTGCACATCTCGACGGTGAGCCGCGCGGCGTCGGGCAAGTTCATCCAGACGCCGCAGGGCATCTTCGACATGAAGCGCTTCTTCAGCAGCGGCACGATGTCCGACGCCGGCGACATGGTGAGCCAGCAGGCGGTCAAGGACACGCTGAAGGGCATCGTCGACACCGAGAACAAGGACAACCCGTTGTCGGACGACCAGCTCGTCGACGAGCTCGGCAAGCGCGGCGTGCACATCGCCCGGCGCACGGTGACGAAGTACCGCAAGGCGCTCGGCATCGCGAGCAGCTCGCGCCGCAAGACGTTCTGAACGAGACCACGCCCTCGGTCGCGTGGCCGCGGCCGAGCGGCCGTGGCCGGATCGAGCCACGGCCGGGTTCAGGGCGGGCCCGCTCGGCACCGATAGCCCGGTCATGCCCCTGCCGACCGACCTGCGGCCGAGCACGCCAGCGCCGCGCCCCGGCTGGCGGCGCCGAGTCGTCTTCGATGCGCTGCTCGGTGCCGGCCTGATGCTCGCGGCGCACGCCTACCTGATCCAGGTGTCGGTCGTGCGCGGCCACTCGATGGAACCCAGCCTGCACGACGGCGATCGGCTGGTGGTCGACCGCGTGTGCTACGACCTCGGCGACGTCACGCGCGGCGACGTGGTCGTGCTGCGTTACCCGCGCGATCCGGCGGTCGACTTCGTGAAGCGCGTCGTCGCCGTACCCGGCGATCGTGTCGCGATGGCCGGCGGCGTGCTGCAGGTGAACGGCACGCCGTGCGACGACTACGGCAGCATCCTCGACGTGCAGGACCTGTCGCCACGCACGATCCCGGCGGGTCACGTGTTCGTGCTCGGCGACAACCGGCCGATCAGCTGCGACTCGCGCGAGTTCGGCCTCGTGCCGGTCGAACTGCTGCGCGGCAAGGTGCGCGTGCGCTTCTGGCCGCTCGCGAACGCCGCGGTCTTCTGAGCGCGCGGCTCGGCCGGCCACGGGCGCCGGCCGGACCGCGCAGTGCCCGGATCAGTAGCGGTAGTGGCCCGGCTTGAACGGCCCTTCGACCGCCACGCCGAGGTAGTCCGACTGCTTCTTGGTCAGCTTGGTGAGCTTGACCCCGAGCTTGCCGAGGTGCAGGCGCGCGACCTTCTCGTCGAGCTTCTTCGGCAGCACGTGCACGCCCTGGGGGAACTTCTCGCTCCAGAGGGCGATCTGCGCGAGCACCTGGTTGGTGAAGCTCGCGCTCATCACGAAGCTCGGGTGACCCGTCGCGCAGCCGAGGTTCACGAGGCGGCCGCGAGCGAGCACGATGATCTTCTTCCCGTCGGGGAAGATGAAGTGATCGACCTGCGGCTTGATGTTCTCCTCCTTGATCTCGGGGTGGTTCTCGAGCCAGGCGATCTCGATCTCGCTGTCGAAGTGGCCGATGTTGCAGACGATGGCCTCGTCCTTCATCGCCGCCATGTGCTCGTAGCGGATGACGTTCTTGTTGCCGGTGGCGCTGACGAAGATGTCGGCCTTGTCGGCGGCGTACTCCATCGTCACGACCTTGTAGCCTTCCATCGCGGCCTGCAGCGCGTTGATGGGGTCGATCTCGGTCACCCAGACCTGGGCGCTCAGCGCGCGCAGCGCCTGCGCCGAGCCCTTGCCGACGTCGCCGTA
>DDSQ01000177.1 GCA_002343845.1 Planctomycetes bacterium UBA2386 | reverse complement strand
GAGCATGTAGCTCACGCCGCTGGGGACCCGCAGGTTGTCCTCGAGCACGTAGTAGGTGCCGCTGCCGTCCGCATGGCCGGCCCGGACGATGTCGATGCCGGCGATGTGCGAATAGACGCCTCCCGGGACGGGGACGCCCTGCATCTCGGGCCGGTACTGGCTGTTGCGCAGGACGGCCTCCGAGGGCACCAGGCCAGCCTTCAGGATCTCCCGGTCGTGGTACACGTCGCCGATGAACCGGTTCAGCGCGGTGACACGCTGGACAAGACCGCGTTCCAGGCGGTCCCACTCGTCCCCAGGGATGACGCGCGGGATGAGGTCGAAGGGGATCAGCCGCTCGGTACCGGCGCCGTCCTCGTCCTTGGCGCCGTAGACCGCGAAGGTGATGCCGACGCGCCGGAAGATGACCTCGGCCTCCTCGCGGCGCGCACGCATCGCGTCCGGCGGCTGCTCGGCCAGCCAACGCGCATAGGCTGCATAGTGCGGCCGCACGCCACGCGCGGCGTCGTGCATCTCGTCGAAGGGGTGCTGCATATCCCGTCCCGTCTCTCGCTATCGCTAAGCAACAACCGGGCCCGCCGACGCGTCGGCGGGCAAGCGCCGCGTCGTCACGGCCACCGCGAGCGTGTGCTGGCCCCCGCCGCGGATGACGCCGCGCAGCGGCGTCACGTCGCCATAGTCGCGCCCCACGGCCAGCCGCACATGCTCGGCGCCGGGGATGCGATCATTGGTCGGGTCGAGGTCCAGCCAGCCGTCGGCCGGAAGCCCCGGTGTACCCGGAGCGTAGACCTGGACCCAGGCGTGCGATGCATCCGCGCCCACCAGAGGCTGGACGCCGTCCGCACTGCAGGTCAGCAGGTAGCCGCTGACGTAGCGCGCTGCGAGGCCGAGCATCCGGCAGGCGCCGATCATCACATGGGCGAAGTCCTGGCAGACGCCCGCGCGCTGCTCGAAGGCCTGCGCCAGGGGCGTGTCGACCTGGGTGCTGTCGCTGCGGTACGCGAAGTCGCCGTGCACGCAGCGCATCAGGTCGATCGCGGCTTGCGCCAGCGGACGTCCGGGCATGAACGCCTCGCGCGCGTAGGCGCGCAGCACGTCCAGCCGCGGCACATAGGGTGACGGCTGCACGAACTCGACCGCCGCGTCGAACGGAGCGCGCGCGACATAGCGCAGGCGGTCGCGGACGGCCTCCCAGGCGGGGGACGCCGCCGCGTCGAGCAGCACGAACCGTGGCCGTGTTCGCACGCGGCTGAAGGCGCGCACTTGCAGTTCCCGGTGGGGCTTCGTCAGCGCAAAGTGCAGGCTGGCATTGCCGAAGCTGTCCACGCCGTCGCGCCAGGACGCCGGCTCGGGCTGCACGACGAGACTGAAGTCCTGCAACACCTGGGCGGCGTCGCTGGCGGGTCTCAGGTAGGCGATGTGGTGCGACTGCGCGACCGGCTGGGCGTAGCGGTAGGTCGTGTCGTGGACGACCTCGAGGAGGAGATCCGGCTCGCCGGCGGGAGCTTGCGGGGTCACGCCGACGCCGTGCGACCGGAGGCCACCCGAGCCGCCGGGATGGCCGTCCGCCACGGAACCCTCGAGCTCAGACACGATGGGCCTGGTCGGCACCGGCCGGGAGCGTGAAGTAGCGGTGGCCGATCTGCTCGGCCAGCGCCAGGGCTGCGCCACGCAGCCTCGAGGCATGCTCGCGCAGCGCCTGCGCGAGCACGGCATCGTCGGCCGCCGCCAGCGCCGCGCCCTCGAAGCCGGATCCTTCGGCCGGCAGCCGGGCGAGCAGCTGGGCGTTCCACGCGGCATCCCCCGGCAGCTTGCGCAGCTCGGTACGCAGCCTTCGCAGGACGCCGGCGAGCGCACGCGGCTCGGCGTTGTCGAGCACGAGCAGGTCGATCAGCGCGAGCAGATCGTCGTGTCGCTGGTAGCGGGAACGGAAGGTGATCACGCTGTCGAAGAGCTCGAGCAGCACCTCGACACCGGCCGGCTCCGTGAGAGCCTGCGTCGCGGCGAAGCGCTCGAGCCGGGCCGTCAGCCCGATGAGCCGCTCGAGCAACCGACCGACCGTGAGCAGCCGCCAGCCGTGGTCGCGCGTCATGCGGTCGGTCTGTGCACCGGTGACGGCGGCCAGCTGCAGGGCGAGGCGGTCGAGCGCAGGCTGGACGGCCTGCAGCGGCGGCACGCGCCCGTCCCGGGGATCGAAGGCGCTCGGGAAGTCGGTGCGCATCTGGCGGATCAGGCCCCACTGCTCGACCGACAGCCGCTCGCGCAGCGCATGGGCCGTGCGTGCCAGCGCCTGGAGGTTGAACGCGATGCTCCAGGCCCCCGACGCGTCCGTCAGCGACGCGAGCATCGCCCGCAGGAACAGGTGCTCGGACTGCACGAGCGTCGGCACGCCGGCCGGCGCGAGGCCGGACTGCACGGCCAGCGCAGACAAGGCCTGGCGGGCCGCGACGCTGGCATCCTGGTCGGCACCCACGAACTGCAGCACGACGCGCGCCAGGCGCACCAGTTGCTCGGTGCGCTCGGTGTAGCGCCCCATCCAGAACAGGTTCTCGCCGGTGCGGCTGCTGACGGCCGGGCGTCGCTGCGCGACGTCCGCCGGGCTCAGCCGGCGCGGGAGCATCGAATAGGTGTCGACGACACCGTCGGTGAGCACCCAGGTGTCGAGGCTCGAGCCGCCCCGCTGCATCGACAGGCTCGCATCGTCGCGCGGCGCGACGCGCGTCATCGCTCCGGGCAGCACGTGCCAGCCACCGCGGGCATCGGCGATCGCGTACACACGCACCAAGGCAGGGCGTTGATGCAGCGCGCCCTGGCTCCAGATCGGTGCGCGCGACAGGCGCACCTGGGCCTGCAGCGTCCAGGCGTCCGGATCGCCCTCGACCAAGGCCTCCGAGTACGCGTGCACCTGCGAGGTGCGACTGCCGATCGGGAAGGCGTTGCGCAGCAGCTTGCCGTCGATCTGCCGGCGAACGTCGGCCCAGGCCGCGGGCTCGCCACACCACCAGCTGGGCACCGAGGGCATGAGCAGCGATGCCCCGAGCAGCCGCTGTGCGATTCCCGGCAGGAAGCCCATCAGCGCCGGCGTCTCGAGGAAGGCGCTGCCGAGCGCATTGGCCACCACCACCGTGCCGGCGCGCGCCGCCTGCAGCAGGCCGGGCACACCGAGCGCGGAGTCGGGGCGCAGCTCGAGCGGGTCGCACCAGTCGTCGTCGACGCGGCGCAGTACGCCGTGCACACGCTCCAGGCCCTCGACGGTCTTCAGGAACAGGTGCTCGCCGCGCACCGTGAGGTCGCCGCCCTCGGCCAGCGGCAGGCCGAGGTAGCGCGCCAGGTAGGCATGC
>DDSQ01000065.1 GCA_002343845.1 Planctomycetes bacterium UBA2386 | reverse complement strand
GGCCAGCTATCGCGCCGCGGTGCGGGCCGCGCTGCAGGACGTGGAGGACAACCTCGTCGCGATCGCCGGCACGCGCGAGCAGATGGCCAGCCAGCGCACCGCCGCCGAGGCCGCGCGCGCCGCCGCGCGGCTGGCCGAGCAGCGCTACGCGAGCGGCCTGGTCGACTTCCCGAACGTGCTGCAGAGCCAGCGCACGCTGCTGTCGGCGCAGGACGCGCTGGCCGCCTCGACGACGACGCTGAACCTGCTGCACGTGCGGCTGTACAAGGCACTGGGGGGTGGATGGCAGCGCGACGAGCCCGATGGCCGGGCCGATGCGACGACCGGCGCCGCTCGAGGATGGCACCGATGACTGCGAACGACAACGCCGTGGCCGGCCTGCTCCAGACCGGCGCCGCGCGCCGCTGGTACCGCCGGCCGACCCTGTGGATCGTGCTGCTGCTCCTCGCCGCGGCGGCGGCCGGGGCCTGGTGGTGGCTCGGGCGCCAGCAGGCGGCGGCCGTGCCGCAGTTCGACACGCAGGCCGCCACGCGCGGCGCGCTGAGCGTCACGGTGACGGCCAACGGCACGCTGCAGCCGATCACGCAGGTGGCGATCGGCAGCGAGCTGTCGGGCACCGTCTCGCGCGTCCTCGTCGACGTCAACGACCGCGTGCGCAAGGGCCAGGTGCTGCTGACGCTGGACGACACCCGGCTGCGCGACCAGGTCAGCGGCTCGCGCGCGGCCGTTGCGGCAGCCGAGGCCGCGCTGCAGCAGGCGCGAGCCGGGGCCACCGAGGCACGCGACACGCTCGCCCGGCTGCGCGACGTGCACCGGCGCTCGGCCGGCCAGGTGCCGTCGAGCGCCGAGATGGCCTCGGCCGAGGCCGCCGTCGCGCGGGCCGAGGCCGCCGAGGCCAGCGCCCGCGCGAGCATCGAGCAGTCCCGCTCGACGCTGAGCTCGAACGAGACCAACCTCGCGAAGGCCTCGATCCGCTCGCCGATCGACGGCATCGTGCTCTCGCGCGCGGTCGAGCCGGGCCAGGCCGTCGCCGCCTCGCTGCAGGCGGTGACGCTGCTGACGCTCGCGCAGGACCTGACGCAGATGAAGCTGCAGGTCTATGTCGACGAGGCCGACGTCGGCCAGGTCCGGCCGGGGCAGGAGGCGCGTTTCACGGTCGCCGCCTGGCCGAGCCGGCGCTTCCCGGCGCGCATCACGAAGGTGGGCTTCGGCTCGACCGTCAAGGACAACGTGGTGACCTACCTCGCCGAGCTCAGCGTGGACAACGGCGACCTGTCGCTGCGGCCGGGCATGACCGCCACCGCGACGATCACGACGCTGGAGCGCCGTGACGCGCTGCTCGTGCCCAACGCGGCGCTGCGCTTCCAGCCGGCTGCCGCGGGGGCGGCCGCGTCGGCCGCCGGCGGCAGCCGCATCCTCTCGGCGATGATGCCCCGCCCGCCCGGTGCCGGCGCGAGCCGGCGCGCCGGCACGAACGCCGCCCAGGCGCGCCAGGTGTGGGTGCTGGCCGACGGACAGCCGCGTGCCGTGCCGGTGGTGCCGGGCCCGAGCGACGGACGCCTGACCGAGGTGACCAGCAGCGAGCTGCAGCCCGGCATGGCGGTCATCGTCGGCCAGCGCAGCGGCACGGCGAAGTGAGCCTGCGATGAACGATCCCGCGACGGCCGCCACCCCCGGCGATGGCGCTGGCGACGCCATCCGCCCGGCCAGGCGCGCCACGCCACCGCCCAGCGCACCCCCGCTGATCCGGCTGCGCGGCATCACCAAGGTCTACGGCCAGGGCACGGCGGCGGTCGCCGCGCTGCGCGGCGTCGACCTCGACATCGCCGACGGCGAGTTCGTCGCCATCATGGGGCCCAGCGGCTCGGGCAAGTCGACGGCGATGAACATCCTCGGCTGCCTCGATTCGCCGACCACGGGGGAGTACCTCTTCCGCGGCGTGCCGGTGCAGCAGCTCGACCGGGACCAGCGCGCGCTGCTGCGCCGCGCTCACCTGGGCTTCGTCTTCCAGGGCTTCAACCTGCTGCCGCGCACGACGGCCCTGGAGAACGTCGAGCTGCCGCTGCTGTACCGCGGCGAGGGCGTCGCCTCGCGCCGCCGCGCCGCGCTGGCGGCCCTGGCCGCCGTGGGGCTGCAGGGACGCGAGCATCACACGCCGGCCGAGCTGTCCGGCGGCCAGCAGCAGCGGGTGGCCATCGCCCGCGCGCTGGTCACGAACCCGACCGTGCTGCTCGCCGACGAACCCACGGGCAACCTCGACAGCCAGCGCGGCCGCGAGATCATGGAACTGCTCGTCGGGCTGAACCGCGACCGCGGCATCACGGTGCTGATGGTCACGCACGAACCCGACATGGCGGCCTACGCGCGCCGCGTCGTGCGCTTCGTCGACGGGCTGATCGACAGCGACCGGCGCAACGGGACGGCGCCGACGGCCCCCACTCGTGACCTGAGCGGCCGCTCGAGCGCCCCGCACCCGCTCGCGCCGGACGCGGCCCCCGGATCCTGACATGCTCGGCAACACGCTGCTGCTGGCCCTGCGCGCGATCCGGCGCAACCTGCTGCGCTCGTTCCTGACGATCCTGGGCATCGTGATCGGCGTCGCCGCGGTGATCACGATGGTCACCGTCGGCAACGGGGCGACCCGCGCGGTCTCCGACCAGATCTCCAGCCTGGGCACCAACCTGCTGCAGATCCGCCCCGGCCAGCGCCTCGGCCCGGGCCGCGACGCGGCCGGATCGCCGCCGTTCCGCCGCGCCGATGCCGATGCGATCGCGGCGCAGGTGGCCGGCGTGCGCGCCGTGGCACCGCAGTCCACAGCCGGCGCGACGGCGGTCTACGGGGCCCGCAACTGGTCCACCGTCGTCATCGGCACGACGAACGCGTACTTCGAGACCAACAACTGGAGCTTCGCCGCCGGCCGCGCCTTCGAGCCGGCCGAGGAACGCGTCGGCGCCTCGGTCTGCGTGGTCGGCGCGACGGTGCAGCGCGAGCTCTACGCGGGCCAGGACCCGCTGGGCTCGCGGCTGCGGCTGCGCCAGATCAGCTGCGAGGTCGTCGGCGTGCTGCGCAGCAAGGGCCAGACCGGCATGGGCGGCGACCAGGACGACATCGTCGTGCTGCCGATCGCGACCGTGCAGCGGCGGCTGACCGGCAACGTCAACGTCGGCACGCTGCTGGTGTCGATGGAGGACGGCGCCGACGCCGAGGGCGTGAAGGCCGACCTGGCGCGGCTGCTGCGCGAGCGGCGCAAGCTCGCCGAGGGCGACGAGAACAACTTCAACATCCTCGACACGAAGCAGCTCGCCGAGACGCTGTCGGGCACGACGCGCGTGATGACGATGCTGCTCGGCGCGGTCGCGGCGGTCAGCCTGCTCGTCGGGGGCATCGGCATCATGAACNNCGCACGCGCGAGATCGGCATCCGCCTGGCCATCGGCGCGCTCGGCCACGAGGTGCTGCTGCAGTTCCTGATCGAGGCCGTCGTGCTGGCCGCGCTCGGCGGGCTGGTCGGCATCGCGCTGGCCAGCGGCGCCTCGCTGCTCATCACCTCGCTGATGGGCGTACCCTACGCCTTCGACGCCGGCATCAACCTGCTCGCGTTCGCGTTCGCCGCGCTGATCGGCGTGGTCTTCGGCTACTTCCCGGCGCGCCGCGCGGCGCGGCTCGATCCGATCGAGGCGCTGCGACACGAGTGAGGGACGGGCTCAGCGGGGCCGCGTCGGCTGCGCGGCCGTGGCACGCACGACGGGCCAGGCCGCGAACAGCAGCTGCCCGCCCAGCCCGAGCTGGTGCGCCCCTTGCGCATACAGCGCGAGGTGCTCCGCGAGCGTGCGGCCGGCCAGCAGCACCGACAGCGCCGCCTCGGCCAGCAGCAGCAGCGCCAGTGCGGTGAGACCCATCCCGGCCGCCTGGCCCGGCTGCAGCGGCCGGCGCCGCAGGATGCTCCCGCAGGCAAGCCAGGCGATGCCGAGCATCACCGGCAGCTCCAGCGCAACCGCCGCGACCGGGCCGAGCCAGGGTTCGAGGACGAGCGTGCGCAGCACGCCGAGCACGAACCCGGCGGCGAAGACGGTCGCGAAGTAGACGGCCGCGGACACGAGGATCGGTTTCATCGTGGCCGCATCGTCGCACGCGCCGGTTCGTGCCACCAGGCTGCCGGTGGCGGCGCCGGTGCAGCTGCCCGCACCAGCTGGAGGCGCGCCCCGCGCGCGCCGGCACGAGCTCGCCGCGCAACGCCCCACGCCGACCCGATGCGCCGGGCCGACCGTAGACTGGCTGCCACGCCCCTCTCGCCGATGGCCGATGCCCATGTCCGACATCCCCTGGCAGCAGCTCAGCGCCGCCGAGCGCGCCCGCGAGTACTCGCCGAGCTCGTGCATCGGCGGCAACTACCAGCCGTTCGTCGAGGCCTACCGGGCCCGCAGCGCCGAGGCGCACGCCGCCGCGCTGGCGCTGGGCGCGCGCTGGATCGAACGGCACTACGGCACCGCGCCGTCGCAGCGCCTGGACCTGTACCTGCCGCCTGCGATGCAACGCGGCGCCGCACCCTGCCCGCTGCTGGTCTTCATCCACGGCGGCTACTGGCAGGAGCTGTCGGCGCGCGACTCGCGCTTCGCCGCCGCCCGCTGCGTCGAGCGCGGCATCGCGTTCGCGGCCGTCGACTACACGCTGGCACCCGCCGCGCGCGTCCCGCAGATCGTCGACGAGTGCCGGGCCGCCTTCGTCGACCTCGCGCGTGCGGCACCGGGCCTGGGCATCGACCCGGCGCTTGTCGTCGTCGCGGGCAGCTCGGCCGGGGCGCACCTGGCGGCGATGATCGGCGTCGAGGGCGCGTTGCCTGGAGGCGTCGCCCCGCCGCACGCGCTGGTGCTCGTCTCCGGCATCTACCTGCTCGAGCCGCTGATCGGCACGCCGATCGACGACGCGCTCGGCCTGCAGGCCGGCGAGGCGCGCGTGCTGAGCCCGCTGCGGTTGCCGTTGCGCGGCTTCCCGCGCAGCGCGGTCTGCTGGGGCGAGGTCGAGACCGCGCAGTTCAAGGCCCAGAGCCGCGCCTTCGACGACGCGCTGCGTGCGGCGGGCGCCGCGACGCAGCGCTTCGAAGTGCCCGGGCGCAACCACTTCGACGTGATCCTCGACCTCGCCGAGCCCGGCACGACGCTCGGCAACGCCACCTTGCAGCTGTTCGACAATCGCGCCTGACGGCACGGCGCCGCATCCGGCACGGCGAGCGCGCCACGCGCGCCGCCCTGCCCCCCTGCTCCCCTGCCGCAAGGCCGCGTGACCGCACGACCCACCTGCCCGGAACACGACCCGATGACCCCACCGCTCACCCGCGAGGCGCTGCTGCAGCGCGACCGCGACGACCCGCTGGCCGCCAGGCGCCATGCCTTCACGCTGCCCGAGGGCGTGATCTACCTCGACGGCAACTCGCTCGGCGCGCTGGTGGCCAGCGTGCCCGCGCGGATCGAACACGCGGTGCGCGACGAGTGGGGCCGCGGCCTGATCCGCTCTTGGAACGACGCCGGCTGGTACCCGGCACCGCAGCGCATCGGCGCGGCGGTGTCGCGGCTGGTCGGCGCGCAGCCGCACGAGGTCGTCGCCTGCGACTCGACCTCGGTGAACCTGTTCAAGGTGCTCGTCGCCGCGCTGCGCCTGCGCCCCGGCCGGCGCGTGATCGTCGGCGAACTCGGCAACTTCCCCACCGACATGTACGTCGCCTCCGGCGTCGCGCAACTGATGGGCGCCGAGCTGCGCTGCGTCGAGCCGGAAGCCATCGAGGCGGCGATCGCCGAGGCCGGCGAGGCGCTGGCGGTCGTCACGCTGACGCAGGTCAACTACAAGACCGGCCGGCTGCACGACATGGCCCGCATCACCGCGGCGGCGCACCGGGTCGGCGGCCTGGCCTGCTGGGACCTCGCGCACAGCGCCGGCACGCTGCCGGTGCGGCTGAACGACTGCGATGCCGACTTCGCCGTCGGCTGCGGCTACAAGTACCTCAACGGCGGCCCGGGGGCACCGGCTTTCGTCTTCGTCGCGCAGCGCCACCTGGCGGCGCTGGACCAGCCGATCGCCGGCTGGCACGGCCACGCGCGGCCCTTCGACTTCGCGCACGACTACGTGGCGCACGCCGGCATCGAGCGCATGCTCGTCGGCACCGCGCCGCAGCTGGCGATGATCGCGCTCGAGGAGGCGCTGACCGTCTTCGACGGCGTCGACCTGCAGCAGCTGCGCCGCAAGGGCAGCGAACTCGGGGATGCCTTCATCGCGCTGGTCGACCAGGAACTCGCCGGCCGTGGTTTCGGCCTGGCGAGCCCGCGCGACGCCG
>DDSQ01000205.1 GCA_002343845.1 Planctomycetes bacterium UBA2386 | reverse complement strand
GTTCCAGCCGTTCACCAGCGCCGCCAAGATCCTCACCAAGCAGCAGGAACTCCTCGGGTTGTGGGGCAACGGCTCCGCGGCGACCGGCGCGGGTGCGCGCGATGACCTGCTGACCGGCCAGAACGCGCTGCCGACGAACGTGCTGTCGCTGCTGCCCGCCGGGTTCACCCCGCTCGCTGCGGCAGCGAGCGACCTCGATGGCCAGCGCGGCGACGAACTGGTGGTGCTCGGCCTCGCGACCGGCAGTCCGCAGCAGTTCCGTGCCCTCTGTTTCGGCGTGACGACCGGCGCGCAGTTCGCCCTGCGCGCCACCTACGTGGTGCCGCCGTTCTCGTTCGGGCGGCGCGCGGGATGGCTCGAGCTCGCCGACCTCGACCGCGACGGCCGCGCCGAGATCCTGCTCGGGCTCGAGTCGCGCGACGAGAACGACTTCGACGCCGACACCCGCGCCGAAGTGCTCGCCTTCGACCCGACCAGCAACACCCTCACGAGCACGTTCAGCGTCGGCTTCACGAGCTTCTGGAACGAAGCGGTCCATGCCGGGATCCAGGTCGTGGCCGGCAACTTCGACGCGGACAACGAACTCGAACTGGCGGTCATGTACCGCCCCGACCAGTCCGCCAGCGTCGTGCAGATGTACGACGGTCCCGGTGGCGTGTTCGCTGCGCGCGGTGGCCCGCAGAGCGCCGGTGGCATCCGCCGCACGTTGCGCCGCATCGAGTTCGACGGCACGTCTCGCGACGAACTCGTCGTCGACAACACGCGAGTGTTCGACGTCGCCGCCGACGGTGCGCTGACGCTGCTCGCGACGAATGCTGCCTACAGTGGCAATGGCGACGGCGACAGCACCATCGTGGTCGCCGACCTCGATGGCGACGGCATCGACGAGTGCCTGGGCATCAACAACGGGCCCGCCCCGGCCCTGGTCCGCGCCTTGGCGGCGCCCAACACCGGCTGGGCTGCTGTCGCGACCCTGCAGATCACGCTGCCGTTCGCCAATCCGCAGACGCTGCCGTATCCGACCTTCGGCGTGGCGGTGACCGACGACAACGCCGACGGCAAGGACGAGGTGTGGTTCGCCTACAAGCACAACAACGACGTCGCCGCCGTGCGCATGACGCGCGGCCCTGGCACCCCGAAGACGCTGTCGCTCGGCACGCCGATCGTGCTTGGGGTGGCGGGCGCGGCGAGCCTGAACACCTTCGCGCTCGCGGGCGGTGACTTCGACGGTGAGAACCTCGTGCTGCGTTACGACGGCAACAAGCTCCTGAGCCTCGGCGATCCGGTCCCGATCGCGCTGCTCGCAGCGCCGCCGACGAAGAGCGGGATCTCGCAGGGCTACGAGGCGTCGGAGACGTCGTTCGGCACGTCGACGGGCACGCAGATCACCTCGGAGACCACGACCACGTTCGGCGTCACCGCGTCGGTCGGGTTCGAGCTCGAGATCGAAGGCGTGTTCGGCGAGTCGGCGAAGGCGGAGTTCACGTTCGAGATCGAGCGCACCATCGGAACGACGAGCGAGATCACGCGCACGACGACCTACACCGGCAGCTTCGACACCGACATCGTCGTCTTCCAGGGAATGCTCTACCAGCGCTACCAGTACACGGTCCTCAGTGCGTCGCGGCCGGCGCTGGTCGGCCAGGTCGTGACGATCGACGAGCCGGTGCAGTCGAAGATCTACAAGTGGACGCTGCCGTACTACGAAACGATCGCGCGGTCGAACTCGAGCCTGGCGGCGCTGCTGACCGCCACCAAGGGCAATCCGGCGACCTACCAGACCGAGGCGATGGCGCTGGCGAAGCTGCAGTCGACGCGGGGTTGGATCGGCACCGGCGTGGCGGTCGGCCAGGGCAACGGCACGACGTCGACGGAGATCGAGATCACCAATGCGAACTCCACGGGCACGCAGCGCACGTTCGGCGGCGGGATCGAGCAGGAGTACAAGATCGGCGGCGTCGCGACGTTCAGCTGGTCGCTGAGTCTCTCCTTCGGCACGCTCTATCAGGTCGAGACGTCGGTCGGCACGAAGTTCGAAGGTGTCGTCGGCGACATCGCCAACCAGGCGGACTACCAGGACTGGTCCTACGACTTCGGGCTGTTGATCCTGCAGCGTGGCGTGGCGCCGAACGGCCAGACCCTGCCCGGCGTGTTGCCGTGCACGGTGATCGACTACTGGGTCCAGCTCACGGGCTCGGAGTACTGAGGCTCATCGCCCGACTGCGAACACCGCAGCCTTGCCCTTGCCCTCGAGGGTCGGGCGTGTCTTGACGATGGTCAACCCGCCATCCCACGCCGAGCCATCGATCTCGGAGTCGGCCTCGGGTCGGTAGCGCCCGCGGATCCGGCCCGAATCCCGATCGAGGGCCACGATCTCGCCGGTCAGAACCGGCAGCAGCACCAGGTCGCCCATGATCGTGACGGGTTCGTAGATCGGGGCTTTGCGCTTTCCGGCCTCGCTGACGTCCTGTTCCCAGAGGAGCGTGCCGCGTTCGAGGTCGAGGCAATACAGGTTGCCATCGCAGGACCCCTGATAGACGCGGCCATTGCGCACCACAGCTGCTGCTTCGACACGGTTCTTGGTGCGGTGCGACCAGGCTTCGGTCCCGGTGGTCTTGTCGAAGGCTCGGATGTGGCAGTCTTGGCTGCCGACGATCAAGAACCGTCCGGCGAACGCCGGCCGCATGAACATCCAACCTTGCGTCGGCAGCGAGAACGAGCGCTTGCCGGTGCGGGCTTCGACCAGCAGGGCGCGGCATTGGTCGAACACGGAGAGTGCCACGAGGTCTCCGTCGACAGTCGCCGGGCCGGGCCTGGCCTTCTGGTCGCCGTAGCGAGCTCTCTGGCCGGAGAAGCCGGGCGGGTCGGCGGGCGCGTCGGCGAGATAGTCGGTCGCCCACAGCGGCTCGCCGGTGGCGAGCTTGCGCCCGTAGAGGTTGCCATCGTCACCGCCAGCCACGATGACGTCGCCGACGACCACCGGCTCGTGCAGCGCGGCAGGCATGTCGAGCACCCAGTGTGGGGCACCGGTCCGTCGGTCGAGCAGAGCCAACTGCTTGCCGATGGGGACGACGATCGCATCCAGCTTGCCGTTGGCAACGCTCGCGATGCCTGCAACCCAGCCCTTCCCGACCTGCCGGCGCCACACTTCGCTGCCATCATCGGCGTGCAATGCGACGAGGGTGCCGCCGTCGAGCGCCACGAACACGAACCCTGCTCGCGCGGCGATGCTGTCGATGGCCCCGCGGTCGGGAGCGAACTGCCACAGCGTGCGCAACTGCACCGGTGGGTTTGCCGGTGGCGGTGGCTCGGCTTGGACCCCAGCGTGCACATCGACTGCCGCCAGAAGCGACCAGACTGGCACGAGGCAGCGCATGGACATGATGGCCATTGCGGGAGCGTATCCATGGCTCCGCTGGCCCAGCATCGCCTCCCGCGGGAAGAACGTCGGCAGCACTTCGATCGCGACATCGCGCGCGGTTCCGCGTGCGGCATGCAGCAACGGTGGCGCCGCAGGGAGACCAGGTCCTTGCAGAGGCTGTTCGACGCGATCGTGAACGCCTGCGCGATCAGCTCGACGTTGCCACCGCGGTCTGTCGTGAGCGGGCTTCCTCGGTGGTGAGGTCGCACAGGATGCCGTGCGCCGAGCAGCACTGGATGTCGCTCAGGTCGACGAGCTCGTCGTCGTCGCACTCGAGCTCGAGGTTGTCGACGTTGTCGACGATCGCGACCACCGGCCGCAGGAGATCGCTGGTCGGGGTGCGCACCACGGCCATCCGGCCGTCGAGAAGCTCGACCAGCTGACCGACCGGGTAGACGCCGTTGCACTCGATGAAGCGGCGCAGCAGCGTGCGGTCGAGGCGGTCGCCCATCGCCAACATCACGCGGTAGGCGCGGATCGGCGACGTCGGTTGCTTGTAGGGGCGGGCGGCGGTCAGCGCCTCGTAGATGTCGCAGATCTTGACGATGCTGGTGACCAGCGAGACCTGGTGTTCGTGCTGCGTGCGCGGGTAGCCGCTGCCGTCGCGGCCGCGGTGATGACCGAACGCGGAGGCGACCGCCAGTGGGTCGGCGTCGTGATGGTCGAGCAGGATCTCGGCGCCGAACTCGGCGTGGCGGTTCATCAGCTGCCGATTTCGCCGGACCGTCGCGCCGACTGTGACCACGTCTGCTCGCCGAACGGCAGCGCGTTCGTGTTCGGCGTGGGCCAGCAGTTGCACGACGACTTCGGATCGACGCAAGCGATCCGCAACGCGGTCACGCAGACTGCGGCCATCGGTCGTTGGGCCGAGGCGCTCGAGCAACACGCAGCCGACCGCTCACAGTCGAGCCGCGTGTCGATCGCGTGCCGCGCGCCTGTTCGGGCGCCATGTGGGGCGGCTTGCCGAGCAGCCGCCCCGGCCCGCGTTGCCTCATGCGCGGTTGCGCGCCAGCTTGCCATCGAGCGACCAGCGACCACCGCCGGTGAGTGCCAGCGCCGCGGCAGCGCCGATGACGAGCAGGTGGAACTCGAAGCCTTCGCCCTGCTGCGCGCCGGACCAGTTCATGAAGAAGCCGTGCTGGGCGTGCACGGTGGTGATGGCGCCCAGCATGATGCCGACGAAGCCGAGGCCGATCGCGCGGGTGCCGAGGCCGGCGAGCAGCAGCAGCGGGCCGAGGAACTCGAGCAGGATGATCAGCGCGGCGGCGGGGCTCGGCAGGCCGATCTGGCCGGTCAGGAAGCCCATCGTGCCGGTCCAGCCATAGCCGCCGAACCAGCCGAGCGCCTTCTGGGCGCCGTGCGGGAACATCACGAGCGCCGCGGTCAGGCGCAGCACGGTGGGCGCGAGGCTGTGGTCGGTCGCCAGCAGGCGGTCGAGCAGGGAGGTGGAACGGACAGAGACTTGCGCGGTCAACGATTGACTAGTCATGTTATGGGTCTCGATGGTCAGGGTTTCGGAAGG
>DDSQ01000002.1:5578-5813 GCA_002343845.1 Planctomycetes bacterium UBA2386 | reverse complement strand
GCAGCGGCCGGTCGGCGATCACCACGCCGGCAGCGTGGATCGAGCTGTGCCGCGCCAGGCCCTCGAGCTTCAGCGACAGGTCGAACAGACGCTGGTGCTGCGGGCTGCTCTCGCGGATCGCCTTGAGTTCGGCGTCGCCGTCGAGGGCGGCTTGCAGCGAAGCGCCCGGGCCCTGGGGCACCTTCTTGCACAGCTTGTCGACGTCGGCGATCGGCAGGTCGAGCACGCGGCCGAC
>DDSQ01000002.1:0-5485 GCA_002343845.1 Planctomycetes bacterium UBA2386 | reverse complement strand
AGGAAGCGCTCGAACAGCAGCGCGTAACGCAGCGGGCAGACGTCGGTGATGCCGAGCGCGTACGCGACGATCGAACCGGCGGCGGAGCCGCGGCCAGGACCGACCGGGATCCCGAGTTCGCGGGCCTTCTGGATGAAGTCCTGGACGATCAGGAAGTAGCTGACGAACCCCAGCTTCTTGATGACACCGATCTCGTACTCGAGCCGCCGTTGCACGGTCTCGTCGATCGCGCCGTAGCGGTGGATCGCGCCTTCCCGGCAGATGCGTTCGAAGAACACATCCGGGGGCGTGCCGTCCGCCGGCGCGAACACGGGAAGGTGGTAGACGCCGAACTCCAGGTCGACGGCGCAGCGTTCGGCGATCGCGACGGTCTGCGCCAGTGGCTCTGACCAGCCGGCAAAGGCCTCCTGCATCTGCGCCCGCGACTTGAGGAACAGATCGTGCGACCCCATGCGGAATCGCTGCGGGTCCGCCACGGTCTTGCCGCTGCGGATGCAGAGCATGATGTCGTGGGCGAGCCAGTCGTCGGCGCGCAGGTAGTGCACGTCGTTGGTCGCGACGCATGGGATGCCGAGCTCGTGGCCGAGCGTGCGTAGCGCCTGCGTGACCTTGCGCTGCTGCTCGTAGCCGGTCTCGGCGACTTCGAGGAAGAAGTTCTCCGCGCCGAACAGCTCGCGGAACGCGTTGGCCGTGCGTTTGGCGGTGGTGGGGTCGCCCTGCAGGATCGCCGTGGCGATCTGCGACGAGACCGTGCCGGACAGGGCGATCAGCCCCTGGCGGTGTTCCTGCAGCACCTCGAGATCGACGCGCGGCCGGTAGCTGAAGCCCTCGAGCCAGGCGCGCCCGGACAGCTTCTTCAGGTTGTCGAAGCCTCTCGCGTCCGTCGCGAGCAGCGTCAGGTCGAAGGTGGGGTTGTCGGCGCCAGCACTCTCCTTGCGCGTCTTGCCGGCGACGTAGGTGGTCTGGCCGAGGATCGGCTTGACCTTCTTCTCCTTGCACGCCTTGTAGAACTCGACGGCCCCGAACAGGTTGCCGTTGTCGGTCAGCGCCATCGCCTGCTGGCCGTCCGCCGCCGCGCCGGCGACCAGCGCGCTCACCTCGCTCGGCGCCGCCAGCAGGCTGTAGTGCGAGCGCACATGCAGGTGGACGAACGGCGGCGCTTCGGTCATCGCCTCGTCAGGCTACGCCCGGGCGCCGTCCATGCGAGAGGGCGGCGCCAACGGCGTCACGGCACGATCGTCATGGGGACCGGTTGGCTCCAGGTCTTGATCCGGTACTGGTAGGCGTTGTCGATGGTGATGCCGGCGACGTAGTGCGTGAGGCCGAGGATCTCGGTCAGCACCGGGATCGTGAGCACCGCCTGCGCCTGAGCCGAGCCGTCGAGCACCGCGAACGTCGGCGCCAGGATGGGGTTGCCGAGCAGCGCAAAGTCCATCAGCACGTCGTGGTTGAGCGGCAGCACGCGTTGCCCGCCGAGCGGGATGCCCGGCGACGTGCCCAGCGACCAGCCGAACAGCACGTCCTTCCCGGCGTTGCCCGGGCTGGTGTAGGTGTAGGTCGCGGTCCCACCGAGGCTGCTGCTGCCGACGAACGTCGTGGTCGACACCGGCTGGGTCGTCTCGAGCAGGACTTCGAGGGTGAGGGGGGCATTCAGGCTGGCCACGGTGACCGGCACGGTCCGGCTCACGTGACCGGGCGCCGCGAAGGTGACGTTCCACGATCCAACCGGCAGCCACAGACCGTAGCGGCCGTCGCTCGCGCGGCTCTTGGTGACTTCGCCGTTGTTCAGGACGTTCGGCGTGAAGGTGATCGTCGCCGCGAGCGGGGCACTGCCGAGCGTCGAACGCACGTGGCCGCGCACGGCCGGCCGCCAGGTGGTCAGCACGCGCCGGATGCCTGGCCAGACCAAGAGCTCCTCACTGACCGTTGCCGTGAACACCGGCTGGAAGTCGGTGCCGACCTCGATCAGGAACGACAGCGCGCCGCCGCTCGCGTAGTGGTCCTCGGGGGCTTCGCCCGACGCCGACGGGTTGCGCGTGTCGTAGCCCATCGGGGCGCGGAGGTCGTCGTTGTAGATCTGCTGGAACGCCATCATCGTCGGATGCACGGTTGCGCACGGCGCCCACATGCGCAGCACGTCGCGTCCGTAGCTGTGGAAATCGAGGTAGACCTCCGGGCGCAGGCGCGCGACGAGGTTGCGCATCGCGATCGTCTCGGGCTCGCTGCCCGCCGATGGACCGCGGTAGGTGTCGCTGCTGGGCGTCGTCGAGGCGCCGCACACGCCCCACAGGAACGGGTAGTTGCGGTTGAGGTCGACGCCGAAGCTCGACCCGTTGTTGCGCCGGTTCTTCCGCCAGAAGTTGTAGGTGTTCCAGACGTGGTTGACGCCGTCGGGGTTGACCATCGGCACGAACCAGATCTCGTGGCTGGCGACCACCGCGGCGATCGCCGGGTCGGTCGCCTGGTCGGCGAGCACGCGCTGCATCGCGCGGATCACCATGTGCGGCGTGTTGAGTTCGCGCGCGTGGTGTTGCGCCGCGAGCAGGATCACCGGCTCGTCCTCGTCGGTGGCGACATTGTCGCTGACCTTCAAGGCGTAGATCGGCCGCCCTTCGTGCGTCAGCACGCCGCCGGGCAGCGTGCTGATGTTCACCTTCTGCGCCAGCATCGGCCAGGCAGCGACCTCGGCGTCGATCGCGGCCTCGACCTCGGCGACGGTGTAGTAGCCGAGATCGATCTCGCCGCCGCCCGCGAGCTGCGCGTTCTCGATGGCGTGGTATGGCTGGCCGACGCCGGTGCACGTCGCGTTCGGCGCGATCGAGAGCAGCAGCGGCACCTGAGAAGCCTCGGCGAGCAGATCGACCGGCCCCGTCATCGTCGGCGCGCTGCAGCAGGCGCCCAGGATTTCGAAGTGCTGGTGCAGCATCAGGCGCTGGCCCGGGGTCGGGTTGTCGACCAGGTAGCGCGAGACGAGATTCTGGGCGGCGACGGGCAGGCTCGAGAGACCCAGAATGGCGAGGAGAAGGTGGCGCATGGTGGCGAGGGCGGGGCTCCGCGATTCTGGCGAGCGTTGCCGCAGCCGGCCACCCCCGGGTTGTCTCGCCTCCGTCTGCTGGCGCGTCGTCGCCTGCCGAAGCGCCTTCGCAACGCGGTTCTGGCGCGGTACGGGGGCAGATCGGGAGGAGCAGAACGGGACCGGGCTGCCCGCTCTGCCCTGGCAGTCTCCCGGCAGCAAGAGCCGCGGGCCGCTCGCTGCTCCTTGCAGCGACCCCTCGAAGCTGCGGGTGCTGGTGGTGTGGGCCGGCCTCGGTCGCCGAGGGATCGGGCGCCGCAGGGTGCTGGCGCCGATCCTGCCCCGTCGGTCAGCGCCGCAGTTTCCGCTGCAGCGCCTGGTCGATCGCGTCGAGGAACTGCTCGGTGGTGAGCCACGGCGCCTTGGCGTCGATCAACACCGCCAGGTCCTTCGTCATCTTGCCGCCCTCGACCGTCTCGACGCACACCTTCTCGAGCGCGTCGGCGAACGCGATGACGTCCGGCGTGCCGTCGAACTTGCCGCGGAACTTCAGCCCCTGCGTCCACGCGAAGATCGACGCGATCGGGTTGGTCGACGTCGGCTTGCCCTTCTGGTGTTCGCGGTAGTGGCGCGTGACGGTGCCGTGCGCGGCCTCGGCCTCGATCGTCTTGCCGTCCGGGGTCATCAGCACCGACGTCATCAGGCCGAGCGAACCGAAGCCCTGCGCGACCGTGTCCGACTGCACGTCGCCGTCGT
The DNA here is from genome assembly GCA_002343845.1 of Planctomycetes bacterium UBA2386. The sequence continues at coordinate 1,716 of DDSQ01000002.1, read as the reverse complement.
AGTTCTTGCAGGCCCAGACGAAGCCGCCATCCCACTTCAGCGCCGCCGCGACCATGTCGTCGATGAGCCGGTGCTCGTAGGTGATCTTCTTCGCCGCGAACTTCGCCGCGAACTCCTCGTCGAACACCTTCTGGAACAGGTCTTTGAACCGCCCGTCGTACTTCTTGAGGATCGTGTTCTTGGTGCTGAGGTAGACCGGCCAGCCGCGCTCGAGGCCGTAGTTGAACGAGCTGCGCGCGAAACCGACGATCTGCTCGTCGAGGTTGTACATCGCCAGCGCGACGCCGCCGGCGGGGAAGTCGAACACCTTGTGCTCGATCTTCTTACCGTCCTTGCCGGCGAACGTGATCGTCAGCGTGCCGGGGCCGGGCACGACGAAGTCGGTGGCGCGGTACTGGTCGCCGAAGGCGTGGCGGCCGATCACGATCGGCCGGGTCCAGCCGGGCACCAGGCGCGGCACGTTCCGGCAGATGATCGGCTCGCGGAAGATCGTGCCGCCGACGATGTTGCGGATCGTGCCGTTCGGCGACTTCCACATCTCCTTGAGCTTGAACTCGGCGACGCGCGCCTCGTCGGGCGTGATCGTCGCGCACTTGACCGCGACGCCGTACTGCTTCGTCGCGTTCGCCGAGTCGATCGTGACCTGGTCGTTCGTGGCATCGCGGTGCTCGATGCCGAGGTCGAAGTACTTCAGGTCGATGTCGAGGTAGGGGAGGATCAGCTTCTTCTTGATGAACGCCCACAGGATGCGCGTCATCTCGTCGCCATCCATCTCGACGACGGGGTTCTTGACCTTGATCTTGCTCATGCGGAAGTGCTAGCCGACCGCGGCGGGTGCAGGCAATGGTCTGCCGCCGCGGCCCGCTCCGCCTACGGGCCGTAGTCGCCGGTCACGATGTAGACGACGCGGCGCGCGATGTTGACCGCGTGGTCGCCGACGCGCTCGAGATCGCGCATCGACAGCAGGATCGGCAGGGCCTCCTCGGCGTGCCGCTTGGCGGTGGCGTCGTCCCAGGCTCGGCGCCCGGCGTGGTGCAGCGCTTCGAGGAACTGCTTGGTCGTGCTCCAGGCGAGTTCGTCGAGTTCGTCGTCGCGGCGCACGACCGCGGTGGCCAGGAACACGTTGCCATCGGCGAACGCACGCATGGCGTCGACCAGCATCGCGCTGCTCACCCTTCCCACCTGTTCGATGCGGGCGGGATCGACCATCGACAAGGCCTCGCTGTCGGTCGCGTAGTCGGCGAGGTTGACGGCGAGGTCGCCGATGCGCTCGAGGTCGCTGGCCATGCGAAGCGCGGCCGTGACCAGCCGCACGTCGCCGGCGACCGGCTGCTGCAGGGTCAGTACGTCGATGCAGATCTTCTCGATCGTCGCGTAGGCACGGTCGACGTCGTCATCGCCCTGCTGAACGATCGTGCCGGTGGCCTGGTCGTGCCGGACCAGGGCCTTGATGCCCTGGTCGAGCCGCTTGCCGACGAGGTCGCCGAGGTCGATCAGGCGCTGGCGCAGTTCGGCGAGCGTGTTCTGGTAGGCGGTGCGCGTCATGGTCGGATCCGATCAGCCGAAGCGGCCGGTGATGTAGTCCTCGGTGCGCTTCTTCTGCGGCTTGGCGAACAACTCGCGCGTCCTGCCGAACTCCTCCAATCGCCCGAGATAGAAGAACGCCGTGTGCTGCGACACGCGCGCCGCCTGCTGCATGTTGTGCGTGACGATCAC
>DDSQ01000172.1 GCA_002343845.1 Planctomycetes bacterium UBA2386 | reverse complement strand
CGCCGGTCACCAGCCAGCGCCGCGCGGTCGGCGGTGAGGTGGTGTTCGCGGAGTCCGCCATGGGGCGGGCAACAGTGCCCCGCCTGCGGTTTTTCGTCCAGTCGGAGTTATCGCCCGAGGCCCCCGTTCTGCGACGCCTGGCGAGCCGGGGCCCCGGACTCGCCAGTCCCAGCCGATACCCTCTCCCGCGATGGCGAAGCCGAGCCAGGAAAGCCAGCCCGACCCGGTGACGATGGTGGCCTACCATCGCGCCCTGGCCGAGCACGCCGACAGCCTGAAGGCCTACGCGACGCGACTGCTCGGCGACCCCACCGCCGCGGAGGACGTGGCCCAGGACGCGTTCCTGGCGCTCTACCGTCACCTGAACCACGTTCCGACGGCCGCCTACCGGCCCTGGTTGTTCCGCGTCTCGCGCAACCTCTGCCTCGACCAACTCCGCCGCCGCAAGTTCAAGCTCAGCCTGTTCCGCGACCTGCAGAAGGACGACGACCAGCCGTTCGTGCCGGCGGACCACGACACCGTCGCACCGGACCAGTTGGCCGAAACGCGCGAGGCCAACGAGGCGATCGAGAAGGCGATCGCCGAGCTGCCGATGAAGTTCCGGGAGGCCTTCGTGCTGTGCGAAGTCGAAGGGCTCAGCTACGAGGACGCGGCGGCCGTGATGGGCTGCCCGGTCAAGACGGTCAGCACCCGCTTGTTCCGCGCCCGCCATCGCTTCAAGTCGCTCGTGAGCCGGCTAATCAAGGTGTGACGCGATGAACTGCTCCTCCTGTCGATACGAACTCTCGGTGTGCCTGGACGGGCGCCTGCCGGCCGGCCGCCGCACGCTGGTGTTGCAGCACGCGGCACAGTGCGCCGAGTGCGGCACGTTCTGGAAGGAACTGCAAGCCGCGCAACAGTTGACGCTGCGGCTGCAGCGCCCGCGCGTGTCCGACGGGTTCCGCGATTCGTTGTGGCAGCGCATCCAGGCCGGAGAAGGCACGCCGGACGCCGTGTTCCGCGAGCCGGTGCCCTTGCTCGCGAAGGTGCGCTACGCCCTCGCCGGCGCCGCGGCGGCCGCTGCTGCGCTGCTGTGCGCAACGTGGCTGGCGCCGAAGGACGAGCGCATCGCCGAGCCGATCGCCCGCGCCGAGAACGCCGGCGGCATCGCCGACGACACGACCGCGCCGCGCCAACGGTTCGTCTTCCACCAGGACGCGCCGCCGCTCGACGAGAGTCCGATGCTCTCCGCGACCCAGCGCCTGCGCTTCCAGTTGGTGGCCACCGAGACCGCGCGCCAACTCGACCAACGGCTCGCCGCGACGAAGGCCGGACTGCAGCGGCTCGCATCCCCTGACGCCGGCGAGAACGACGCGCACGAAGTGTTCGCGAACGCCGAGGAGTTCCACACCTTCGGCGAGCTGCTGCTGGACATGCGCGACGGCGACCGGCTGCTGTTCGCCGACGACCGCGTCGAGCCCGACCTGCGTTACGCGGTGAGCATGCTCGAGCGCCTCCCGTTGGCGGTGCGCAACCTGCACACCGCACGGTCGTTGGTCGCGCCGGCGTTCGAACACTACCGCCCCTCGGCAGTGGCCCGGTCGATCGCACCCGTGCAACTCGATCCGCGCGAAGAGCAGGAACTGCTGCTGCGGCTCACCACGCAGCGCCCCGACATCTTCCCGAAGTTGTTCTTCGTGCTCGGCAGCGACACCGAACTGGCCTACCAGTTCGGCCGGATGCAACCCGGCAGCGCGTTCTGGCTCGCCGACGATTGCGGGCCGAGCTGGGTCGCGCCACGCAGCGAAGTCGAATCGCGCGAAGGGCTGGTGCGGGTGATGCGCGGACGCCGCGCCGGTACCGGCGCCGTGCAGGTCGAGATCCACGTCGAATCGCGTCGCTGAGCCGCCTGGAGGGCGGGAATCGCGCAACTTCGCCGGCGTGCGAGCTAGCATGCGGGGCCACCCCGGCCGCCCTCAGGACCGCAGCATGCTCGCATTGGCATTGGTAGCGACCCCTCACCGGTCTGCAGATCTCCTCCTTCGCCGTTTCGCCCCCACCCGCGCTCGCAGCCGTCGTCGCCGACGACAAGCCGATCAAGGCGCTCGAAGCGTGGCTGAAGCTCTACCGCGCCGGGAAGATCGACTTCCGGTCGAAGGACAACATCAGCAAGGACTCGTTCGCGATCAAATACGGCGTCGCCCCCAAGGGCGGCCTCCCGACCCCGACCTGGGCCGGCGACCTCGAGGCGCTGCTCGAGGCCACGAGCCAGCTCGACACCGCCGACGCTGCGCGCGCGTTGCTCGACGTCGCCGCGGTCGGCCTCGATCAGGGCAAGTACGAGTACGAGATGGCGCCGTACGACGTTCGCAAGCTCGCCGAGACGTGGGCAGCGAAGTGCACGAGCGCGGTGATGAAGGAGGTCTTCGCGAAGGCCGCGCGCGGCGAGCTGAAGGCCGAGAAGGCGCAAGTCGCGGCGCTGCAAGCTGCCGGGGTGCGCTGCCTCGGGACGACCAAGGACAAGTCCTACCGGCAGGTGTTCGAGCAGGTGCTCGCCGACAAGAACGAGATCGTCAGGGTCAGTGCCGCCGAAGTCCTCGGCACGCTCGGTGACGATGGCGCCGCGCCGGCGTTGATCGCCGTGCTCGAACGAGAATCCGTCGATGCGGTGTTGATCGCGGCGGTGGACGCGCTGCGCGAGCTCTACAAGCCGCACAAGGAGAAGGCGAGCGTGTTCACGCCGAGCGAAGCGCCGAAGGCCAAGCCCGCCGAGGGCGGCGCTGCCGACGCCGGCGGCGACAAGGCCGAACCCTCCACTCCCGCCACGCCGGCGGCCCCAGCCCCGGCACCGGCAGCGCCCGCGGCCGCTCCGCCCGCCGAGCTGCCCGAGAGCGTCCGCCTGGCGGTGCGCGCGGCGCAGCAAGCCCTCGGCCGCACGACCTGGCGCGCAGACATGGCGCTGCTGCGCCTGCTCGACGACTTCCGTTCGCTCGAGACGGTGCCGGCGCTGATCGGCGTGCTCGAGCACTTCTGGAAGAACCCCGATCAGGTCAAGTCGGGAAAGCTCTCGGGGCTCATGCTCTACCAGGCGCACGAGCTGCTGGTGTCGATGACCGGCGCGGTGCACCCGGCCGACCAGCCAGAGAAGTGGCGCGCGTTCTGGGACGCCGAGAAGGACAAGATCTCGGTGACACAGAAGCGCGCGCCGAAGGTCGAGCACACGATCGTCGACCGCGGCTTCTGCGGCATCCCGGTCCAGGGCACGCGCGTCGTGTTCGTGGTCGACCTGTCGGGCAGCATGCAGTGGCCGATGGACGAAGACGCCGGCGACGGCAAGAAGAAGAAGTCGGTGCGCCTCGACTTCGCGAAGCGTGAGCTGATCCGGGCGATCGACGGCATCTCGCCGAGCGCGCAGTTCAACCTGATCACGTTCAACGGCAACCCGAAGGCCGAGGCATGGAAGCCGGACATGGTGCCGGCGACGGCCAAGAACCGGCAGGCGTTCAAGGACTACGTCGGCGGCCTGCGCGCGGACGGCGGCACCAACCTGTGGAGCGGTCTCGAGACCGCGCTCAAGATCAAGTCGATCGTCTACGGCAACCGCTACACGTCGAACATCGACGAGCTGTTCGTGCTCTCCGACGGCGCGCCCACCGTCGGCGACGTCCAGGACCCGGTCGAGATCCTGCGGCTCGTGCAGGAGTGCAACAAGTTCGCGAGCGTGCGCATCAACACGATCTTCATCAGCTCAGCGACGCCGCCGGAGGCTCGCGCCGCCGAACCGAAGATGTCGAAGACGCCGCAGGAACTGATGCGCACCATGGCGACGGATAACAAGGGCCAGTTCCGCGAGCTGTAGGCGGCATCACGCCGTCACGGTCGGCGCACGACCGGCTGCGGCTTGCCGCGACGCAGCATCGGCCCGGCGAGCGCGATCAGCCCGCCGACGATCACGAGCACGCGCGCCGCGCGATCCGATTCGGCGAGTGCGGCGTCGGGAACCGCCCCCATCGCCAGCGCCATCTGCGTCTCGCCGCCCTGGAACGCGAACGTCGCCTCGCCGATCGCGCGCCAGAGGAAGAAGGTGCTGTCGGCTTCCTGCTTCACGTAGCGCGCGAACGCGACCTGGCCGTGCAGCGTGAGGCCGCCACCGAGCAGCAGTCCACCGAGCAGGGCGAAGAACCAGCGGGCGATGGCGAGCATGCGCGCATGTTCGCCCGCCAGCCCGCGCGGCGCGAGCGTGGCGGGGACGCCACGCTCACTTCGCGGCCGGTGCGGGCACGACGCGCACGATGCGATCGCCGTCGCGCAGCACGACGCGTTCGCCGAGTGCGAGGATCTCCCGCAGCGCCGGGCTCTTGCGCGACAGTTCGAGCCACGCGCTCGAGAACGCCTCGACGACGACGGCCTGCTGCAGCCAGTCGGCAGGCAACCCCTGCTCGATCAGGTCTTGGGCGGCACGGACGAACACGCGGCCGCCGGCGCGGCGCAGCAGCTCCGCATCGCGTTCCTTGTTCTTCGCCTCCGCCTCGCGCACCGGCGCCAACAGGTTCTTGCCGGCGTCCAGAGCCAGACTCTCTTCGACCGCCTCGCTGCCGCTGCGGGCGCGGCCGAACGCCTCCAGCCGGCGAACGACGGCGCCGCCCGCCGTGGGCGGCAGAGCGCCTGGCGCGAGGCCGTTGCGGACCTCCGTGGTCCCGAAGGGGTCGGCCCCCGGTCGTCCCGCGAGCCGCATGCCCTCCTCGACGATCAGCTGCGAGGTGTACGGCGTGACGATGCCGTGCCGCGTCGCCAACCGACGCACCTCGTCGAGCAGCTCCTGCCTCGGTCCATTGCGACGGATCGCATCGAGCAAGCCCGCGACGTGCTGCCGCGCCCACAACGTCTGCACGAAGGCGTGCTGCTCGCTCGCGTGCGGGAACTCGACCGGGAACACGTACTCGCGCTGCACACCGTTCTGGCGGCCACGCACGACGACGTTGCGGCTGCCACCGGCGCGGTAGCGGCCGACGACGTGCAGCATCTCGCCGCAGAACAGGTCGTTCGTGCGCGCCGGGTGCACGTCGAAGGTGTCGATGCCGTCGCAACGCACCTCGACGTCGGTCAGGGCCGGCTGCGCGATCTTCTGGCACAGCGCGTCGACCTTGACCTCGATCTTCTCCTTGTTGCGCACGAAGTCGCGCGCGCCGCGGTGCTGCTGCACCAGATCGTCGAGCAAGCGCACGTCGATCTCGTCGCCGACGCCGAGCGCGAACACGCGCGTGGCTCGCCGGTCGAGTCGCTTCGTCAGGTCCAGGATCTGCTGCGGCGCGGTGAGGCCGACCGTCGGTTGGCCATCGGTGACGAACACGATCTGCGGCAGCAGCACTTCGTCGTCACCAGGCAGCGAGACTTCGAGCGCCTGCTGCAGCGCGCCGGCGATGTCCGTGCCGCCCATGGCCTGCAGCCGGTCGATGCGCTGCAGCGCTCGCTCGACGTTCTCGCTGCTGGCCGTCTGCGGATGTTCGAAGAAGGTCTGCACCGACGAGGCGAACGTCACGACCTGGAACACGTCCTGGGGCCGCAGGCTGCGCAGGAACGTGCGCAGCGCCGCCTTCGCCTGCTCGATCTTGTCGCCCGCCATGGAGCCCGACGTGTCGACGACGAACTGCACGAACCGGCGCGGCAGCGGCGTGCGTTCGTCGAGGCGACGCGGCGGCGACACCAGCATCGTGAAGTAGCCGGCTTCCCCGGCTGGCCGGTTCGCGAGCAGGTGCATGCCGAAGTCCTGCTGCGTGAGCCCGTAGAGCACGCGCAGATCCTCGAACTGCCCCACCTGGCCCTCGAGGCCGACTGTCGCTTCGCGATCCCCGACGCGCCGGATCTCGGCGCCGGCGTGCGGCGTCACGATGGTGGCGATCGTCGACTGCGACTTGATCCGCACGTGCAGGCCGACCGGTCCGACCGTGGCATCACCGAGTCCGGCGGCGCGCAGCGGCCACACCCATTCGAACAGGCCGCCGGTCGGGTGGATCACCTGCCGCAGCCGCACCGTCACGCCGACTTCACCGTTCGCGGGGATCGGGAAGATGCGGGCGCGCAGCAAGCCTTCGCTCGCGTACTCGAGCAACCCCGGATCCCGTCGCTGCCGCACGATCGACTCGTAGATCGACCGCGCCTCCCCAGCCCCGAGCACCTCACCCTTCACCTCCTTGCCGCCCACGGTCATCGTGAAGCCGTCGGCCACGGCACCGATCGGCAGCGGCAGGAACCACGTGCCTTCCTCGTCGCGCGGGCCGGTGTTGCGAAACACCTGGTCGATCGTCGTCGTCGCGACGCCATCGACGATCTCCGCGTTCACGCCGGTGCGCACGATCTGCACGATGCCGGGCCGCCGCGCCACGATGTCGGGCGGCGCGACGCCCGGGCCCGGCAGCGGACCGATCCACAGACCCTGCGCCGCGAGCGGCGCGCAGAGAACGAACGGGAGGAAACGCAGGCAACGGTTCATGACGGCTTCTCGGAACGGGAACGGGAACAGGAACGGGAACGACCCTCGGCGACCCGGGCCCGAACGCCTCGCCATGGGTCGGGTTCCCCAGGCGCCCGACACGGCAGGTCGCCTGCGTTACCATCGGGCGATGCTGGCCATCGCCCTCTCGTGGCTGCTCGCTCCCCAGGATCCACCCGCGCCGCCCAAGCCTCCGGAGGCACCAGCGCCGGTCACCGCCAAGGCCGTCGAGCCGTGGGACGACAAGACCGCCAAGGCCGCCGTCGACGAGTTCGGCAAGCTGGTCAAGGGCTCCGCGAACATGGCGCAGAAGAACCGCGCGCTCGACCAGCTGGCCGGCGGCTCCCACAAGCTCCTGGTCCGGCCGCTCGCGCAGTTGGTCGAGAGCGAGAAGCTCGTGGTGGTGCGCAAGCGCGCTGCCGAACTGCTCGCCAACCAGCCCGCCGAAGACGCCAACGCGGCGATCCGGCGGCTGATCGCCAATCCACGCGTCGGCACGCACCCGGTCGTCGTCGGCGAACTGATCCGCGGCTTGTCGCGCTGCGGCTACGCGAAGAGCCAGTGGAAGGACATCGACGGTCTGTTCGAGCGTGAGTACCACGTCGAGCGCGTGCCGATCCAGGAAGCGGTGCTCGAGCTCGTCATCGCGCACAAGGAGAAGCAGGCACTGCCGATCCTGCTGCGCAACCTCGACGAGCCCGTGCCCGAGAACGTCGACGACGCGAGCAACCCGCCGCAGGAGTATTGGGAGGCGCGCTGGAAGTCGTGGTCGGCGTGGCGCGGCAAGGTCAAGGACGCGCTGTTCGCCGTCACCGGGCAGCGCTTCAGCACGGCAGCCGAAGCCAAGGCGTGGTTGAAGAAGAACCCGATCCAGTGATCGGGATCACCGCACCCGCCGCGCGGCTCACTTCGCCGGCAGCTGCAGATCCGTCGTCGCCGTCTCGCCGGCCTTGACCTCGACTTCGACTTCGGGCGAGTAGGCGCCAGCCGCCGGCCCGATCGACTGCGCGCGCACCAAGTACTTGCCGGCCGCGAGGCCCTGCAGCCGGTAGTTGCCGCTCTGCACCATCTCCGGCTCCGACCATTGCTGGCTGTCCGCCGGGCGGCTGGTGACCAGCGCCATGCGCGCCGGCTTGCCGTCGGCATCGACGACCTTGCCGCGGATCTGCCCGGCGCCGGCGAGTTCGACGCGCCCGCAGTCGGTCAGTTGCCGGTCGACGACGACTTGGTTCTTCAGTTCGCGCGGCGCGTGCTTCTTGTGGCGGATGCGCAGCGTGTAGTCGCCGACCGGCACATCGTCGATCTCGGCGACGCCGTCCTCGTCGGTCATGGCGCGCGGCGCTCCGGACGTCATCGTCGTCGTCTCCTCGCCGCCGTTGCCGTCGTTGGTGACCGACAGGGACACCATCATGACGCGACGTTCGGCCCGCGGCGGCGCCCCTGCGGTCGCACTGCTCGCGTTCGCGCGCACCAGTTCGACCTCGGCCTTGGCAACACCTTCCATGCTGCCGGCGGCGACGACATGCACGCGGACCTTGCCCGTGCGCAGCACGAGGTCGGCGCGCACGTCGGCAGTGTTCGCTGGCACGTCGAGCGAGTGCTGCGCCTTCACCATCTGGTCGCGCTTGCCGTATTCGATCACGTGGGCGCCCGGTTCGACGTCGTCGAACGCGAACGTGCCGTCCGCGGCAGTCGTCGCCTGCCGGCCGCCGAACCCCGGCATCTCGGGACCGTCTTCGCCGTCCCGGCGCAGCGCGAGTTGCACGCCGCCAGCCGGACCATCGGCCCCGGTCACCACGCCATGCACCCTGGCCAACAGCGGCCGCTGCACAGCGATCTTCGTCGTCTGGCCCGCGACGATCGTGAACCGCTGGCGCGACGCCGCGATCGACTCGTCGCCGGGGCCCATGAACACCATGGAATTGCCGAAGCTCGCGCCGCTCGGCGCACGCGCGATCGCCACGTCGTACTCGCCAGGCGCCAGCAACGGCACGCGCGCAAGACCATCGTCGTCGCTGACGACCCGCGATGGTGTGCCTTCGCCGTCGCTGATCGCCGTCACCAGCAGCGCGACCCCGGACTGCGACGCGCCATCGGTGCCTCGCACCGTGATCTCCGCGACGCCAGGCTTGCGCATCGTCAGCACCGCCTCGACCACTCCCGCCTTCGGCACCGCGACCTGCACGGCTTCGGCCTTGGCATGCTCGTCGTGCGTCGCCGCGAACGACAGCTTGCCGGCCGGCAGACCCGCGAGCGTCGCGCGGCCCTGTTCGTCGGTGGTCGCCGACCCCAACGGCCCGGCGCCGCCAATCGACACTTCACCGTCGTGGTCTTCGATCGCCAGGGCGCGGGCGCGGAACGTCGCGCCGCCCGGCGTGCCACGCTCCGCGGCGCGTTCGGCGGTCACCTTGGCGCCGGCAACCGGCTTGCCCGCTTCGTCGAGCACCTGGACCTGCGCCGAGGCGCCGAGATCGGCGACGAGCCGGACGCCCTTGGTCGTCTGCGCCGGCATCACGGCGACGTCCCCTTGCCGCGCCGGACGATGCGCCTTGCCGTTGGCAACGACGACGACGGTCCCCGGACGCACCGATTCGACGCGGAACGAGCCATCGCTCGCGGTCTCGGCGCCACTCGCAGCGCCGACGCCTCCGAAACCGAACTCGTCGGCGATCAGGAGCCCGGCTTCGGCGCCGCTCTGCACGCGCACGCGACTGCCCGCGATCGGCTTGCCGTCGCCGGCGACGAGCACGCCCTCGATCGCGCCGAGGCGTTCGACGCGCAGCACGAGGTTGCCGGTGCCCACGGGCACGTCGCTGGCCGTCACCGGTGAGTGGCCCGGGCCGAACGCACGCACGGTCGCGGCGTCGTCATCGAGGCCCGACAGCGTGAAGTAGCCGTTGGCGTCCGTGGACGTCGACTCGTCGGGCGAGAAGCGCTCGATGTCGAGCGAACCCAGCGCCTCGTTGCGTTTGCTGCCGACGCGCATCCCGGGCACGCCGACGCCGCGATCGTCGACCACCTGACCGGCGATCGCGTTGCCGGCCTTCACCACGATCACCACGCCGGTCTTCTGTTCCTCGGCGCCGAGTTCGACCTCCACCGTCGTCGGCAGGAACTTGCCCGACGCCGTGCGCAGCGTCCACGTGCCCCGACGCAGCTTGCCGATCGAGAACGCGCCGTCGGCTCCGCTCACACTGCCGGGGCCGCCGAATCCCATGGTGCCGACCGTGATCTGGACCTTGACGCCGGCAACACCGTTGCCTCGATCGTCCTGCACGACGCCCTGCAGGCGACCGGCGCGCAGGACCCGCACGTCCCCGAGATCCTGGTCGCCCTTGCTGGCGGCGATCGCCGTTGGCGGAGTCTCGAACACGAGCTCGTCGTCGGTCAGGCCGAGCTGACCGAGACGGTTCTTCGGCAGCGGGATCCGGAACGTGCCGTCAGGGCGCGTCGTCCAGGTCGGCAGATCTTCGCGCTCCCGCGTGGATGGCGGCGGCAGGAACTCGAGGCCGTCCATGCCCTCCCACGTGCGCAGGGTCAGCGTCACGCCAGCGCGCGCCGCACCGCCCGCATCGACCACCCGTCCCTGCACCATCACCACCCCAGACGGCGCGCCACCCTCGACAGCCGGCGCCGCGACGCGTTCCGACGCGTCCACCGCGGCAGGCGCCGCTCCGTGCGCGACGCCCGCGTTCTGCTTGGCGTCCGCAAGACCTGCGGGCGTCGCTGGTCCCCCTTGGGCGACCGGCGTCGGCGTCGGCGCGATCGGCACAGGCTCGGCGCCATCCCCCCTCCCGATCCACCAGATGCCGACCGCGGCGAGAACGACGAGAACGACGGCGAGGGCTTTGCTGTTCATGGGCGACGAGTGGCGCGCCACGACGGGACGTCGGACGCAAGACTCCCATCCGGACCAGGGTATCGCGCCTCGATCCGATGCGCGCGCGCTGCGTCCGGCCTACGATCGCTCCTCCCCATGCCGAACCACGCCCAGTGCAAGCGCCGCCGCGCCCAGTTGCTCGCCGCCATCGACTCGCCAGTCCTGCTGATGGCCGGGGGCTGGCGCTCGCGCAACTACCCGGCCAACTGGCATCCGTTCCGCGCCGACAGCACGTTCCTGTTCTTCTTCGCAGATGCGGAGCCCGGGTCGGCGGCGCTGTTCGACCCGAAGGACGGCACCGTGACGCTGTTCCTCGACGAGCGCACCCCGACCGACGCGTTGTGGCACGGCACCGTGCCGAGCTTCGCCGACGTCAAGAAGGCGACCGGCGTCGACGCGATCGAACGCCGCACCGAGCTTGCGAAGGTCGTCGCCAAGAGGGTCGGCCGCCGCAAGCTGCGCACGCTGGCAGTGCCCGACTCGCGCGCCACGGCGGAGGCGCTGGCGATCACGGGGGAAGCGCTCGACTTCCACGACAACTCGAAGGTCGGCGACAGCGACCTGATCGGCGCCATCGCTCGCCTGCGCAACCACCGCGAACCGGACGAGCTCGCCGAGATGCGGCTCGCGGCCGCAGTGACGCGGGAAGCCCACACCGTCGCGATGGCGCGCACGCGGCCCGGCATCTACGAGCAGGACCTCGTCGGTCACGTCGAGGGCACCTTCGCGCGGGCCGGCTGCGTGCCGGCCTACAACACGATCCTCTCCGTGCGTGGCGAGGTCCTGCACAACCACGCGCACGGCAACCTGCTGAAGGAGACGGATCTCGTGCTGCTCGACGCGGGCGCCGAACGACGCAGCGGCTACTGCGCCGACGTCACGCGCACCTGGCCGGTCAACGGCCATTTCTCACCGGAGGCGCGCGAGGTCTACGACATCGTGCTCGCGGCCGAGCAGGCAGCGATCGCTGCCGTGAAGCCCGGCGTGCGGTATCGCGACATCCACATGCTCGCGGCGCGCGTGCTGACCGACGGTCTGGTGCAGATGAAGTTGATGAAGGGCAACCCGGCCGAACTCGTCGCCGACGGCGCCCATGCGATGTTCTTCCCACACGGCGTCGGACACCTGATCGGCCTCGACGTGCACGACATGGAGGCGTTCGGCGACCAGGTCGGCTACGCGCCCGGACGCCTGCGCAGCGAGCAGTTCGGCACCGCCTACCTGCGACTCGACCTCGACCTCGAGCCGGGCATGTGCGTCACGATCGAGCCCGGCATCTACTTCGTGCCGGCGATCCTGCACGACGCGGCGTTCCGCAAGCGCTTCCGCGGCCGCGTCGACTTCGCCCGCGCCGAGTCGTTCCTGACCATGAACTCGCTGCGAGGCTTTGGCGGCATCCGCATCGAGGACGACGTGCTGTGCACGCCATCGGGTCACGAAGTGCTGACGGCGGCGGTCCCCAAGGAGAGGATGGCCATCGAGGCGCTGGTCGGCAGCGCGGGCGCGTAGCCGAGCGGTGGCGGCGGCCGTCAGCGCTGCAGCCAGCTGAAGTCGGTGTTGCCGCCGGTCAGGATCATGGCGACGCGCTTGCCGCGCAGTTCGGGCGCGATCACCCGCAGCGCGGCGAGCACCGTCGCCGAGCTGGGCTCGACGACGATCTTCATGCGCTCGAGAAACCACCGCGCCGCATCGACGATCGCCGGTTCTTCGACCGTGATGATGCGCACGCGATGCTGCATCAGCAGGCGGAAGTTGGGTTCGCCGATGCCGGTCATCAGCCCGTCGCCCCAGGAGCGCGCCCCTTCCACGCGCGGCTGCCGCACGCCGGTCGCGAGCGAACGCGCGGCGTCGTCGACTGCCTTGGGTTCGGCGCCGAGTACGGCGAGTTGCGGCCGCAGCGCCCGGCAGACGACCGCCGTGCCCGCGCAGAGTCCGCCGCCGCCGACCGGCGTGATCACCACGTCGAGATCGGGCACGTCCTCGAGCAGTTCGAGCGCCGCCGTGCCCTGGCCCGCGATCACGAACGGGTTCTCGAACGGGTGCACCATGACCGCGCCCGTCTGTTGCTGCACCCGCGCGCTGACCGCGTCGCGTTCGGCGGCCTTGCAGAGCACCACGTTGGCCCCGTAGCCGCGCACCGCGGCGACCTTCACCTGTGGTGCACTGTCGGGCATCACCACCGTGCACGGCACGCCGCGGAGCCGCGCCGCCCACGCCAGCGCCGCGCCGTGGTTGCCGCTGCTGTGGGTGATCACGCCCCGACGCGCCTCGGCCTCGCCGAGCGCCATCACCGCGTTGCAGGCGCCGCGCGCCTTGAAGGCGCCGACCTTCTGCAGGTTCTCGCACTTCGCGAACAGCTGCGCGCCGAATTCGGCGTCGAGCGTCGCCGAGGTCAGGACGGGCGTGCGGTGCACGTGACCGCGGATGCGGTCGGCGGCGGCCCGGACATCGGCGAGGGTCGTCATCGGCGAGTGCGTAGCAGTATCGTGGCCGGGATGCGCTTCCACCGTTGTGTGCCCTTCGTGCTCGCCGGCCTGTTCGCGGCACCTCTCGCGGCCCAGGACGCCGGCAAGGACAAGCCGGCCGCTGGCAAGCCGGCGAAGGTCGCGCCGGTGAAGGACGATGCGAAGACGGCGAAGGACCCGGTCATCGTCGCGATCGACAAGTTCCGGAAGGCGAAGGTCAGCACCAAGCCCGCCGATTGGCGCACGCGTCTGCCAGCGCCGCCCGTCGTCGTGTTCCCGCCGGCGCGTTCGTACCGGTGGCACGTCGAGACCAGCGTCGGGTCGCTGGTCGTGACCTTGCTGCCCGAGGCAGCACCGCGGCACGTCACCAGCGTGATCTACCTGGCGCGCTGCGGCTTCTACGACGGCCTGGTGTTCCCGCGCGTGCTCAAGGGCTTCATGGCGCAAGGCGGCAGCCCCACGAACGACCAATCCGGCGACGCGGGATATCGCATGGATGGCGAGTTCCTGACCGACCAGAAGCACGACAAGCCGGGCGCGTTGAGCGCCGCCAACTCGGGGCCGGGCACCGACGGCTCGCAGTTCTTCCTGACGTTCGTGCCGACACCGCACCTCGACGGCAAGCACACGGTGCACGGCTTCGTGACCGAGGGCCTGCCGACGCTGCAGGCGATCGAGGCGCGCGGCGTCGAGAAGGACGGCGACGCGCTGCCCGAGAAGGTGACGATCGTGCGGACGTGGATCACCGTCGTCGACGCGCCCGCGCCGCCGCCGAAGTAGCGGCAGCCGCGCCTACTGCAGCTGCACGCGCAGCCGGCCGTTCTTGCGGTCGACGTCGTAGACCTTGTTGCCGAGCGGCATGCCCGTCAGCTTGAAGTCGATCGCCTCGCCGAGCGGATCGTCCTGCACCTCGCCGTAGCGGACCGCGAAGCCGCAGGCGATGCGGAAGATGTTGTCGAGCACGAACGCGTTGAGGTACAGGTTGACGCCGCGGTAGCGCGAGCCACGCCCGGTCTCGGGGTGGTAGTGCTCGAACGAGTTGGCGTGGTCGTTGCCCTCGAGCGTGCCGCTCAACATCGCCACGGTCTTCTTCAGCAGCTCGTGCGCCATCTTCTGCGCGCGCTTGTTGCCGCGCTCGGCCCAGTAGGTCAGGCCTTCGAGGATGTGCGTGTTGATCACCGGCCAGACGCGGCCGTTCCACGGGCAGTTCTTGCGCGTGCCCTTCCAGCGGCCGGTGCCGTCGAACGTCGAGTCGCTGACCGAGATGCTCGGGACCGGGTACTTGGTCCAGAACTCCTCGCGACTGCCGAGCGTCTCGAGCATGCGCTCGACCTGCTTCTGGTTCGGGATGTCGGTCGCGAGCGGGTAGAAGCCGACGGCCGCCTTGACGTTGGTCTTGCGGCGGTTGTCCGGGTCGAGGTCCATGAACAGACCCGCCTTCTCGTCCCACATCTTCTTGCGGATGGTGTCCAGGATGACCTCGCACTCCGCCTGGAAGCGGTTGGCCATCGCCTTCTCCTGGATCTCCTCGGCGACCTTGTAGAGCCACTTCACCATCCGGTAGCGGAACACCGACGCGTCGATGCCCTTGAGCCGGAACTGCTCGGTGAACTCGATCGCGCGGTCGGCCTTGTCGTCGATCACCGTGTAGCGGCGCGAGAACTCCTGGCCGGCCTCGAAGTGGTTGACGATGTCGGTGAGGCCGCTGCCCTCGGGGTCGCGGTTGTTGGCGAGCCACTTCACGTAGCGCTGCATCGCCATCAGCACGGCCTTCTTCGTCGCCTTGTCCGGATGGATCGCGTCGAGCGCTTCGAAGCCGCCGCCCCAGTCGGCGTGGAAGAAGTCCGCCGCGTCGAGCCCCGTCATGTAGACGCGGCCCGGCACCTGCCCGTTGTGGTGGATGTTCTCGAAGAACAGCTTGAGGCAGCCGCGAGCCAGCGCCGGATCCTGCAGCCACCGCGCCTCGCGCATGATCGCCGGCGTGCTGAACGCCGAAGGCTGGTGGAACGGGCCGTTGCCCTCGCAGACCGCCGGCGCCCCGTAGAGCCCGGCGCCGTGCGGCTGGCGCAGGTAGTACAGCAGCTCGAAGCGGTGCTTGACGACGCGTTCGAGTTCCTTGTTGTCGCAGTGGAACTTCGGGACCTTCTCCCAGAACGCGCCCCAACCGATCTCCTCGCGCACGTCCGGGCGCCGCGCGCGGAAGTTGATGCCCTTGCCCTTGAAGATCAGGTTGGCTTCGAAGCGGTGCGTCGCCTTCGCAGCCGCCTTCAGCGGCACCGGCCGGAACAGGCCGCAGTAGACGCGCGACCCGGCGACGATCGGACTCGGCTTCTCCATCGGGCGCTTTGCGCGCGGCGTCGGCAGCTGCTCGAGCTCGAACCACGGCGTTTCCTCGAAGTCCGGGCGATCGCTGCCGCCCTCGGCGAAGAACGCCTGCAGGCAGCGCGCGCCCTTGCTGTCGGGGCTGCTGTAGTGCAGGTCCATCGGCACCTCGGCCTTGTTGCCGTCCTTGAGCAACCGGCGGATGCGGAAGCTGTCACCCTCGAGCGACACCGGCTCGCCGTCCGGATCGGTCGTCGTCCACATCACGACCGTGACTTCGCGATCGACCTTGCCGGTGTTCGCGAGTTCCAGTTCGCTGACGAAGCGATCGTCCATCGTGACGAACCGCCGCTCGACGACCTTCAAGCCACCAGGTTCGTCGAACGTCGCGACGACGCGACCGTCCTCGGCGTGCAGACTGCGGCACTGCATCGACAGCGGCTTGCCGTGCTCGAGGAACGACAGGAAGTAGACGGAAGGCAGCGTGCCGTTGCCCAGACAGGCTTCATCCGCGAAGCCAGGCGACTCCTGGAAGCGGGGAAACCGCGGCGCGTAGAGGCAATACCCGCCGGCCAGCGCATACTTTTTCTTCTGATTCATTCCGGGGTCCGGTGGCGAGGGGTGCGGCCCCCTCTGGACATGAGAGTTCGTGTTCGCCCGACCGGAACACCGACCGCGACTGCTGGCATCCTATAACCCGCTGTATTCCAATTGCTTGTGCGTGATGCTGCGGTCGCTACGCCGGCGCCCGTAGTCCGGCATTACCGGACAAATGCGGGGCGACTGCCCGCATCTTGATGACCGCCCCGCCTCAGTCAAGGGCTTTCCCCGCCGCCGGCGACCGTGTTGGCAGCCTCGGCGCGCAGTCGTTCGAGCACCGCAGCGAGCTCGGCGGGCAACGGGTCGTGCAGGGCGAGCGACTCCCCCGTGCGTGGATGCCGCAGGACCACATGCTGCAGGTGCAGGAACAGCCGCGTGAGGCCGTAGCGAGAGCGGAACAGCGCGTTCAGCCGACCCTTGCCGTGCGTGGTGTCGCCGAGCACGTGGCGACCGCAGTGGTTGGCGTGGCGCCGGATCTGGTGGTAGCGGCCGCTGAACAACCGGCACGTCGCGAGCGCGCAGCCGCGGAACGCCTCGTGCACGGTGAAATCGGTTCGGCACTCGCGCGCGACGTTCTTGTCGTCGTGCAGCGGGCGATCGCACGACCACGTCGAAGGCAGGCTCGGGTCACTGCCAGGCCAGCGCAGCAGGGCGTCGTACTCCTTGCGCGCGTCGGGTGCCGCGAGCGACTCCTGCAGGGCGGCGGCGGCCTTGCGGCTGAACCCGAACATCAGCACGCCCGACGTCGCGCGGTCGAGCCGGTGGAACGGATACAGATGCCGCCCGAGTTGGTCGCGCACCGTCTGCAGCGCCGCGGGAGCGTCGGGATGGTGCTCGTCGCGATGCACGAGCAGACCGCTCGGCTTGCTGACCGCGACGAAGTCGTCGTCGAGCAGCAGCACGCGCAGCGGCTCGTGCATCCCTTCGCTCGGTGGCGGCGGCAACGGCGTCATCGGCGACAGTCTGCCCGCTCCGCCCCGATGCCGTGAACCAGAAGCCGTCGGACGCTACACCAGCGGTGTGAACGTCTGGGACTTCCTCGCCGGAGCCGCCGCTCGATCGCCGGCTGGCCCACGCCTGCGCGACGGCGGCGACGCCATCGACTACGCGGGCGCCGAACGGCGGGCGCGGCAGCTGGCGGGCGCGCTGCAGCAGGCCGGCGTCCGGCCGGGCGACCGCGTCGGCTGCCTGATGCACAACTCGCTCGACCACCTGCTCGCGTACTTCGGCGTCGCCGCGGCCGGCGCGGTGCTGGTGTCGCTCAACACGCGCCTGTCGGCGCCCGAGCAAGCGAACGTGCTGCGGCACTCCGGCAGCGCACTCCTGCTGCACGACAGCGCGCATGCCGAACGCGCGGCGGAGTTGCGCTCGGCCGTCGCGTCGACGCTGCGCACCGACCTGGCGATCGCCGCGGCGCGGCCGTTCGCCGGCGCCCTGCCGCTCGCCACCGACGACGCGCCGGCACAGCTCTACTACACCAGCGGCACGACCGGCGATCCGAAGGGCGTCGTGCTGACCCATCGCAACGTCAGCGTGCACGCGCGCACGGCCGTGCACGAACTCGGGCTCGCGAGCACGGACACCTGGGCCCACATCGCGCCGATGTTCCACCTCGCCGACGCGTGGGCGACGTTCGCGATCACCGCCGTCGCCGGCCACCACGTGTTCTTGCCGATCTTCAGCGCCGACGCCGCGCTCGATTTGCTGGCAGGCGAGCGCGTGACCATCACCAACCTCGTCCCGACGATGCTCAACCTGATGGTGAAGGCGCTGGGCGCTGCGTCGCGCAGCTACTCGCTGCGCGTGATGCTGAGCGGCGGAGCGCCGATCGCGCCCGACGTCGTCGCGCACATCCTCGCGACGTTCCGTTGCGACTACGTGCAGACCTACGGGATGACCGAGACCAGTCCCTACCTGACGCTGTCGCTGTTGCCGCCCGAACTGCTGCGACTGCCGCCGGCCGAACAGCTGCCGTGGAAGTGCCGGACCGGTCGACCGTTCGCCGGAGTCACGCTCGAAGTCGTCGACGATGCCGGACGCTCGGTGCCGGTCGACGGCCGCACCGTCGGCGAGATCCGCGTGAAGGGTGCGACGGTCACGCCCGGTTACTGGCAGAACCCGGCCGCCACGGCCGCCGCGTTCGACCACGACGGCTTCCTGCGCACCGGCGACCTCGCGACCCGGCACGAGCACGGCTTCGTCGACATCGTCGATCGCAAGAAGGACGTCATCAAGACCGGCGGCGAGTCCGTCTACTCGGTCGAAGTCGAGCACGTGCTCTACGCCCATCCCGCAGTTCTCGAGTGCGCGGTGTTCGGCGTGCCCGACGAGCAGTGGGGAGAACGCGTGACCGCCGCTGTCGTGCTGCGGCCCGACGCCCGCGCGACCGCTGGCGACCTGATCGCGTTCTGCCGCGACCGCATCACGCACTACAAGGCGCCGAAGGAAGTGCGCTTCCTCGCCGCCCTGCCGCGCACGGGCTCGGGCAAGATCACCAAGAAGGCGCTGCGCGACAGCAGCTGAAGCGGTCAGCGGCGGTGCTGCGCCTCGACGTGCGCGCGCAGCGGGTCGCCGCCGAAGTCGCGTTCGAAGTCGCGCCAGACGACGTGCACGTGGTTGGCGTCGTTCTGCGTGTTGTCGTACTCGAGGGCAAACGTGCGCCCCTGCAGCCGCCAGTAGTGGCCCTGGCCCCGCTCGACGCCGCCGGCCCACGCGAACACGACGTCGGTGAGCTGTGGCGCCAGCCGCTGCAGTTCCTGCGCCGCGAACTCGCCGCGCAAGCGGTGCACGAACTGCTCGAGCAGCCGGGTGAGCAGTTCGCGCTGCGCAGGCGTCATGGCCGCGGCCGGCAGGCCGACGCGTTCGCCCAACGCTTCGGGCCCGCGCCCCGGGATCAGCAGCACGTCGGCCGGCGCCGTCGCGGCAACCACCGCCTGCGCCCGCTGCACAGCGTCGCACGCAGCGAGCAGTTCGCGCGCCAGGTCCTCTTCCGCCGCCAGCACACGCGTGCCAGCGCCCGGTCCCTCGCGCTGCTCGTGCGGATTGCTGCCGAGGAAGTGCGGCGTCGCCCCGACCAGCCAACCTCCGAAGAAGGTGAAGTGCAGCGACACGTGGTGCCCTTGCAGGCGCACCGCGAACGCGCCCGCCGGCGACGGTTCGCCGCAGACCAACAACGCGTAGCGGCCAGGATCGCGGTGGCTCGCATCGCGCCCGTTGCGGCTCTCGATCGCGCGCAGCAGTTCTTCGAGCTGGACGATGGCCATCGTCGTCGCGAAGCCGCGCGCGCTCAGCAACGACCGCAGCAGCGCGTGCGCACGATCGGTCGCGGCGGCGTCGAGTTCGCCGAACTCGACGCCGGCGTAGCGGCCGGGCACGAACGCCCACGACGTGCGTTCGGCGTCGTCGAGCGTCCGCGCTGCCTTGGCCCGCTGCGCTGCCGGCAACCCTTCGAGGAACACCGCGGCCCGACTGGCGACGTCGGCGACCGCCGGGTCGACGGCCGGCGCCGTGGCGCAAGCGCCCGCGAACAGCAGCAGGACGAACGACGGCCAGGTTCTCGTCATTGCCGCACGACGTTACCGCCGACGACACAGCACAGCCGCAGTCGTCATGACCAACGCGTCGAGCACGCAGTAGAACGCGCCGGCCGTGAGCGGCGGGTTGCGCATCGGCCAGCCGAGCCAGGGCGCCGACGATCGCCACGTCCAGTTGCCGAGCGCCGTGCCGTAGATCTCCATCAGCCACGCCAGCACGAACATCACTGCATAGAGCCGCCGGGAGCGCCCGCGCCACATCGCGACCAGCAACAACACGAACAACGGCACGCCGAGCAGGTCGATCCCGGCAACGGCCTGCCAGACGACGAACGGCGCCATCGCCAGCGGCACGCCCCAGATCAGCCGTTCGTCGAGGCGCGCGGCGAGGTTGATGCCGAGCAGCAACAACAGCACGTGGCCGGGCGGCACGAACAGCGGCAGGTTGCCGAGCCGGTAGTCGTAGAGCCCCCAGACCAGCGACAGGAAGCACTCGCCGAGCGTCGCCCACAGCAGGCACGCGATGAGCACGACGCGATGTTCGCGATTGGCGCCCGCCACGCGCTGCGCGAACAGCAGCCACACGACGACGGCGACGGCCGTCTGCCCCCACCGCACGTACTGGTCGACGAGCAGGCCGACCACGATCACCGCCGCCAGCAGCGCTGCCTCGCCCCACCCGCCGCGCGCGACCCCAGGGCCGGTCACGGGCGCCGCAGCACGACGATGCGGTTGGTGTTGGTGCCCGCGCGGTTGTTGCCGATGCCCCAGCAGTTGGCGGTCTTGGTGAACTCCTGCGCGTGGATCATCACCAGCTCCGGCACGAGGCCGGCGGCCGCCGCCGCCGGCACGACGACCTCCTCGAGCTTCACGGTGCCGCGTTTGACTTCGCCGACCTCGAACGCGATCCACCCACCGGGCCGTACCACGCGTCGCAGCTCGACGAACACCTCGTGCATCGCCTGCTGCCACGCCGGCACCGTGCGCGCCATCGTGATCGGCACCGCCTGGGCGTCGATGCCGCAGAACCAGCAGCGCAGCCAGTTGTCGTCGGCGTACTGCACGACGTCGAGGAACGGCGGCGAGGTGACGACGAGCTGCACGCTGCCGCCCTCGAAGGCGCGCAGGTCGTTGGCGGGTCCGGTCGCCAGCAGCGAACGCGCGCCACCGCAACCGCTGCGCCACAGGCCAGCACAGTCGGCAAGCAGCGCCCGCGACTTCTTCGCCACGATCGCGCGCACGTCACGCCGCGGCGGGCTCTGGTTCCGCTTCTCGTTGATCTTCCGCTGTGCTGTGACCGAGACCGCCTGGTTCGGCGGCATGGTGTAGACGGAGAAGAAGCCCGGCGAGTGCCCGGTCAGCCGGTTCACCGCCACCATGCGGATCCACGCGTCGGCGGCGTCGAGTTCGCCGCTCGCGGCGCGCGCCAGCAGCCACGCGCGCAGGGCGTACAGTTCGCGCAGCGTGTCGGGATGGAAGAACGTCAGCAGGTCTTCGTCGACCGCACCGTCGTACGCGAGGTCGAGTTCGTCGAGCCGCGCGCGGATGGCCGCGAACGGCGGCGGCGACAGCCGCGGCGCCACCAGCATCGCCGACAGCGGGTTCACGTCGTTGCCCCAGCCGACGCGCCCGCGCAGCACCGCTTCGAGCACGGTCGTGCCGCGACCCATGAACGGATCGAGCACGACGTCGCCCGGCCGACTCAGGCGTTCGACGAAGAACGCCGGCAGCGACGGCTTGAAGCACGCGCGGTAGCTGACTTCGTGCAGGCTGTGCCCCTCGCGCTGCGCCGCGGTCCAGAACTCATTGGTGAACGTCGGCACGCGCTGCCCATCTGTCGACATCTCGCCGACCAGTGTGCGCGCGCCGAACGCGGCGAACTCGCGCAGTTCGGCAGCGAGCGGCGTGTCGCGCGAGGCATCGCGGGCAGGAACGGTTTCACTCACGTCCGCATCGGAGCGCCGGCCCGCCGTCCGTGCCATAGCGCGGCGGCCCGCGGCGCGCAGGGAGTGCGTTCGCAGTGTCGAGGGCGTGAGACGATCCCCGGAGTTGAACCGGTCGGCTCAACTACGAGCGCGCCTGGGCTTGCTGGCGCGGCTCGCGGAGTTAGGCTGCGGGGAACGTGGAAGTTCGGTAGTTCTGCACTTCCCCGGAAGTTGAGTTAGGCATGCAAGCGGATGGAGATCCTGCTTCACAAGGCGGCGAGCGCTCGGCAACAGTATGTCGATCATTTCATAGCGAGTCTTACTGAGCTGCGCCGCTCTGACGCGACAGCCGTCGAGCTGCTGGTCAAGCCCAGCGGACGAGCCAATCCTGCGCCTTTCTGTCTCTGCCGAGTTGACGCCATTTCCGGGGCCCCAGATTCTCCCAGGCTCTATCGATTCGCTGCTGGCCTTGACGCTGCCGGCTGGGGCCTTGAGGTGAGCTGCGACGGCATGCATCTGTCTGTGGATTCGTTCTCGTGGGAATCGCTGGTCGTGACCTTTGGTCTGCCTGGGTTCGACATGTTGCAGTTGGGAGATTGGTACGCTCGATGGCTGGATGTCGCAGAGGTGCAGAAGCCGGATGACAATGGGCTAAGCGGGGTTGTCCACGACCTATCGTGGGACTCGGATCAGGCTGGCCAGTGGCGATTGATCGTGGACCTCGGATCGGCCCCCATCAGCGCGCTTGAGGAGCTTCTCCACCGGCTGCACGACCTGGGCATTGACCGGTGTTCCATTTCGCGCGGGGACGTGGATGATGCCTAACAAGCCCTTGGAGCCGGCGATCGCCGCAGCGGCGATCGCGGCTCAAGGGCAAAGACGTTGGGCCGTCCATGCGCACTGAGCAGGAGTTCCTAGAGGCGATTGACTGTCGGTTCCCATTCTCCGACAGAGATCTGGCGGCGCAGCTGATCCAGGAGGGATGCCGATTGTCACCCAATGCTGGGTTCACGCTGGTTGACGAGATCGTTCGGCCTGCGCGCGGTATCTCTGCGCCAGTTGCTCTGCGACGGGACCTTCTCAACGCTGTCTTTAACCAACTTCGCCACCCGCTTGTCCCCATCATCAAGCCTCTGGCAGAGCGGCTCGTAGCTGGTCAGGCGGCCACCGTGGAGGATGCGCTTGCGATCATGCGTCAGGTTGCTGAGCATCCTGGGCAGTATGCTGCCCTGAGCGTCGCCTACTTCTCCGCGGACGACGTAGCAGGTGTGCTCGACCGTGAGGACGGCATCATTCGCGAAGGTTGGGCGGCCCAACACTCATAAGGCCCCCGGACGTCAAGAGGGAATGCTGGAGTGGCCAGGCCACCGCTGACGGGTGGCCGGGTTGGCAGGGTCGCGAGGACACCAGCCGCGGCGCCGACGCCGTCACGCAACGAACGGCAGCTCGCGCGCGGGATGCAGCTGCCGAAGGAACGACTCGACCGGCACGCAGCAGACCCCGTCGATCACCAACGACTCCGTGCCGCGGTAGAGCAGCACCCGCTCGGCCTCGGGGTAGTCCTCGCCGAACGCTCGCAGTGCCTTCAGGTCGTCGCCGCGCACCCGGTCACCGCTCTTGACCTCGATGGCGAAGAACCCGCCGCCGCCGTACAGAACGAAGTCGACCTCGTTGCCGCCGGGCGTTCGCCAGAAGTGCATCTGCAGGTCGCGCTGGCCGTAGTCGATCCAGGCGCGCAGATGCTGCGCCACCAGTCCTTCCAGCGCAGCACCGCCGATTTCGGCGGGTCGATCCAGGGGCCCGCGCGGGCGCGATGCAACGAACACCCCCGTGTCGAACCAATAGAGCTTGGGATGCGCCGTCACCCGACGTTGCGCACGCTTGCGGAACACCGGCAGCGAGAAGCACAACATGAGGTCGTGCAGGATCCCAAGGTAGCCCTCGACGGTCTTGCGACTCACCTGGCACTCGGCCGCGATCGACGACAGGTTCTGCGGCGCCCCATGCGTCAATCCGACCGCCTCGAGGAAGCGTGCGAAGGCGCCGACATCGCGCACGAGCCCCTCTTGCTGCACTTCCTCGCGCACGTAGAGAGCGAGATAGCTGCGCAGGGCATCGGCGGGATCTGCCGCATTCCACACCAGCGGAACGAGTCCTTGCTGCAGCGCCCGCTCGAGGTCGAAGGCCGCTCCGAGCTCGGCCGCCATGAACGGGTGCATCGCGCGTTGCACGGCCCGCCCCGCCATCAGGTTGACCCCGGCGCGGCGCAACTTGCGCGCGCTCGAGCCGGTCAGCACGAACCGGAGATCGGGACGCGCCTCGAGCAGTCCGTGCACGACGTCGAGCACTGCCGGGACCCGCTGCACCTCGTCGACGACGTAGGTCGCAACCCCCGGGTGCGCTGCGACCAGTTCGCGCAGGCGTTCGGGATGCGCGCCGTAGTGGCGCTGCGCCGCCGGATCGAGCAGATCGACACGCACCGCGCCGGGGAACGCAGCCTGGATCCACGTCGACTTGCCGGTGCCGCGTGGACCGAAGAGCAGGAACGAGCCCGCTGGGGGAACGA
Source organism: Planctomycetes bacterium UBA2386 (assembly GCA_002343845.1). The sequence goes on along the minus strand of DDSQ01000172.1, from coordinate 105,545 downwards.
AGAATCTCCCTAGAGTCGCCAATTTTGGGCGCATTATGGCGACTTCATCGCCATTTTGCATGCGACACCCCAAGCCGCTGGCCTACAGCACGTTCCAACGTCGCCCCAGGCGGCGAGCCGCCGCAACGCCGCCGGAGGCCGCAGCCAGCCTCAGCCGCCCCGCCGCAGCGCCGCAGCCACCGGCTCGCGCAAGGCCGCGGCGACGCACTCGTGCCCGACCGCGGTCAGATGGATGTCGTCCTCGGCGGCGAAGTAAGCGCGCCCCGGAGTCGCGGCGACCAGCGGCGCGAGCAACGACACGAACGGCACCCGCAAGGCAGCCGCCTCGCCAGCGAGCCACTCGTGCGACGGCGCCGCCCCTGCCTCGACCGACTCCCGTTCCGGCATCGCCACCAGCAGCAGTTCCGCGTCGGCGGCGCGCACCGTCTCCGTCACGCGCGCCAGCAGCCAGCGCATCGCCGTGCGCTGATCCGCCAACGACAACGTCGCGCGCTCCCGGCGTTCTTCGAGGTCGAGGGCCGTGCTGCGCTGCGGCAGGAACAGGTTCTTGTGCAGCGAGCGGTAGAGCGCCGAGTGTTCGTACCACCACAGCGCCCCCGGCACCGGCAGCAGGCACCGCTCGAACGGCCTCGTGTCGGGCTGGTCGACGACCACGACCTCGCTGCCACGAACACGCACGTGCGGCCGTGGCCCGAGGAAGCTGTAGTACGACATCAGGTTGTCCTGGAAGTCGTTCTCGAACACGACCAGCACGACGAGGTCGGGGCGCAAGTCGCGCATCTGCGGCCCGAGAGCGCGCAGTTCCTGCAGCGTCGAGTAGCCGCCGACGCCGGCGTTCCACACTTCGGCGTCGCCGAGAACGCGCTCCAGACGCGTCGTGAACACTTCGTCGGCCTCGACCTGCGATCCCTGCGTGAACGAGTCGCCGGCGACCAGCACCCGCCGCGTGCTCGGGCCGCGGGTCGCGGCGTGCGGCGCCACGCGCAGACCACGTTCGTCGGTCGCGAAGCGCACCCGCCGCCCGTTCGGGTCGTCGAGCCAGCGATCGATCCCGCGCGCATGCCGCCAGCCCAGCTCGTCGTCGAGCGCGTAGATCTGCGGGTTGGCGACGGCCGTCCAGACCCGCAGCGCGAGCTCGGCGAGCAGCAGTGCAACGAGCACGGCGAGCGGCACGAGGGCGACGCGACGCAGCAGGCGGCGTTGGGTCGAGGGCATCGCGATGCCGGATCCTATCGACGCGCAGCGCGCTTCGGCTTCGCTACTGCAGCACGAAGCGGCGGCCCGGCGGCAGTTGCGCCCACGGCGCCGACGGCACGGTGCCCGGCAGCACGACCATCTGCACGGTGAGGTCGGTCCCGAGGAACACGATCGACGCCGGCGTGTTCCAGGTGAACGACTGCTGCAGCTGGTAGCTGCCCGGCGCGAACGCGAACTGCGTCAGGTCGACGTAGGCCCACAGCCCCGGCTGCAGTTCGGTCGGCGTCGGGTCGGTGAAGCCGAGCGCGAAGTAGCCGACCAGCCCCGGCGGCAGATCGGCGACGAACGTGACCGACGCGCCGAGCGCGACGTTCTCGGGCGTGATCGACATGCTGCCGAGGTGCTCGACCGGCGACGGCGACCAGGACGTCACCGACGGACCGAGCACCGGCGCGTAGCAGTTCGTCAGCAGCATCGGCGACGAGGGGCCCGCCGAGAGCGTCGCGCCGACGAAGCAGCAATCACTCGCGAACAACGGCGCGGATCCCAGGACGAGCAGCCCACCGCCATCGAAGCGACTCTCGCGCATCGTCATCGTCTGCCCCGCGAACGGACTGACTGCGGCGTAGCTGTTGCGAAAGCGCAGGTTGTGCATCGTGATCGGCGCCGGACCACCGTCGCTCGAGACGCCGAAGTTGCCCTCGACCACGACTTCGGTGATGTCCCCGAACACGGCCCCGGGGCCGACGATCATCGCGCCGCCGCCGCCCGTCGTGCGCACGTTCCACAGGTGCAACTGCAGCCAGGTGGCCCCGACACCGTGGCAATCGATGTCCACGGCGTCGAGCGCGCGCACGCGCACGAACGAGCCCTCGACGTAGGCCGGGCGATTCGCGGTCGGCACACGCTGGATGCGGATGCCCGCGGTCACCGCGTCGATCGTCACGCGATCGAACGTGTAGCGCGTCGATCCGCCCGCACCGAGCTTGGCGGTGATGCCGAACGACGCGCCGGCGACGTCGACCTCGTGCGCCTCGAAGATCGAGATGCGGCTGCCTCCTGACTCGTCGGTCTCGACTGCCGTGTGCACGTTGTCGAATCGGCAACGCTCGAGGATCACCCGCCCTGTCCCTCCCGCCGTCAGCGCGTTGACCCGCAAGCCGAACTGCGCGTGGTTCTCGAAGCGGACGTTCGACAGCACGACCCCGGGCTGCCCGGTGACGTCGGTCTGCGTGACGTCGACGCCGTAGACGCCGCCCGACAGCACCAGGTCCTGTAGCACCAGCGCGTTGGTCGGCGCGCGCAGACCGTGCTGCAGCCCCGGCGCCGAGAAGTCGATCACCGGCAGGTCGCCGAAGCCCTTGATCAAGAGACCCCAGGTCGTGTTCGCGATCGGCGTCAGATCCTGCTCGACCGTGATCACGGGCGTGTTGGTGCCGTCGATGTCGATCCACGACACGAACGTGGTCGCGCCGGTGCCTGGGATCAGGCTCAACTGCGCCAGTTCGCCCGGCGACAGCTGCGCGCTCAGCAGCGTGCCGTTGTGCAGGCGGATCGCCTCGTCGAGCGACAACAGAGCGTCGCCGAGAACGCCGTGCGACAACGGGTCGTTGACGAACGCCAACGCGTGGACGGCCGTGGGCGGCGGCTCGCCGCCGGCGACCAACAACCCGAGCAGTGCGACGCCGATCGCCATCTCGGCCTCACGGCGCCGACAGGCAGGTGCGGAAGCGCAGCCCCGCGGACGCCGACACCAGCCCACCCGGCGATCCGGCGTCGAGCACGAGCGCCTGCGCGTAGAGGTAGATGCCGTCGAGCGTCGGCGTCGGCGGCAGCGTGAACGGCCAGACCGCGGTGCCGTTCGCCAGCGTCGTCGTTTGGAGCAACGCTGCGCCGGTCGGGTCGACCAGGATCTGCACGCCGAAGGCCGGGAAGTCGGCCGCGGCCACGCCGAGCCCGAGCACGGCCGGGCTGCTGCCGAGCATCGACGAACCGAGCACGTTGATCGTCGTGCCGAGAACTGCGGGCGCCGACGTCGCCAGCGCTGGCACCAGGCCCCCGGTGCCCGGCGTCCCGGTTCCGTAGACCAGCGTCGGCGCGGCGTCGTGCAGCGTGCACAGTTCGACGTCGTCGATCTGCCAGCCCCCCGCAGCGTTGGTGCTCGTCGTCTGCAGTTCGAAGCGGATCACCACGTTGGCCGCCGCGTTCGTGATCGCCGAGATGTCGTGCTCGATCCACTGCCACGACGTGTCGTAGAGCGCGGCACTCGTGCTCCACACCAGCGTGCCATTGACGCGCAGGCGCGCGGTGTCACTGGCCACCAGCGACAGGAACCGGCGGAAGCGCAGTCGCAAGCCCTGCACGCCGTTGGTCGGGATCGACGCCGACTCGAGGAAGCTGTTCTGGCTGTTCGCGTAGGCGCCGTTGAAGCTCGCGCCGCCGAGGTCGTTGCCGCGCACGTTGTTGCCCGAGGTCGCGTGCAGCGGATCCTGCCAGCCCATGGCTGACGAGAAGCCGGCGCGGCCCGCCGGCGGGCCGAGCTGCCAGTCGCTCGCAGTGCCGCCGCTGGTCCAGTTCGACGCACCCTCGAAGTCGTCGAACCAGCGCGTGACCTTGCTGCCGATCGCGAAGCGATGTTCGCCGGTCGCCGGGTTGCGGCGTGCGGCCTGCGCGTCGATCGCGTCGATGTGGTACTCGATCGTGCGGAAGGCGTCCTGGCCCGGGATCGCTCCGGACCACTGGCCGGGCACGGCCGTCGGCGTCATCGCCACGGCCTGGAACGCGCCGCCGACCTCACGCCAACGCAGCGTGACCGACGAGATCGCATGGCTGCTCGCGACGTCGGCGACGACGGTGTAGGGACCCTCTTCGTTCAGCGTGTTCGACAGCGCGGTATGCGTGATCGCGAGGTCCGTGAGGTGCGGACGCAGCACGTAGAGACCGGTCGCGCGGTCGGAGATGTAGACGTTGCCCGACGGCAGGTACGGGAAGCACCCCCAGGCGCCGTTGAATCCGCCCGACGCGCCCGGCCACGTGTCGTACGACGCGACCACGACCGGCTTGCTCGGGTCGCTGAAGTCGACGCACTGGTAACCCTCGGTGTACCAGGCGACGTGCGCGCGGTTGCCGAGGATGTAGGCGTTGTGCGGCACCGAGTTGCCGAACATCGTCATCTGGCTGATCGGCACCGGTGCTTGCTTGTTCGTGGTGTCGTAGAACCGGAGCAGGCTGCCGTCGCGTTCGTCGGTCGTGACGGTGATCGCTCCATTGGCGGTCGGCCACGCGTTGTGCGTGAACGCCGACGGCGTGGTGACGCTGCTGAGCACCGTCGGCGGCCAGGTCGTGACGTCGAGGAGGCGGAACAGGCCGGCGTAGATCATCGCGCCGTAGCCGATGCCGTTCTCGACCGCGATGTCGTGGAAGTAGTTGCTGTTGCCCGAAGGCGCGGCGAAGCCGACGAACACCGGCGCCGCCGGGTTCGCCGCCGCGTCGTAGACCGCGAGGCCGTTGTTGGTACCCGTGAGGTAGACGCGTCCGGTGCCCAGATCGACGCCGATCGCGTGCGTGTTGCCGTGGTTCGCGGCGCCGACGATGCCGAGGTCGACCGGCGCATCGGGATTGGTGAGGTCGATCACCTTGAAGCCCGCCGCCGCCTCGGTCGTCACGTAGGCGTAGGTGCCGTAGGTGCGCACTTCACGCCACGTCGAGGTCGCCCACGGGAAGTAGCCGCGCTCGACCGGTGACGAGCCGTTCGTGCAGTCGATCACGGCAATGCCGGTCGTCGTGCCGAGCAGCGCGTACTCCTTGCCGTTGGGCGCGACGTAGCCCCACATGCCGCTGTAGGGAGCGTGCTGGTCGAGGTTCGCGAGCATCGAACACTGGTAACCCTGGGCAGGCAGCGACGACGACGCGACCGCCGCGACGAGCAGGAACGGAAACCGTGGCATGGGAGCGATGGAGGCGCGCTGCGCGGCGCCGGCGAGGGCCGCAGCAGGATCGCACACCGATGGCAAACGAGCCACCCCGTCGCCGGGCCTTCCCGAGCCCGGTGGACGAGGTAGCCTGCTCGGGTCCGGCCGCCCCGCCGATTCCATGCTCTCGTTCCTCGCTGTCGTTTTCCTTCTCCCGCAAGGGCCGGCCGCAACCGCGTCCGTCGACGATCCCCTCTCGCACGGTGCCGTCGGCGATTCGAAGCTGTCGCTCGACGAAGCGATCCGGCTGCTGAACGGAACACTGCCGATGTCGTCGTTGTCGCCGGCCGAACAGGCGCGCGTCACCGGCACGCCGCCGATGCTCGACGCGATCACGATCGACGCGGCGATCACGCCGACGATCACCTTGCAGGGGCCGCTGAGCGACGTGCTGGGTCCGCCCGGAGTGCACCATCACGCCGAGATCGTCGGCCTGGCGATGGCCGGCTCGCCGCGACCCGTGATCGCCGGCGGCGGCCACCCGCGCGTGTTCACGCTGCGCACCTACAACATCGGCCTGCACGATCTCCGCATCGTCGGCGGGCAGGTCGGCGTCGACGCCCGGATGCCGCACCCGATGTCGCCGAGCGCGCACATGGCCGAGGTCATGCACTGCGAGTTCGACGGGCAGACGGTGGCCGGCGTGCGCGCGCACGGGACCGGCAGCGACGAGTCGATGGTGATGCTCGAGCACTGCGAGTTCACCAACATGCCGCTCGCGTTCCGCATCGACGACGCGACCGCCGGCGGCATGGTGATGATCGAGGCCGAACGCGTGCACTTCGACGGCGTCGCCGTCGGCTGCCACGTCGACGAGTCGGGCGCGGGGGCGAACATGTCGATGTTCAACCTGTTCCGCAGCGAGTTCCACAACGGCCAGACGCTGGCGCGCAAGGTGCGCACGGCGGGCAGCACCAACCAGTTCATGTTCCGCATCGTGCACTGCCACGCCGAGTGCAGCGGCGACGTGCTCGACGTGCAGGGCAACGCCGTCGGCCTGACGATGGTGCACCACCACCACAGCGACTTCGTCGCCGGGCCGGGCCAGCGGGCGTTCTACGTGCACCCGCGCACGGCGCAGTTCGACGTGCACGGCAGCGAGATGGTCTTCGACGGCGACGTCGTGATCACCGGCAACCTGACGAGCCCGCGCTTCTGGCAGCAGAACAACCGCTACCAGAACGGCACCGTCACGATCGACGTCGACGGCGCCCTGCCGAACCTGCTGTGGAACCGCTTCGCGAACTGCAGCCTCGTCGTGCCCGCCAGTGCGCGGTCACCGGTGGTCGTGCGCAGCTGCGAACTGGCGAACACGCCGGTCAGCAGCGCGTCGTTCCTGGCGCCGGTGACGCTGCAGGGCTGCTTCCGCACGGCCAGTTCCTTCACCGGCTTCGCCAGCGAACAAGTGCCGGCACCGAACGCCTTCCTCGGCTCGACCACGATCGGCCCCGCGACACCGTCGGTCGGCACCAACCTCGTGCTGACCGCCGACCTGCCGTTCGGGATCGGCCTCGTCTGGGCGATCGCGAACAGCGAGGCACGCCCAGTCACCACCCAGGAGCCGGTCCGCTTCTACGGCGACCCGGCTTCGGCTGTCTTCCTGCCGGTGCAGGTCGTCTTCCAGAGCACGCTGACGGTGCCGATCCCCAACGTGCCGTCGCTCGCGGGACTCGAGTTCTACGGGCAAGGCATCGCGATCCCGCTGCTCGGGCAGAGCCACGTGCCGCCCTACCATCTGCCACGCGGCAACCTGATCTTGCTGCAGCCGTAGCGAAAGCGAGTCCGCGGCGGCAGCAGGGCGAAGGCTCCACCTCGGGGGCACGCCCCCCCCCGACGGCGCGACGGCGCGACGGCGCGAAAGAAAAGTCGCAGCCGAGCCAGATTTTCCGTCAGCCACGGGCCGGAACGTCGCTCTCCGAGTGGCGGGCCACGTGCTCGCGTACCGACCGATCATTCCTGGCCGACGCCCTGCGTCGCGTCAGGAGCCAAGCGGAAGAGGCGAGAGTTCTGGGAGGTGGCTGGCCCCGCGAGGGACCAGCCGCCTCCCCGGTTTTCGTCGCCAAGCGGTGCCCGTGAACTCCTCGTCGCTCTCCCTGCTCCGACGCGGCCTTGTGCTTGGGAGCTACACTGCCGCCCCCGCGTCCCCGATGACGGCACAGCCAGTCGACCCATCCGAGTTCGCTCGCGCCGCGGCGGCAGGCAACTGCGGGCCGTTGTTCGCGGCGTTGTCGGCCGAACTGCGGCTGATCGCCGGACGCATCGCGCGCGGCGAGGCGGGGCACACCATGCACCCGACCGCCCTGGTCAACGAGCTCGTGCTGCGGTTCTTCGGCGGCAAGCCGCGTTCCTGGAGCGACCAGCAGCACTTCGTCCGCTGGGCGGCAACGGCGATGCGCTACATCCTGCTCGACCACAAGAAGCAGAAGGCGGCCATGAAGCGCGGGGGCAACGTGGTCACCGAGCCGCTCGACAGCGTGGTCGAGCATCTCGAGGCGCGCAGCGGCGGTGACCTCGCCGAGACCCACGCCGCACTCGCGGAACTCGAGGTGCTCGACGCCGAACTCGCCGAGTATGTGTCGCTGCGGTTCTTCGGCAGCCACAGCAACCCCGAAGTCTGCCGCCTGCTCGGCATCTCCGAATCGAAGGGCAACCAGCACTGGCGCTTCGCGCGAGCCTGGTTGCGCAAGCGGCTCGAGCCATGACTCGCTTCCAGCAGCTGCGCGCAGCCTTCGACGCGGCGATCGCCGAACCCGATCCCGAACGGCGCGAACGCATCCTGGTGGAAGCCTGTCGCGGTGATGCCGGCATGCTCGCCGAGCTGCGCGAGATGCTGGCGAACGAACCCGCCGATGACTTCCTGGCGCCGCACGGCGACAGCAACCCGATCGCGGGCGGCCAGCTCGGCGGGTTCGAACTGCTGGCGCCGATCGGCAGCGGTGGTTCGGGCGTGGTCTGGCGGGCGCGGCAGGCGACCCTCGACCGCGACGTCGCGGTCAAGGTGATGACCGCAGGCCCGGGGACCCCGGCCCACGTCGTGGAGCGCTTCCATCGCGAGCCGAAGGCGATCGCCGGCGTCCGCCACCCGCACATCGTGCCCGTGATCGCCGATGGCAGCAGCGGCGACACGCACTGGTTCGCGATGGAGCTCGTCGCCGGCCATGGCCTCGATGTCGAGATCCGCGTACAGCGCGCGCAGAAGCCGAACGACCCGCAGCCGCTGCTGCCGCAGTTCGGCACCGGCGCGTGGTTCGCGGCGGTGGCGCGGATCGTCGCCGAAGCCGCCGATGCCCTGCACGCCGCGCACGGCAAGGGGATCGTGCACCGCGACATCAAGCCGTCGAACCTGCTGCTCGACCAGGACGCCCGCCTGCTCGTCGTGGACTTCGGCATCGCGCGCGACGTCCGCTTCGGCGAACTCACCGACCAAGGCGTGATCCCGGGCACGTGGCACTACATGAGCCCCGAGCAGGCTCGTGTCGCCAACACGCCGATCGACCACCGCACCGACATCTACTCGCTCGGCGTCGTGATGTACGAGCTGCTGACGCTGACGCGCCCGTACGAAGGCAAGACGGCGCACGAGGTCTTCGAGAAGATCCGCAAGCACGAACCCCCGGCCGTCCGGTTGCGCAACCGCAACGTGCCGCGGGATCTCGAGACGATCTGCATGGCGGCGATCGCCCGCGATCGCAACGACCGCTACGCGAGTGCTGGCGCCTTGCGCGACGACCTGCGCCGGTTCCTCGGTCACGAAGCGATCACCCAGAAGCCGCCCTCGTGGTCGCAACGGCTGCTGCACACGCTGCACCGCCATCGGCGCGCGCTGGTGCTGGTCGCCGTCGTCGCGGCGACGGCGTTCGCTGCGCTGCAGGTGAACGACTGGCTGGCGGCACGCCGTGCCCGAACGGCCGCGGAGCAAGCGGCGCGCGAAGTGCTCGCCTACGCCGATCTCGACCACGTCGCCGTCGACGATCTCGCCACTCGCTGGCTCCTGCTGCGCTCCGTCGCGGCGAACGAGCAGATCGCCGACGCGCGACAACGGCTGAGCAGCTACGCCGACGAGCTCGTTCGTCGCATGGGCGTCTTGACCGCGTCCATGGCGGACCCGGGACTGCTGGAGCCGCGACGCCTCCCGGCCGTGGAGGCGCTGTCGATCCAGAATCGGGCCCGCGGGATCTTCCCGGAACAGCCCCGGATGACCGAGGCCGTACCCGCGGACATCCTCGCGGCCCGCGTCGCCATCGACGTCGTGGACGAGCGTGGCCAGCCGCTCGCGGCGACGCTCGCCTGCGTGCCGATCGACGCGCGAGGCATGCCGGGCGCCGAACAGCCCATCGGGACCGCGCCGCGCAAGAACATCCGGCTCGACCCGGGCTACTACCGCTTCCTCGTGCGCATCGACAGCGACGAGCGGGTGTTCGTACGGACGCTCGACGATTGCGAGAGCCACGCCTTCACGTTCCCGATCTGGCCGGTCGCCGATCGGCGCGCCGGCATGGTGCGCATCGCCGGCGGCAACCTTCACCTCCCGATCGAAGGAGCAGTCGGTTTCCTCGAGGGAAGGGTGGCGGCGGTGGCGCCCTTCTGGATCGACACCTGCGAGGTCACCGTCGCGCAGTACCGCGCATTCCTGACGGCCACGAATCGCAAACCGCCTCCTTACTGGGAACGGGTCCGCTCGCCCGAGCACGATCGGCGGCCGATTGCCGGCGTCAGCTGGCCTGACGCGGCTGCCTACGCCGAATGGGCCGGCAAGCGCCTGCCGAGCTATCCGGAGTGGGCCATCGCCGCGCGCGGGGCTGGTCCGAATCCGCGGCGGTACCCGTGGCTCGGCGAGGGCATCTTCGGCAACTGCCTCGTGACGGCACCGACTCCACTGACGCGGGAGGAACGACACGACGCCTGGCTGCAGCACACGACCGACGTCGACGCCTCGCCGGCGAGCCGGACCCCGGAGGGCCTCTACGAGATGCTGGGCAACGTCAGCGAGTGGCTAGAGTCCTACGCCATCGACCGCCACGACGGGAAGTTGTTCGTCAATCCCCGCTCGCGCATCGCCGGCGGCCTGCACTGGTCCTCGCTGGCCCAAGAACCTCGGCGCGACCTCGGCACCATCTCCATCCTTCCTTCGACCGACATGCACTACCAGTACGTCGTCGGGTTCCGCTGCGCGAACAGCGATGCGCAATGAATGACGCCTCAGCGCCAGTGACGAGTGCGACCAGTGCCACGCATTGGTTCGCGGAGCGACGGCAACGGATCCTCGACGCGAACCTGGGCGCCGTGCTCGAGAAGCAGGCGCTGTCGATGTGCACGATCGACGAAGCGACCGATCCCGAGATCCTGAAGGAACGAGGCCTCGGCGAACTGGCGGCGGCGATCGAGACCTGCACGGCCTTCCTCCACTCCCGCGTCCTGCGCCGCGCCTCGTATGCGGTGTTCGGACGCGAGTTCGCACCGCCGACCGCGGAAGACGAGCGACACCGGCGCGCCGCGGTCCAGGTCGAGGCGCGTCTGCGCGCAGCGATCGAAGCCGCATTTCCCCCGCCGGCCGTGGGGGCGCCGTTCGCCGTCCGCGACTTCGAACAGACGTTCTGCTCCTACGTGACCGGCGAGATCGGCATGGGCGCTCTCGTCGGCGTGACGAAGGACCACCCGCTGTTCGGCCACGGCGTCCCCGACAGCGCCAACCACTTCTGCTGGCCCGAGGGCGCGCTGTACTTCGTGAGGCTCGGGCTCCATGCGGACTTCTGGCGCGCGACGCTGCCGGCGCTGGTCTGCAGCGCGCAGTTCTTCGCAGCCACCTTCTGGAACCGACGTACCCGCACGTCCACCGACTACGATTGCCGCAACCTGCGCCGCGCGCATGCCGCGAGTGCGACCGTGCTCGCGGTGCTCGACCACCACTTCCGCGCACTCACCCTGCCCGAACTGGCGGCCGATTTCGGCCGACTGCTCGCCACCGCATTGCGCGACGACCGCAGCCTCGGCCAGCCGATTCCCTCAAGCCTGGAGTTTCCGTGACCCTCATCGACATCGACTACACGCTCTACACCAACGACACGGGTATGTACGAACCGGTGACCGCACCGGCGGACGTGGAGATCCAGACGGCGCTGGTCGACGCCGACACCGACAAGCGCGTCGAGCAGTTCGCGAACCAGCAGCAGCAGGCGGCGGCGTTGCACGCGCACGTCGTCGCAGTGCCCTTCCCATTGCCCGTTGACGGAAACGTGATCGACTTCGACGGCGCCGAGCCCTCGAACTTGAACCCGAAGACCGGACGTTGGGATCCCGTGACGCAGGGCGCCAGCCTGGTCTACCCGGTGGCCCCCGAGGGCGTGGACCCGGCCAACGCCCGCCTGTTCCTGCGCGTCTGGACGGTGAACGTGGCCTGACCAGCAGGCCCCGGCGGTCGCTATGCTCCGCGCCCCCGCATGTCCCTCCGCCGCGAAGGTCCCGTCACCGAGCGCCTGCTGGCGTTCCTGAAGACCCACCCGGGGCCGGATCCCGACCGCACCGGCCCGCTCGACCTGCCGATCGCCCCGCCGGCCACGATGACGCGCCGTGAGGCCGTCGCGATCTTCGAATCGGCGATCCAGTCGCGCCTGCAGGACCTCCTGTCGCGCGAACTGAAGGACAAGGGCCTCACCTACTACACGATCGGCAGCAGCGGCCACGAGGCGAACGCGATCCTCGCCGCGCTGCTGCGCCCGACGGACACCGCGTTCCTGCACTACCGCAGCGGCGCGTTCCTCGCGGCACGCGCCCGGCAGGGCCGCGGCGAGACGCCGTTCTTCGACGCGATGCTGTCGTTCACCGCCTCGGCCGAGGACCCGGTCAGCGGCGGCCGGCACAAAGTGCTGGGTTCGCCGACGCTGCACGTGCCGCCGCAGACGAGCACGATCGCGAGCCACCTGCCGAAGGCCGTGGGCTTCGCGATGGCGATGCAGCGCATGGAACGGCTCGCGCTGCCGACGTCGGGCAACGTGCCGTACGACAGCATCGTCTACTGCAGCTTCGGCGACGCGTCGCTCAACCACGCCACGGCGCAGGCGGGCTTCCATGCCGCCGCCGCGGCGACGCTGCATGCCCAGCCGTGCCCGATCCTGTTCGCCTGCGAGGACAACGGCATCGGCATCTCGGTCCGCACGCCCGACACCTTCGTCGCGCGCATGATGCAGGACCGGCCCGGCATCCGGTACTTCGCCGCCGACAGCCAGGACTTCCCGGGCGTTCACGACGTCGCCGCGGCGGCGATCGAATACGTGCGCACGCAGCGGCGCCCCGCGTTCGTGCACACCAAGACCGTGCGGCTGATGGGCCACGCCGGCAGCGACGTCGAGGCCAACTACCTGCCGCTCGAGGCGATCGAAGCCAACGAACGGCGCGACCCGTTGCTCGCGTTCGCCGACCTGCTGCTGCGCAGCGGCGCCTTGTCGCGCGAGCAGATCCTCGCGATGTACGCCGACACCGACCGGCGGTTGCGGGCCGCGGCCGAGGAAGCCGGGCGCCGCCGCAAGCTGACGAGCGTCGAGGAGATCACGGCGCCGCTGCAGCTGCCAACGACACGCGAACTGAAGGTCCGCGTCGCCGACGAGGCGGCTCGCCTGCGCGCCTTCGACGGCAAGCTGCCCGAGCACGACACCCGACCGCGCCACCTCGCGTACCGCATCCCGCAGGCGTTGACCGATCTGTTCACCGCGTATCCGAACGCCTTCCTGTTCGGCGAGGACGTCGCCAAGAAGGGCGGCGTGTACCACGCCACGACCGGCCTGCAGAAGACGTTCGGCGGCGGCCGCGTGTTCAACACGATCCTCGACGAGACGACGATCCTCGGGCTCGCGCAGGGCATGGGCCAGGCCGGTTGCCTGCCGTTCCCGGAGATCCAGTACCTCGCCTACATCCACAACGCGCTCGACCAGATCCGCGGCGAAGCAGCGTCGCTGCAGTTCTTCAGCTGCGGCCGCGCGCACCGCGATCAGCCCGGCAGCGCACCGACCTACCAGAACCCGATGGTCGTGCGCATCGCCGGCCTCGCCTACCAGAAGGGCTTCGGCGGCCACTTCCACAACGACAACTCGGTCGGTGCCCTGCTCGACATCCCGGGGCTGATCGTCGGTGTGCCGGCGCGCGCCGACGAAGCGGTGACGATGCTGCGCACGATGGCGGCAGCAGCCGACCTGCACGGCAAGGTCAGCTTGTGCCTCGAACCGATCGCGCTCTACATGCAGAAGGACCTGCATGCACCGAACGACGGCGCCTGGCAGTTCGCGTATCCGCCGCCGGCCGAACTCCTGCCGCTCGGCGAGGGCCGTGTCTACGAAGCGGGCGACGACGACGAGCTGACGATCGTCACGTTCGGCAACGGTCTGTGGATGAGCCTGCGGGTGCAGAAGCGACTGCGCGAACGCGGCATCAAGGCACGCGTCTTCGACCTGCGCTGGCTGGCCCCGCTTCCCTACGCCCAGATCGCCGAACACGTCAAGGCGACGGGACGCTGCCTCGTGGTCGACGAGTGTCGCGCGACCGCCGGCGGACCGAGCCCGTTGATCCTGGCGCGGCTCGCCGAGGATCCGGAGCTCGCGGGCTGTGCCCTGCGTCGCGTCGCCGCCGTCGATTCGTACGTGCCGCTCGCCGCCGCCGCCAACCTCGTGCTCGTGCAAGAGCCCGACATCGAGCAGGCAGCGATGGCCCTCTGCGAAGAACGGGTGCGGTGATGGTCTCCGCGCGCGGCACGGCGAGGGGCCGCCGGCTGCTCGCGCGATCGGCGCTGGTGCTCGTCGCCGTCATCGCGAGCCTGGTCGTCGCCGAGATCGCCGTGCGCGTGCTGCTGCCGCAACGCATCAGCTGGATGCCGATCTTCACCAAGCACCCGGCGAAGCCGATGACCGCCGTGTTGCCGAACGCCGACGTGACGGCGGACGCCGGCGAAACGGTGTGGCGCGTGTGCACGGACGATCTGGGCCTGCGCACCACCCAGCCGGGCCCACGCCCCCGCGGCGACGTCGACGTGCTGTTCCTCGGCGATTCGTTCACGTTCGGCTACGCCGTCGACGACGCCCAGGACTTCGTCGGCCTGCTGGCCGCGCGCCTGCAGCCGGGCAAGCGCATCGTCAACGGCGCCCAACCGGCCTACGGTCCGACCCAGTACCGGATGCAGCTCGAGTGGCTGCTGGCGGAAGGTTGGCGGCCGCGCGCAATCGTGGTCGTCGCGTACTCGGGCAACGACGTGCTCGACGCGATGATCGACAAGGACCTGCCGACCCACGACGGTCTGCTCGGCAGCGCTCCAGGCTGGCGGCATCGACTGCGTTCGTCGCACCTCTACCGACTCGGTGCGCGCCTCTACAAGGCGCTGGTGAAGCAGTCGCCACGCTGGCGACACGACGACGTGACGCAGATGAACGAGCGGACCTGGGAGCAGCCCGAGTTCCAGCGGGCATGGCAGGTAGTCGCCGACGAGTTCACGGCCATCCGCGCGATCGCGAAGGGCGTCGGCGCCACGCTGCACGTGGCGATCGTGCCGCCCACGTTCGCCGTCGACGTGCGTGGCGGCCATGCGAAGCCGATCCCGGGCCTCGACGCCGAACTGCCGATGCGGCGCATCCTCGCCGCGTGCCAGGTCGCGGGCATCGAGGCGCTCGACCTGACGGCATCGCTCGCCGCGGTGCCGAGCGAACGCTGTTTCCTCCCGTACGATGGCCACTTCTCGCCAGAAGGCCATCGCCTCGTCGCCGACGCCCTGCAAGCATGGTGCGCCGACCTGCGGTGAGATCCTCGCTGCACCGACCACGACCGCGCACCGACCGATGACCAAACCCACCGCCGTGCTGCTCTGCCCTGGCCGCGGTTCCTACGGCAAGGACGAGCTCGGCTTCCTCGCCCGCACGCTTCGCCCCGGACCCGTCGCCGAAGCACTCGCCGCCTGCGACGCCTGGCGCCAGGAACAGTCGCGGCCGACCTTGTCGTCGATCGACGGCGCCGAGACGTTCCGCCCCGGACTGCACCTCGAAGGCCAGAACGCCGCCGAACTGATCTTCTTCGGCACACTGGCGCACGCCGAACGACTGCGCGAGCGCTACGAGATCGTCGCCGTCGCCGGCAACTCGCTCGGTTGGTACACAGCCCTTCCCGCGGCCGGCGCGCTCGATCCGACGGCCGGCTGGCGGCTGGTCGCGACGATGGCCGCGCTGCAACAGCAGGTCGCGGGCGGGCAGGTCCTGATGACCACCGTCGGCGACGACTGGCAAGCCAACCTGCCGCTGCGCGTCGCCGTCGACGCGGTCGTGCGCGCCCTGCAGGACCGCGGTGACGAGTGGTTCTGCGACTACAGCATCCTGCTCGGCGGACACGTCGTGCTCGCGGGCACCGAGGCGGCGGTGCGCGAACTGCTCACGCGGCTGCCGAAGGTGCGCGTCGGCGATCGCGAGTTCCCGTTCCGCCTCGCCGGCCACGGTCCGTTCCACACGCGGCTGTGCGCGTCGACGGCTCAGCAGGCGACCACGATGCTCGCCGACCTGCCGATCGGCATGCCGCAATGCCATCTGATCGACGGCTTCGGCAACGTGCACACGCCGTGGTCGGCCGATCCACGCGCGCTGCTCGACTACACCACGAACGCGCAGGTGCTCGAGACGTTCGACTTCACGGCGTGCGTGCGCGCGGCGATGCGCGAGTTCGCGCCGGACGTGCTGCTGTGCGCTGGTCCGGGCAGCTCGCTTCGCGCGCCGGTCGGCCACGCGGTCCTGGCCGAGGGTTGGCGCGGGCTGCGCGACAAGCAGGCGCTGTTCGCGTCGGGTGTCGTCGCGACGGAGTGAGCGCACGCTCCGTCCGCGGCCGGAACGTCGCGTCAGCCGACGCCGTAACGCTCGCGCAACACCGCCAGGTGGTGCCGTTCGTGGCCGGCCAGGATCCAGAGCAGGCTGTGAACGCTCGCCGGCTTGCCGTTGGCGGTGCCCCGGCGACTCCACGCCGCAGCATCGAAGCCGGCGAACAGCGCCAGCGTCGCCTGTCGCACCGCCGCGAACTCGATGCCGATCGCCGCGAGCGGGCGGGACGCGCTGCCGTCGTTGCGGGCGTAGAGATCCTCGTCGAACGCCGGCAGCGACAGCGTCTCGCCGCGGGCGATGCACAACGCGCGGTAGCAGAACAACCGCTCGCCGTCGGTGACGTGCTGCAGCACCTGCTTCACCGTCCACTTGCCGGGCGCGTAGGCGTGACCGCCGATCGCCGGCGGCAGGGACGCGATCAGCGCCGTCGTCGCAGCACCACGCGTCGCGAGAGCTGCGAGCACGTCGCCGTCGGGCACCCGATCGACGTAGGCCTGGAACGGGCTCGCGTACTCGGACGGATCGGGGCGCTGCAGGTTCATTCCTCGACGCGCTCCGCGGTGGCGACCGTCTCGGGCTTCTTGTCGGCGACGTCGTACCAACCGACGAAGCGCTTCGCCTCCTCGGCCTCGACCGGCCGCAGGGCATCGACCCAGACCGGCGGCACCGACTGGTAGCAGAGTCGGGCGCGCACCGTGCACGGCCCGGCGGGCGCCGGGATCCGGAACAGCACGGCGTCGCCGCCACCGGTGAAGTCGCGATCGCCGTCGACGCCGACCGGCGCGATGTCGCCGACGTGCGGCCCGTCGTCACGCCAACCGCGTGGCAGCAGGCGGTTGTCCTTCAGGCGGCGCGTCATCTTCGTCAGGTAGGTCGTCGGCTCGCCGTCGGGATCCGCCGCGACCATCTCGTAGACGACGACGTCCGAAGGCGCCTTCACCGTGCGCACGTGCGGCAGGCGCTGCTCGTCGGCGACGCCGACCAGCCGGCCGCTGCCGTCCGAAGCACCACTGGCGAACACCACCTTGCCGCCCGCTTCGATCTCGACGTGCAGCCACGCGCGTCGCGCCGGATAGCCGGTCGGGAACTTGTGGCCCGTGTGGTTCTCGACCTCGATCGTGAACACCAGTTCGCCTTCGTCGCGCACCAGCTTGCTGATCGTGAGCGAGGCCGTGTCCTCGGCAAGTTGCCGCCGCGTCGCCGCCGCCATCATTTCGAACTGCGCCGGCTCGGCGCTCACGCCGAGCTCCTCGCGGTACGTGCGCAGCATGTCGAGCATGAACGCGTTGCCGCCGACGAACGCGTGCACGGCGTAGTCGGGGCGCTCCGGGATGCGGAAGTCGGAACCCATGGGGCTGCGCGCGATGCGCGTCGGTGCACTGCGCGGCATGTGGCACTGCTGGCAGGTGCGCGTGTGCGCGGGGTCGGCACCTTCGCGTTCGTCGCTGAACTCGCTGTTGCGCCACTCGAAGTACGGCGTCTGCTCGGGGAACGGCGTGCCGTGATGTTCGGTCATCAGCGTGTGGCACGTCCCGCACAAGCCCGCCTTCAGCACGTGCGGGCCGTGCGTCGGCGTGTAGCCCACCATGTTCTGCATCGGTCGCACGGCGACGTTCTGGTACGGGCCGAAGATGCGCCGCTCGCGATCGAACGTCGGCCGGCCCGAGAACGACTCGGGCTTGCCGAAGTTCTTGCCGTCCATCGTGTGGCAGACCGTGCACGACACGCTGTCGTCGGCGAACAGGTCGCCGGCGGCGTCGGCCAGGCGCGGCGGCGGCTTGCCGTCGAGCATCGCCTGGTGGTGCAGCATCGGCGCATGGCAGCGCAGGCAGAGCTCCTGCACCGCCTCGCCGGCGGCCGCGGTCTCCTTCTGCAGCTGCGCGCGGAAGTAGGGATCCCGGAAAGCGTTGGCCATCATCGTCGCCTGCCAGGTGTGGTACGGCGAAACGTCCTCGCCGTCCTTCCCGAGCATCGCCTTCGCTCCTGGCGCCGACACGTGGCAGACACCGCACTGTTCCGAGGTGGTGAACTGGTCTTGCGCGCAGGATGCGTGCGGCGCGACCGCCGCGGCAACTTCTTCGCGCCACGGCTGCCAGTTGCAGAACACGATCGGCAGCAGGGCGGCGAGCGACGCGCGGCGGAACCTCATGGGGGCGCGCACTCTACCGCGCGACGTCGCGGCCGGCGGCCGTCGCTTTCACGCGACCGGCGACCGGCCGCCATCACCGACGTTCCGCCCCCAGCACCGCGCGGGTGATCGCGCGCCCCGCCGCGTCGAAGAAGGGGTCCGCGATCTCCTCGTAGCCGTAACGGTCGTCGTTCAGCACGCCGTCCGGGTTGGTGTAGAGCACGATCGTGAGGAAGAACCCGCGGCCCGTGCGGGTGTCCTCGACCCACGCGTTCTCGATCGAGAAGCCGTAGGCGCGGCCGATCTTGTCGAACACCCGCAGGTGCGGGCGCGGCACCACCTCGCCAGCCCCGCGCAGCACGAACTTGCAGTGGTGGTCGGGCACTTCCTTGCCGTCGAACTTCGGGTTCGCCGACTCGCTCGGGAACTCGCCGAGTGCTTGCACCAGGAACGCGCGCTGCTCGGTGGTGAGCCCCGGGAAGCCGCGCTTGCCGGTGTCGATCTCGGCTCGCACGACCTCGATGAGCAGGTCCTGCAGATCGTCGATCGTGATGGCGTTCTTCTCGGCGAACGACATCGCGCCGTCGATGCGCTTGCCGCCGGCCATGCGCGCCTCGCCGACGTCGAGCTCGGCGAAACCGTCGTTCGACAGCTTCGCCGCCGCATCGCGAGCGGCGAACTCGGTGTCGCCCACGCGCACGGTGCGCGTGACGGCGTTCTCGGCCAGCGTGCGGCTCTCGCTGAGCCGGTGCCAGAGCCGCACGGACCGCAGGCCGGCGTCGTGCATGGCGCGGTTGAGGCCGTCCTGGCCGACGAGGTCGACGCAGTGGTTGTAGGCGGCGTTGTCGCTGACCAGGAACAGCTTGCGCAGCGCGTGGCGCACGGTGAGCACGCCGCCCGCGAGGTTGGTCGGGTCGGCGGCGATGCGTTCGTCGCCCGCGAAGCGCGGCTCGATCACGAGCGGCGAGTCGAGGCCGAGGGCGGTGCCGTGCGCGCGGTTGTGTTCGTTCAGGGCGAGCAGGGCGGCGACGGCTCCGCACAGCTTGATCGAACTCGCGGGATAGAAGTACTGACGCTCGTCGCCGAGGCGCGAACGGCGCACGGTGATCGTGCCGTCGGGATGCACGACGGGTTCGGCCAGGAGGATCTGCAGGCGGTGTTCGCGCGCGCGTTCGAGCACGCCGGTGCAGGCCGGCTCGGCGCGAAGCAGGGCGAGGAGATCGCGAGCGCCCGGTTCCTGCGGTGCGGCGGTGCAGAGGAGCAGCGACAGGGAAAGGGTCGCGAGCATCGGTGAAACCCTACCCGCGTGCTCGCCACGCCGCCCACGCAGCGACGCCGACCAGGGCGCCGCCGATGTGCGCAGCTGCACTGATGCGGCCAAAGCCCGACAACTGCTGCAACAGCAGCGCCACCTGCAAGCCAGCCCAGATCAGGAGCCCGCTGCTCGCCGGGAACGTGACCCACTCACTTCGATAGCCGCGGCCGATCCACGCCCCGAGGCGCGCGTCCGGCAACAGCAGCGCATAGCAGACGATGAGGCCCGAGATGCCGCCGCTGGCACCGACGCACGGCCGAACGCTGTGCGGATCGATCGCGACGTGCAGGAGGCTGCCCGCGAGCGTCGCCCCGAGTAGCAGCGCGAACCAGCGTCCGCGACCCAGGCGCACTTCGACGTCGTCGCCGAAGGTGATGAGGAAACACAGATTGCAGAGCAGGTGGAGCCAGTCGGCGTGCACCAGGAACACCGTGAGCAGCCGAGGGTCGAACGGACCCGACTGCTCGGGCACGAGCCACAGCGACCTGCGGATGTCATCGTGCCAAAGGCCCTCGATGCTGACGACAGCGGTCGCAATCGCCGTGGCCCAGGTCAGCCACGGCAACGTCGGCATCGCCGTGGGATGCAGTTCGACGGGCACCCCGAGCACCGCGGGCAGCTTGCGGAGGGAGAAGTCCGGCCCTTCGGCTTGGCGCACTTGCTCGAGGCGCTTCGCTTCGAGCACCATCTCGACCGCCATCTGCTGCCGCACTGCTGGTGGCAGGCCATCGTCGGGCGCGAGTGCTGGCGGCAGTTGCGGCAGCGCCTCGTGTTCGAGATCGTCGCACCACACCAGCTGGCAGGCACGGCAGACGTCGAGTTCGCGTCCGCCGAATTCGTCGGGCATCGCGACGACCGCCATCGGCCGCGCACAAGCCGGACACGACGCCCCATCGACCATCCATGCTTGCGCCGAACGCGCGACGCGCCACAGCTCGCGCATCGCGTCATCGGTCAGTTGCCGCCGCAGTACCGGCAACGCCACGGCCCGCCCGTGGCACGTGGGGCATGCGAACAGCAACGTGCCAGCACCGACGCGTGCTTGCTCCAGGCGGCTGCGATCCCGCGGACACTTCATCGCCAGGCATCTTCGCCGCGCGGGGGACGTTCCGCGCGCCAACCTTGCAATCTGCACTGGCCGCGTTCGGATTTCGCGGTCGCTGCTCCGGCGACGCGAGCCTCCCATCTTGCCCAAGCCCTCTGCCCGAACGCGCCCCGCGGACCCCGACGCCACGCCCCACTGCAAGCACTTCGGCACCTGCGGCGGTTGTTCGTTGCTCGACCAGCCGATCGGCTGGCAGCTCGCCGACAAGGTCGCGGCGGTCGAGAAGCAACTGGCGCCGAGCCTCGGCGACGTGCGCGTGCAGTTCGAAGCGCCGGCGCGAGCACCGCGGCACTTCCGCACCCGACTGCTCTATCCGGTGCGCGCCGATCGCCAGGGCCTGCCGATCGTCGGCATCTACGAGTTCCGCAGCCACCACGTCGTGCGCATCGAGGAGTGCCAGACCCAGGACGTCTGGCTGACCGGGCTCGGGCGCGCGATGGAGGACATCCTCCGCGAGCTGAAGGTCGAACCGTTCGTGCCCGGGCGCAACACCGGCCGCGTGAAGGGGGTCTGGGCGCGACTCGCGAGCGGCACCGGCGAAGTGGTCGCCGGCATCGTGATGACCCCGGGCGCGTTCCCGCAGGGCGCGGCATTCGCCGAAGCAGTGACGCGCGCAGCGCTCGACGTGCCCGCCGGCCGTCTCGAACGCAAGCTCGTCGGCGTCGTGCACTCGATCAGCGAACGCGACGACGAGTTCCTGCTCGGCGACCGCCACATGCCGCTGCGCGGGCGCGACCACATCGTCGATCGGCGCAGCGACCTGACGTTCCGGATCAGTGCCGGCAGCTTCTACCAGGTGCATGCGGCGGCGAGTGCGCTGCTCTATGCGCCAGCACTCGCGATGTGCGGGCCGCTGCGCGGTCTTCGCGTGGTCGACGGCTACGGCGGTGTCGGCGGCTTCGCGNNGGCGAAGGCCGGCGCCGCGGAAGTCACGCTGGTCGAGGAGGGCGACTCCGCCTGCCGCGACGCCGAGCACAACCGGAAGGCGAACGGGCTGCCGCAGGTGGCCGTGGTCCACTCGCCGTTCGCCAGCGCGAAGCTGCCCGACCAGCCGGACCTGCTCGTCGTCGATCCGCCGCGCAGCGGGCTCGGCGAGAAGGGCGTGGTCCGCGCGCTGGCTTCGCGCGCACGGCGCATCCTCTACGTCGCCTGCGCCGCCGATTCGCTGGCGCGCGACCTCGCGGTGCTCTGCGCGAGCGGCTACCGGGTCACCGCCGCGCGGCTGTGCGACCTGTTCCCGCACACCGAGCACGTCGAAGTCGTCGTGCGGCTCGACGCGACGACGCCGGCCTGAGCTTTCTCCGCTCGGCCTGTCCGCTGCCGCGCGAGGTCCGTAGATTGCCGCGCCCGAACCCGGAACCGACCCGCATGCACCGACTGCACATCCCGATCCTCTCGCTGTTGCTCGCCGCCCCGGCCCTGGCGCAGGGCACCGTCGACCATCTCGCGCTCGGCAAGATGTGGACGTTCGAGAACCCGCCGCTCGCCTACCTGCAGCAGGAGTACGGGTTCCAGCCCGACCAGAAGTGGCTCGACACGCTGCGGCTCGGCGCCTTGCGGCTCGGCGAGCGCGAGAACCCGTGGTGCTCGGCGTCGTTCGTGTCGCCGCAGGGGTTGATCATGACCAACCACCACTGCGTCCGGGACCAGATCGCCACCATCCAGGGCGACAAGTACTGGGTCGCCAACGGCTTCGCCGCGACGGCGCTGGCCGACGAAGTCGCGATCCCGGGGCTCACGGTGCACCAGCTCGTCGCGCAGGAAGACGTCACGGCCAAGGTCGCCGCGGGCATCGACAGCTCGGCCGGTGACGAGGCAGCGGCGACGGCGAAGCAGGCCGCCATCGACGCGATCGTGAAGGCTGCCGACGAAGCGCATCCCGGCTCGATGCACCAGGTCGTCGCGCTCTACCAGGGCGCCGTCCACCAGCTCTATCGCTACCGCGTCTACTCCGACATTCGCCTGGTCGTCGCGCCGCACCTGCAGACCGCGCACTTCGGCGGCGATCCCGACAACTTCACCTACCCGCGCTGGAGCATCGACTTCGCATTCCTGCGCGCCTACGAGAACGACAAACCCGCCGACACCACCGCGCACTACTTCCGCTGGCGCGCGACCGGGGCGCAGGAGAACGACCTGGTGTTCGTGCCGGGCAATCCCGGCAACACCAACCGCCAGTTGACGGTGGCGCAGCTCGAAGTGCAGCGCGACGTCGAGTACCCGCTCGTCGTGCAGCAACTCGAGAGCAGCATGGCGATCCTGCGGCCGTTCACGAAGGGCAACCCGGGGCTGCTGACCATCCTGCTGAGCTGGGAGAACAGCTACAAGGCGATCTCCGGCATGCTCGGTGGCCTGCGCGACGAAGCGCTGCTCGGCAAGAAGCGCGCGCACGAGGCGCACTTCCGCGCCGCCGTGGCCGGCAACCCCGAACTGCAGCAGCGCTTCGGCGCGATCTGGGATCGGCTCGCCGAACTCGCGGCGCGCCGGCGCGCGGTCCAGCCGAAGGTCGCCTTCTACGCGCCCGGCTATTCGAGCGTGCTCGAGCGCGGCGTGCTGCTCGCCAAGTCCTTCGACGAGAACCTGCCCGAGGCCGAACGAGCGAGCGCGAAGGAGGAAGCCATGGCGCTGCAGATCGGCGGCAACGCGATCACGCAGGCGCTGCTGGTCGACCACTTCGTGCGCGCGAGCCGGTGGCTGCCGGCAGACGATCCGTTCCTGGTCGCGGTCGGCGGCGCGCATGCGGGAGCAGACGGCATCGACTGGAATGCCGCATTGCAGGCGCTCGGCAAGAGCGGGCTCGGCAAGGGACGCTTCACCCGCGAACTGATGACGGCGGATGACGCCGCGCAGCGCTTCGCCACGAGCGACGACGTGGGCATCGTCGCCGCACGCGCTCTCTACCCGCGGATGCGCGACGCGCAGCGTGAGGACAAGGCGTCGAGCGACGCTCTCGCCGCGCAGGGCACATTGCTCGGCCAGGCGCTGCACGCGGTCTACGGCACCAACGTCAGCCCCGACGCGACGATGACGCTGCGCTTCTCCGACGGCCGCGTGCAGGGCTACGACTACAACGGCACGAAGGCCCCGTGGGCGACGACGCTCTACGGCCTGTTCGCGCGCGGCGTCGAGTTCGGCAACACCTACCCGTTCGACGTCCCGCAGGTGTGGCTCGATGCCGAGTCGAAGATCGACAAGAAGAAGCGCGTCTGCTTCGCGAGCACGAACGACATCGTCGGCGGCAATTCCGGTTCGTGCGTGGTCGACAAGGACCTGCGCGTCGTCGGGCTGATCTTCGACGGCAACATCGAGTCGCTGCCGAACGACTTCTACTACACGCAGCAGCGCGCCCGCGCCGTCAGCGTGCACACCGACGCGATCGTGCAGGCGCTACAGCACGTCTACGGCATGCAGCGGGTCGTCGACGAGTTGCTGCCCGCGAAGTGACCGGACGCCGACTTGCGACGTCGCGGACGGCGATGACCGTGCAGCGTATCGTCTTGCGAGCGATGGCATCGGCGGCTGCGACGGCAGGGCTGGCGTCACTGGACGCATGACGTAGGCTGTCGAGGCCTCCCGCCAAGCCAACCGCCGTCCCGATGCGCTTCGTCAATACGTCCTCGACCCTGCTCGGCGCCGCAACCCTCGCCGTGCTGCTCGCCAATACCGGCCCGGTCTTCGCGCCACCGACCGACATCCAACAGCCCGGCACCCAGCCGTACCAGGCGGCGTTGATGGGCGGCGTCAACTCGTGCGACGGGTGCCACGGCTACTACGACCCGGCGGTCGAGCCCGTCGAGAACTGGATGGGCAGCATGATGGCGCAGGCTGGCCGCGATCCGGTGTTCTGGGCCGCGCTCGCCGTCGCCGAAGGCGACTTCCCGGGTTCCGGCAACTACTGCATCCGCTGCCACTCGCCGCGCGGCTGGCACGAGGGACGCGCGAACCTCTCCGATGGCTCGGGCCTCGACCCGTTGCAGGACCACAACGGCGTCGAGTGCTCGATCTGCCACAACATGGTCGACCCGAGCGGGCTCGAGTACCCCGGCCAGCAGTTCGCGCCGTACCTCGCGAACAACGGCGGCACGCCGCCAGAGGGCTGGTACGGCAGCGGCATGCAGGTGCTCGCCGGCGACCAGACCCGCTACGGACCCTACCAAGCCCCCGCGGCCGGCCACTCGTGGGCGCAGTCGTTGTTCCACCGCTCGTCGAACCTGTGCGGCACGTGCCACGACGTCAGCAACCCGGTTACCGGCGACCTCGCAACGGGCAACGGCGCGCTGACCCCGCTCCCGCCCGGCCAGTTCAGCGGCATCGCCGGCTCACCGGTGACCGGCAAGGCGGCGTTCAAGAACGCGCCCTACACGTACGGTGTCGTCGAGCGCACCTTCAGCGAGCACGTCGCGAGCTCGCTTTCGACGACGCCGGTCAGCGCGTACGCGTCGCTGCCCGCCGACATCAAGCGCGGCGCGATCAAGCGCGCGCGCGACCAGGCGCTGCTCGCCGGCAACAACGGCGACCATGAGGACGGCACGACGCGCTTCTTCACCTGCCAGAGCTGCCACATGGAGCCGGTGGTAGGCGAAGGCACGGCGTTCGGCATCTCGCCGCTGCGCTACGACCTGCCGAACCACGACCTGACCGGCGGCAACACCTGGGTGCCGAAAGCCATCCAGTGGCTCGACAACCAGACGCCGAGCCTGCTGCGCCTCGGTGCCGGCCTGACGCCGACGATGATCGCAGCGATGGACCGCGGCGTGCTGCGCGCCCGCGCCACGCTGCAGCGCGCCGGCGCTCTCGACATCACGAACAACACGCTGCGCGTGACCAATCTCACGGGCCACAAGCTGATCACCGGCTATCCCGAAGGCCGCCGCATGTGGCTGCGCACGCGCTGGCGCAACGAACAGAACCAACTGCTCCGCGAGGACGGCTCCTACGGCAGCTTCACCACCACGGTCAACGGCCAGAACTACACGGTCAGCTCGATCACCGACCCGAACGCGCACATCTGGCAGACCAAGCTCGGCATCACGCAGGACTGGGCGCTGCAGCTGCTGCTGCTCGGCGTGCCGGCGACGTTGCCGCTTTCGTTCGATCGCGTGACCGGCAACGTGACGATGACGCTGATCCAGCTCGCGTCGATGCCGCCAGGGTCGGCACACGAGACCTTCCACTTCGTCCTGAACAACAAGATCCTCGCCGACAACCGCATCCCCGCCTACGGGAGCAGCCGGGCGACCCTGACCACGCGCAACGCGCTGCCGGTGCCGGCGACGCAGTACGGCAACCCGCCCGCGAACGGCGTCTACGACCACTTCGACGTCGTGCCGCTGTCGCCGCCGGTCGGCGCCACGCGCGCCGACGTCGAGTTGCTCTACCAGACCTCGAGCTGGGAGTACATCCAGTTCCTGCGGCTCGCGAACCCGGGCACCAGCCCGTTCCTCGCGACGGCGGGTCAGGAGCTGTTCGACGCCTACCGCAACACCGGCGGCAGCGCACCCGAGGTCATGACGACGGCACGCTGGTGCCGCCTGCCCGGCACGAACGAGGACCTCGTGCTGCAGACGTCCGTGAACGGCGCCACTCCGGACGCGACGTGCGGCAAGGACGTGCGCGCCGGCGATCTGGTGACCCTCAAGGTCACGAGCCCGCTGAACACGCACGCCGCGCACCTGGGCGCCCTGTTCTTCCAGACGCACACTCCGCTGGCCCCGCCGATCAACCTCGGCTTCGCGGGGCTGCACCTCGACCACGCCGATGGCGAACTGCTGATCGGTGGCGTGAACGCGACCGGCATGACGTTCAGCTTCACGATGCCCGCCGGGTTCGCCGGCTCGCTGGTGCGCTTCCAGTCGGTGTTCATCACCCCGGCGCCGGTCAACGGCCTCGCCGCGATGAGCGACGCGTTCGACTTGCGCGCCCTCTGATCGAGCGGCGCGCGCCGCGGCCGTTCACAGGATGTCGAGCACGCCGGTCGCGCCGTTCGACAACGTGTCGACCGGCGCGCCCCAATTGGCGTCGCGGCTGAGCGGCGCGTTCCACGGCAGCGGCGAACGGTCGCCGATGCCACCGAGCGCTGCCGCGACGAACGCACGCGCGAGCTTCGGCAGCTCCTCGTCACTCGCCATCGTCAGCAGCGGATCGATCGCGCGGCGGTCGCCGATGCGGCCGATGGCGTTGGCGAGCGCTGCCGCCACGGCGACGCTTTCGCTCGCGCGCAGCATCACCAGCAGCCGTTCGTTCGCGTCGCGGTCGCCGAGGCACCCGAGCGCGACCGCCGTCTGCAGCAAGAGGAACGGCCGGCGCTGCGAGCGCTCGAGCACCGCGGACAACGCCGGCGCCGCGCTGCGGTCGCCGAGCAGACCGATCCCGACGCACAAGTGCCCCGCGAGCACCTCCTGGTGTTCGCTGTCGCGCAGCATCCGCTGCATCGCCGGCAACGCGCTCGCGTGCCGGGTGAGGCCGATCGCCACCGCCAGCGCGCCCTGGACGTCCGGACGGGAGGCCGCCGCGAGGTCCTCGAGCAGCATCGTCGCGAGCATCGAGTCGCTCTCGCCGCGGCGAGCAGCCTCCGCGGCGATCAGACCCAGCGACAGCGCGATCCACGGCCGCTCGGTGTTCTTGTTGGCGCGCTGGTAGGCGCTGAGCAGCCAGGTGCGGTTCGCGGCACCGCCGATGCGACCCAACGACATCGCCGCCAGGCTGCGCGCGAGCCGGTCGACGCCGTTCTCGAAGTACGCCTGCAGCGCCTTCTCGACCGCTGCGTCGTCGCTGCACTCCTCCGACGGCAGGGCGAGCATGCCCAGGGCGAGTGCTGCCGACTGCAGGATCGAGTTGCCGCGCTTGGTCGACGACGAGAGCACGCCGACGAAGTGCTGCTTGCAGCGCTGATGCAGTTGCGAGTCGCCGCGCCCGAGCAGCCGTCCGATCGCGATCGGCGCGTGCGATTGCACGGCCTCGTCACCGGCACCCCGGTCCCGCTGGTACCACGCGAGCAGTTCCTCGACGGTCAGCCAGGCGAGGCGTCGCTGCGTCCCCTGCCCCGGATCGCTCAGCAAGCCGAGCCCGGTCACCGCCGCGACGCGCAGGTCGCGGTTCTTCAGGTCGTCGTCGCGCAGGATCGCCAGCAGGCCGTCGTGCGCCTCCTGGCGAGCCGCGGCGTCGTCCAAGGACCGCGCGAGCACGCCGACCGCATACGCCGCGAACGCGCGCGTGCGGGGGTCGACGTCGTCGCGGGCGCACAGCTTGCGGCCTTCGGCGGTGTCGCCGAGCACGGCGAGCAGCTTCGGCATCGCTGTCTTGCGACCAGCGACGCCGAGCGCGAGCACCGCGGTCTCGCGCACCTCCTGATCGCCGCGCGGCAGCCGCGCGAGCAGTTCTTGCTGCAGGTCGACGCCCGGCCCGTCACGACCGATCTTGGCGAGCGCCATCAGGCACGCCGTCTGCACGTCGCGGTTGCGTTCCTTGGTCATCAACGCCGCGAGGCCTGGCACGATTCGATCCACGAGATCGGCGGCCGTCGGCTCGAGTGTGTCGACGACCGGTTCGGAGCGACGCACGCCGAGGTAGAAGTCGTCGGAGCCGGTCACCGGGCCTTGCCGACCGCTCGTGTCCTGCTGCACGAACGGGTCCTTGTTGAGCTCCCACCACGCCTGCCAGCTGACCTCTTCCGGCGACACCGAGGCCCCTCCGGTGCTCGGCGTGCCGACGCCCGGCGTCGGCGCCGCGGGACCGCCCGTGGTCGGGCCGACGGGGATGCCGCGACCGGGCGGCGGGGCACCTGGCGTGCCTGAACCCCGATACTGGCCGCCGTGGGCCGGCAGCGACGCGGACAGAACCAGCACGCACGCACTCGCCAAGGGACGCATCATGGCAAGCGCACTGTAGTGGCGAACGGCAGAGCCGGTAACGGCCGCCCCCGGCGTCAGAGCCGCAGCGGCACGGCGGGCGTGCTGCCCACGCACGCCTCGCCATCCGGCGACACGAGCAGCAGCCGCACGAGCGCGGATTGGCCACGAAGTGCGGGCACGTCGGGCCAGCGCACCGGAACGGCAAGCGCCCCGCCAACCTCGACCTCCGTTCGCCCCGGCCCGACCGTTCCTCGCCATTCGTCGAGCAGGACCTGCGGCGTCGCCGAGCGCAGCGGCAGCGCCACTTCGCAGCCGTTCCCCGTGCGCGGCACCAAGGCGTGCGGGCGATCGAGGCCGAGTTCGAGCACGGCGTGGTGTCCCGGCAGAACCGCCACGGCAGCGTGCAGCATCGCCTCGCCGCGACCAGCCACCAACGCCACGCTCGAGCGCGGCGTCGCTGGCGGCGCCACCCGGATGGCGCCCCACGCCGGCGCGTTGCCGCGCCACGCGAGACCGAACTGGCCGGCGGTCAGCGCCCCGTCGAATGCCTGCAGCACGATCGCGTCGTCGAGCCAGGCCTGCAGCCGGAATCCCTGCGCTTGCAGCGCGAGTCGGCGCGACGCACCGCGTGCGGTCGCCGCCACGACGGCGCGTGCGATGACGAGCGCGTCGGGGCCGAGGCGCCGTTCGAGCCGCACTTCGCCGGCAACACCGTCGAACAGCAGGGCGTAGTACCGTTCTTCGTCGCGGCAGCGCGCAACGACGCCCGCTGGACCGTCCCCCTCGAACTCGACCTCGACGCGGTAGTCGCCGTCGTCACCGCTGCCCGTCACGCGCAACGCCATCGCGCCGGGCAACGAACGCCAACCATCGCCGTCGAGCGGAACGGCCCGCGCCGCGAGCGCGGGAGCCGCGTCGCTCGCGAGCTGCACACGCGACCCGGCCGGCACCGAAAACGCGAGCGAACCCGGCTTGCCGGCGGCATCGGCACCGAAGTGCACGGCGTAGTCGCCAGCCGGCAGGCCGTCGCGAACGTCGCGCGGCCCGCGCAGTTCGGCGGCCGCGGCGCCCGCGATGCGCACGGTTGCGTCGCCGCCGCGCAGCTGCCACGACGTCTGCGCCGGCAGTGCCGACGCGGCGAAGATCACGGCGACGAGCGGACCCGGGCGCGAGGGCATCACGGCACGGCTCCGTTCGCGCGCAGCATGTTGCAGAACAACGCTCCCTGCTCGCGCGCATCGTCGAGCGCGACGTGCGTGTGCGGCAGCGGATCGCGCCAGTGCGCGGGCAAGGCCCCCTTCACGCAGTCGCGGTACGGAAGTCGGAGCATCGCCATCGCGTAGGTCTTCACGTCGAGAGCCGAGTGGCCGAACGGTGAATCGCCGCCATAGCGCATCAGGTACCAGTAGACCCAGAGGAAGTCGTAGGCAGCGGGTTGGCCGACGAATACCACGCGGCCGGGGAGCCCGCGCAACCACGCCGCGTAGCGCGGGATCGCGGTCGCGGGGTCTTCGGGATTCGCCCGCGCCTTGGCGAGTGCTTCGGGATGCCCACCCCACCACGTCATCGTGCGCGGATGCGGTGCTGCGCCGGGCAGCGCCGCGAGATTGACCGTGAACTCGGCGATCGTGGTCTTGTCGGCGCGCAACGCGACCGAGGCGAAGCTCAGCATCGAGTGCGGCCCCGGGATCGGACCATCGGCCTCGACGTCGGTGCTGACGTAGATCTCGTCGGGCATGCCCGGGATCTTGCCGCCGCGACCGGGGCGCGGTCGAGCGCCCCGGCGCAGCGACTCACGGTTCGGCGAGTCCGATCGTCTGCAGCAGCGAGATCAGGTCGGAGCCGACGAACCAGTAGTAGCGGCCCTGGTCCTCGTCCTCCGCCATCAGGTTGCAGCCGGCGCCGAACTGCAGCCGCCCGTCCCACAGCGAGAGCGTGCCGCCGAGTCCGATCTCGACTTCCTCGGCGGGGTCGAAGTTCAGGAACCCGGCGTGGATGCCCAGTGCCGGCTGCAGCAGCCGGTTCAAGTCGATGAAGAAGTCGCTCTCGGTCGGCCGCGCGTGGTAGCCGTGCAACCACGAGAGCACGGGCGCGAACTGGAACGTCTCCTCGCCAGCGATCTCGTTCGGGCGCGTCAGCACGACCGACGGCGACAACTTGCCGCGCCAACCGAACGTCTCGACGCGGAACCCGGCCTCGCCTTCGTGCAGGACCTTGCCGCCGCGCGACACCGTGGCCCGCAGGCGCACGACGTCGCCCTCGCGCCGCGGCACCTGCAGCAGGTCGATGCAGGTGCCGGCCGCGTCCTCGACCGGCACCTCGAACGACTCCGGCGTATGCGCGAGCGGCTGTGCGCCGCTCTTCGTGTTCGCGAACAGATCGGCCAGCGCCTTCACCACGCGCCGACCGCTGCCAACCACGTCCACCGCCTCATCGAACGCCTTCTGCAGCTCCGAAAAATCGGCCGGCACGGCGAGCAGCGCATCACGAACAGAAGCGACGACCGTGCCCAGTTCCTGTTTCACCAGTTCCTCGAGTTTCGCCAGCGCCTTCTGCTTGTCGAACTTCTTCCGCGCCGCGTCCAAGTCGCTGGCGAACGCGATCGAGTCGAGCCCAAGCGCCACGAGCTGGGCGGGACGAACGTCTCGCCATCGATCGACGAGCTCCTTGCCGCGGACGACGAGCGCCACGAGTTCCTCCGAGCCGAGCACCGCGGCGAGCTGCTGCTGGTCCGACCCCAGCTTCTCGAGCGCTTCGACAACGCCCTCGAGGGCGTCGGCGCCGGCCGCGCCCGCGGCCTCGCGAAGTCGAGCGAGGAAGCGCGGCATGTCCGTTCGCACTCGCTCGAGCGCCGCCGCGAACGCCGGGTCCTTCACGTCCCTGACGATCTGCTCGACCGCCGCGAGCGCCTCGCCGAGCCGTTTCGACAACATCGGCGTCGCTGCCATCAACAGCTCGCGCACCTCGGCCTCACCCTCGGCGAAGCGCTGCATCGCCGAGCTCATCGCCACGGTCGCCTGCCAGGCGTCCTGCAACGCCTTCTGGTCGGCGGCAGTCAACGGCAGGCCGTTGCGACTCACCGGCACGATGTGGCCCTCGGGCAGCGAGTCGTAGCCCGGCAGCCGCACCTTCACCGGTTCGCGGCCCGGCGAGTCGAGGTACGCCGACAGCCGCAACGAGAGTTGTGCCGCCGCCAGCCGGTCCGAGATCTCGCGTTGACGGCGTTCGAGGACGACCGCCTCTTCTTGCAGGAACTCGCTGACCGCGAGCAGGCCACGACGGTTGCGCATGCGCGTGTCGACGCGATCTGCGGTGGCGCGGTCGTACTCGGTCGTGATGACCGCGAGCACCTCGGCTTCGGCCCTGTCGGCAGCTTCGAGGCGATCCACGAACGCGCGCACGGCCGCCGAGTCCGCGGGCTCGGCGTCGAGTTCGCGGAACTCGCGCAGCAGTTGCTGCTGCTTCTGCATGCACCCGAGCGCCGCGTCCGCGGCCTTGCGCAGCCGCTCGGCGCGCTCCTTCAGGTCGCGGAGGTCGCCCGCATCGGTGCCGAGGCCAGCAGCCTCGTGCAGCTTCGTCTTGTCGAGGCTGATCTCGATGACGCTCTCGATGTCGACGCTGGCCGGCGTCGGCACGCCCGTCACCACCTTCTGGCCGTCGCGACCCATCGGGATGTCTTCCTCGTCGCGGCTGATCTCGCGGAACGACAGCGCGCGTTCGAGCGCGTTGCGCGGTTCGCGGTAGCGGTCCTTGGCGGCGCAGCCGAGCAGTGCCGTGGCACACGCCGTTGCCAGGATGCAGCGAGCGTCCATGTTCAGGCTCCCGCCGTGAATGCCTGCGTGATGTAGAGCACCGACGGCTCGTCGTCTTCGCGCTGCAGATCGCTGAACGCCGCCGTCTTGGCGACGCGCCGCGGCAGACCGCGCACCACGGCATAGCGACCTTCGGTAGCTCGCCACGCGGCGACTTCGGCGGCGGTCAGCAGCGAGACGTCGCGGATCCAGGCCGGCACGCGGATGTCGGTCGCGACTTCCGCCTCCGCGACGTCGTGGATCGCCTTGGCGAGCGGCGTGTCCCCGAACAAGAGCAGCAGCACCGTTCGCGGATCCGCGAGCAGGGCATCGAGACGAGCACGCGAGTTGACCTTCACCACGTCGTTCTCCTTCGGGTCGCCCGCGCGTGGGCGACGGTTGCGTCTGCGCCGCAAGAGCCGGTGTCCTTCGGGCAGCGACCGCAGCGCCGACGCATGATCGCCGCGCGACGGTCGAGATCAAGCCTCGACCGTGCGCGCGCGACGGCGTCTCACTGCCAGCCGCCGAGGGTCAGCTCGAGGGCGCGCGTCGTGCGCACGCCGAGCGCGTTCGCCGTCGGATCGAGCACGCCGGCCTGGGCCGTCAGCACGAAGCCGATCGCGGACGCCACGGGCGGCACCGTCCACGCCATCGATGCAGCACCGGCCGCGTTCGTCGTGGCGCCGATCGTGACCAGCGGATCGGTGTAGAGCCAGCAGCCGGGCGCGCCGACCGGACCGAGCGACACCGCGATCGTGTCGATGCCGATCCCCGTCACCGCCGAGCGGTTCGCCGGCGCGTTGCCGAGCTGGAACGTGAGCTTCTCGCCGATCTCGATCGTGCCCTGCACGCCGAACGACATCGCGGCCTGGCCGGTCGGACCACAGGTCGTGCCGATCGTGCTCACCGAGCCCGGCACGTGCTGGAACGACGGCAGGTAGACCTGCGGGAACGCGCAGGTGTTGGGCCACAGGGAGATCGTGTTGGCGATGTTGCTGAGTTCCTCGCCGTGCGTGCTGCCGGACAGGGTTTCCTTGTCGCCGTTGGTCAGGAACACGAACGACAGCCCATCGGCGCGCCGCGCGATGAACGACGTCGCGCCCCACAGCAAGCCGCTGTGGTGGTACATCGCGACCTGGCCGCCCATGCCGTCGCTGACGTTCTTGCGGTACCAGCCGCGCATCAGCGTGGTGTACCCCGGCTCGACCGTCCACATGTTCGCGGTCTGCTGCAGGCCGAGCAGCGGATTGCTGGCGCCGAGGTCGAACGCGGCGAGCACCTTGGCGAAGTCGGGCGCCGCCATGACCCAGGCGCCGTGCGAGTCCATGTTCTCCTTGTTGAGGTCGCCGTACTGGCCAGCGCACCACGGCTCGTTGTTGTCCATGACGCTGCGGCGCAGCATCGGCGTCCACGGGTGGTAGCGAACCTCGCCGGGCAGCAACGCCACCGAGTTGGCGATGCGCGGCCGCGTGATGCCGAGCGGCGCGAACACGCGCTGCTGCATGATCTGCGCGTAGGTCATGCCGGGGTTGCGGCGTTCCATCGCCTGGCCGAGCACCGAGAAGCCGAAGTTGCTGTACTGCGACTGCGTGCCGGGCGTGAAATCGAGCGGCAGCGTGCCGACCTGGTAGCGGTAGATCAGGAACTTGTTGATCGGCAGCGCCTGGCCGAACGTGGTGGCGATCGTCTTGTCGATGCCGACCATCGGATCGTCCGTGATGTCGCGGTCCCAGCCGCCCTGGTGTGTGAGCAGGTGGTGCAGCGTGATCTGCGCGCACTGGTTGTCGTTCGGGATCACCGTCGGGAAGTAGGACAGCATCGACTCATTCGGCTGCATCGAGCCCTGCGCGAAGTGCTGGTGCATCGCGATGCTGGTCAGCGGCTTCGTGCACGAGGCGATCTCGAAGATGCTGGTCGGCAGGGTGACCGGATAGCCGGCGCGGGCGCGCGTGTAGCCGCGGGCGTGCACGAGGCGGCCGTTCTTGACGATCGCGAGCTGGGCCGAACGCGCGCCCGTCAGCGCCATCCTGCTCTGCGCCCACGTGTCGAACGGCGCGAACTGCGGCACGGTCGGCCCGACCGCGGTCCACACGTTCGGCAGCGGCAGATCGCTCGGCGCCCACACCGCGGCGAACCGGCGGCCAGCGCCGCTGCCCGAGCCCTGCACGCTGATCGGGTAGAGGTTCTGCAGGCTGTAGGCGTTGGTGTGGGCCTGGTACTGCGCCGAGGTCATATCGTGGTGCGCGACCCAGTCGCCGACGTCGTCGCTGCGCCACGTCGACACGAAGCGGTTGCTGTCGTTGAACGCGACGATCGCCGGGCGATTGTGACCGGCGGCGTAGGCATCGAAGTGCGACTGGAAGTCGAGCACGCTGCTGCTCACGGTCTCCGACTGGCCGACCGCGACCGGCCCGAACGCGACGATGTAGCGCGGGTCGGCGCCGGTGCCGTAGATGTCGACCGCGGTGACGTCGAGGCCCTGGTCGAACGCGAGCGCCCGTTCGTCCTGGTACTGCTGCTCGGTGAGGCCGTGGCTGGTCCAGCCGGCGGCGTTGGTCTGCTCCCAGACCGCGGCGAAGCGCGGGTTGGCGGCGGTTCCGAGCGCCGTCAGGCACTTCGGCCGGTAGCCGAGCGGCCACCAGGTGTCGACGAAGGTCTGGTACTGCGCGCCCGTCGCGGCGTGGATCGCGGCGACGAGCGGGCCGGCGCGCTGCACCCAGACGGCGGCGTACTGCTGGCTCGCGGTCGTTCCGTAGATCGACAGCGCGATCATGCGGAAGCCGGCAGGCGCGAGCACGTTGGCCTGCGCCTGATGCGCGTTCGCGTCCTGGTCGTGGTAGGCCACGACCTGGGCGGCGGCAGGGGCGGCGAACAGAGCCGCCGCGAGAAGGAGAGAAGAGACGGAATGGCTGGAGTGGTTCATGGGAGTGGTTGCTCCCCCGCTCCAGCGAAGAGGGGCCCGTGGATCCAAGGTGGATTCCCAGCCCGCGCGGAAATGGCCCTCGGCGTCCCCCTGCAGTGGCCGACTGGGCCCGGTTGCGTCTCAAGTGCCTTTCAATATACGACTTCCGTGGCACGACAAGTTGTTGTTCTGTCGTGACGATGGTATCCTGGCACCCATGGCCAGGCCCGACGGACGCCGGACTCCGACCCTCAGCATCTCGCTCACGCCGGAGCTCATGGCGGCGATCGAAGCGCGCGTCGAGTCCGGGCTCTACACGTCGGCCAGCGAGCTGGTCCGCGAGGCACTGCGGCTGTTCGTCCAAGTCGAGCACGCGCGACAGTCCGTGCTCCGAGAATCGTCGCCGGGCCGGGAAGCACTCGCCGAACGGCTCGCCCGCACGTTCGAACTGTTCGACTTCGGTGCCGCCGTTCAGGCGCAGAAACTCCGGCAGGCCGGCATCGGCGAAGGCGAGATCGAGGAGCGCCGTCTCGCGTCGTCAGCAGCCGTCGAAGCCGACGCCGTGATCCGACCATCCTCCGAACGCTTGGCGCGACTGAGGAAGGTCGCTCGTGGATCGAAGTGAGCGCATCCGCAGCGTCGTCGCCCTCGTCGAGAAGCACGGCCATCGAGCCGTTCTCGTCGGCGGTGTCGCCGTGAGTCTTCGAGCTCGAGAGCGGTTCACCAAGGACATCGACTTCGCCGTGGCCGTCGCCAGCGATGCCGAGGCCGAGGCTCTGTGCCTCGCATTCCAGCGCGCCGGCTACAGGCTGGCGCAGGTTCTCGAGCAGTCGGCGAAGGGGGTGATCGCGACTCTGCGGTTCACTGTGCCGAGTGGACGCGTCGAGCCGGAGCTCGACCTGTTGTTCGCTTCGAGCGGCATCGAATCGGAAGTCGTTGCCGCTGGCGAACGGCTCGAGATCACACCCGGGCTGGTGATCCCGGTCGCTCGCCTCCATCACCTGATCGCGATGAAGGTGCTCTCCGAGAGTGACGTCCGCGAGAACGACCGGGCGGACCTTCGCGCACTCGTCGCCGTCGCCACGGACCGTGATCTCGAACTGGCGCGCGATGCGGTGCGGCTCATTCACGAGCGGGGGTTTGCGCGCGACAAGAACCTGGTCCGTGTGCTGGCGGCGTTCGTGGACACGCGACGCGCGTGACCATTCGGCGGCGAGGAACATCCGCCTCCCGAGGCCGAGCGGCTGAAACTCCAACAGGCGGACCCGGCGCCGCGACGACAACGCCCGGCGCGCCCGCGCCTCAGTCCG
Source organism: Planctomycetes bacterium UBA2386 (assembly GCA_002343845.1). The sequence goes on along the minus strand of DDSQ01000172.1, from coordinate 69,144 downwards.
CCAGCGACGGAATCACCGCCGGCCACTCCCACAGATCGGAGAACGCGTCGGCGCCCTCGAAGAAGTAGTGGATGATCAGGCTCTTCCTGGTCGCGTCGGGACGATCCTGCAGGAACGCGCCGTGCAGCAGGTTGTAGTGCCAGATCACGATCGACCCGCGCCGCCCGAGGAACGGCACCGGCTGCAGGCCGCGTGCGCGCACGATGCCGTCGATGTGCGCGTAGTACTTCGCGTCGAATGCAGCGCTGGCCGCTGCACTCGACACGCCGCGCGGAATGCCGACTTCCTCCGGGCCCACGTACGGCAGGCGATGGCTGCCGGTGTAGAGCTTCAGCGGCCCCGCATCGGGTTTGACGTCTTCGAGCGCGAGCCAGGCCGCGGCCATGAACCCGTGCGGTCGCGTCGTCATCAGGATCGCATCCGAGTGCGCGCCCTGCTGGCTGCTCACGGGCAGGTTCAGCGTCTGGTACGGCACCGGCTCGCGCCCGATCAGCAAGCGCAGCTTGTCGAGGATCGCCGGCAGCCGCATCGCGCGCCGCGTCGCCGCCGACTGCACGAACAGGTTCTGGAACTTCGGGATCAGTTCGCCGCGCGGCAGATGGCCGAACTCGGCGACCACGGCACCGGTGTCGCGGTTGATCGCCGTGATCAGGTCGTCGGGAACGACGCCGTCGAACGCCACGTAGCCGTCGCGGACCCACTTGCGCAGCCACCCGGCGTCGTCCGCCGCCAGCGATCCCGCGCGCACCCGCGCATCGATCGCCTGCAGCGCGTCGGGGCGATCGAGCCAGGGGAGCGTCTCGGTCCCGGTCTGCGGCGCGGTGGTCGCGGGCGACGGCCGTTCGTAGCGCTCGGAAGGCATGGGATCTGCTCGACGCCGACAAGGCGCGCCGGGCGGGCCAGCTTGGTCCGTGGTGCCGAGGCTGTCAAGGCGGGCGAGCCGCCGCTTGGCGCGCCCACGCGCGACGTCGATGGCACTGGCGAACGCAGCGCGTCGGTGCATCCCGTTGGCGAGAAGGCGACGACGCGCTGGCCTCGCAGGACCCCTTCGATCCACCGCCGGAATCGCGCCTGGCCGACTCGTTCGCTACCCTGCTCGCCCCCAATCGAGAACCCATGAGCTTCACGCACGCAGGCCGCAGCATCACCAAGGTCGCCGTCATCGGCTCGGGCCAGATCGGCCCGGACATCGCCCTCTACTTCGCAAAGGTGCTGAGCCCGTTCGGCGTGAAGACCGTCGTCGTCGACGTCAGCGAGCAGGCGCTCGCGGCGGGCAAGGCGAAGCTCGAGAAGAAGGTCGCCAAGGGCGTCGAGAGCGCCGCCTTCACCGTCGAACAGCAGACGCAGATGGTCGGCTCGGTGCAGTGGACCTCCGACTACCAGCAGATCCGCGGCGCCGAGCTCGTCGTCGAAGCCGCGACCGAGAACAAGGAACTGAAGGGCAAGATCTTCGCGCAGGTCGAGTCGCTCGTCGGCGCCGACGCGATCCTGTGCAGCAACAGCAGCCACCTCGAACCCGAGGTGATCTTCGCCGCGACCAAGAGCCAGGGCCGCACGGCGGTCGTTCACTACTTCTTCCCAGCCGAGCGCAACCTGCTGGTCGAGGTGGTGCCAGGCGCTGCGACCGCGCCGGCGACGACGTCGTGGCTGCTGTCGTTCTACGAGGCGATCGGCAAGGTGCCGATCCGCGTCAAGTCGCGCTACGGCTACGCGCTCGACCCGGTGTTCGAGGGGCTGTTCTTCGCCTGCGCGCTGCTCGCCGAAGAAGGCGTCGCCACGACCAAGCAGATCGACGTCGTCTGCAAGAAGACGTTCAAGATGGGCATCGGCTCGTTCACGGCGATGAACCTGACCGGCGGCAACCCGATCACCGCCGTCGGCCTCGACAACTACACGAGCAAGATCAACCGCTGGTACCGCACGCCGCAGTCGCTGAAGGACAAGGTCGCGGCGAAGGCCAACTGGGACGTCGCCGCGCGCGGCGAAGTGGTCGACGTGCCCGAGCCGCTCGCGGCGAAGATCCGCGACGAACTGCTGGGCGCCTACTTCGGCATCTGCGGCGAGATCGTCGACGCGGGGCTGGTGACGATCGCCGACTTCAACATGGGGCTCGACATCGCCCTCGACATGAAGCCGGCGTTCTCGTTCATGAACGAGCTCGGCACGCCGAAGGCGCTCGCGCTCGTGCAGGCCTACGCGCAGAAGCACCCGGGCTTCCCGGTGCCGAAGTGCATCGCCGAGCGCGGCAGCAAGAACCAACCGTTCGAAGTGCCGGTGGTGCTGCGCGAGGACCACGACGGCATCGCGGTGCTGACGATCCGCCGGCCGAAGGTGCTCAACGCGCTCGACCAGGGCGTCTTCGCCGAGATCCAGCGCCGCTTCGAGGAGTGCGATCGCGACCCGAGGGTCGCCGGCATCGTGCTCACCGGCTTCGGCAAGAAGGCGTTCGTCAGCGGCGCCGATGTCAACTTCCTCGCCAAGATCGACAGCGTGGCGATGGGCGAACAGACCTCGCGCACTTCGCAGCGCTGCGTCGACGCGGTGCAGGCCGTGAAGAAGCCCACGGTCGCGGCCCTCAACGGGCTCGCGTTCGGCGGCGGCATCGAGACGGCGATGGCCTGCGAGGCGCGCCTCGCCGCAAAGGGCCTGAAGGTGCTCGCCGGTCAGCCCGAGGCCAACCTCGGCATCATCCCGGGGGCTGGCGGCACGGTGCGACTGCCGCGCCTCGTCGGCATCGAGCGCGCCGCCGAGATGCTGCGCACGTGCCGACCGATTAGCAGCGAGAAGGCGCTGGCGTGGGGCCTGATCCGCGAGGAAGTCGCCGGCGACGCGCTCGTCGCCCGCGCCGTGCAGCTCGCCAAGGACATGGCGGCGGGCAAGGCGCCGCGCTCGCGCATGAGCGAGGCGCCGCTGGCGAACGTGCCCGCGACGCTGCCGGTCGTCGACATCGGTCACCTCAGCAAGAAGGTCGACGCGATCCTGCAGAAGGCGATCCTCGGCGCCGCGAAGCTGCCGCTCGCCGAGGCGATCCCGTTCGAGGCGAAGTGCTTCGGCGAAGTGTGCGGCACCGAGGACATGCGCATCGGCGTCGACAACTTCCTGAAGAACGGCCCGAAGGTGAAGGCGGCGTTCGTCCACCGCTGAGCGGTCACTTCCGCGGCAGCAGCGGCACCAACGCGTCGGCGACGATCTCCGCCATGATCCGGTAGCCGTCGTCGTTGCAGTGGCCGTCGGGGGCGCGCAATTCGGCCCACTGCCTGGCGCCGCGTCGACGCGTGAACTCACGGCTCACTTCGACGAAGAGCTCGTCACGATCGTCGGCGGCATGGCGCAGGATCGGCTCGGGTCGCTGCTCGAGGGGGTAGCACAACAACAGCGGCGTGGCTCCCGCGCGGCGGACGGTGCCGACGATGCGATCCAGGTGGCGCGCAAGCACCCTGCCAGCGGCGACGCCGGAGAGCTGCCGGGTCACGTCGTCGACGATCCTCTGCAGCCGCTGCCGCACGTCGGGCTCGCAGGGAAAGTCGCGCAGTGCTGCCGCAGCCACCGCCAGGCGCTCCTCCGAATCCAGCGTGAGCAGGGCTCGCTCGAGCCACTCCGAGTCGTTGAACACGACATAGCACTCGAACATGGTGCGCGCCGCGCCGGCAACGTCGTTCGCCCTGGCGAGCGCGACCTTGAAGCGCCAGAACCAGTGCCACGGGTCGCCGCCGATCGCGATGGCCCGGTCGAGCGACTGCGCCGCTTCGTCGAGGCGTTCGAGGAACAGCGCAGCACGACCGTGGAGCTGCCACAGCCGGCTGTCCGACGGGTACTTCGTGGTTGCCGGCCCGAGAACCTCGATGGCTTCTGCCGCCAGCGACGATTCGACGAGCGCTCCGCCCAACGTTGCCGCAGTCCAGTATCCCGGCGAACGCGCATGCTGATCCCGGAGCCGGCGCAGCGTTTCCTCGGCCAGCTCCGTGCGTCCCGCACGCCGATGCAAGACCGCGAGCATCTGCAGACACTGGCCATCGCCAGGCGCGAGTTCGAGCGCCTGTTCGAACGCGCGCCGCGCGCCGTCGTGGTCCTTCGCCGCATCGAGCCGCCATCCCTCCAGCTTCTTGTCGGTGGCCGGTTGGCTCGAGGTCCAAGGGGAAGGCTCACGAGCATGCGGGTTGGACACCGTCACCGTCCGCTTCTGCCACTCCGGACCATCTCGACTCGGGCGTGACTGCTCCTCGATCTGTCCGGCACCGCGGAGCTTGCCCACCAGCCACGACCACAGCCGCGGCAGCCGCCAGCGAAAACGATAGGCGCGGTGGTCGCGCTTCGGCTCGCCAGTCTCCGGCAGGAGATCGGGCATCGACCAGTAGTCGTTCTGTCCGACGAGCACGCAAACGACGTGCGGTCGAAACTCCGCCAGTTGTCCTGGCAGTCGTTCGAGGACGTCGCGCGAGTTCTGGCCGGACAGTCCGCAGTTCACCACGTTCCAGGCCTCGCCGGTTCGCGCGCGCAACAGCGCCTGCAGCACCCCCGGGTACGAGTGTGCCGAGTCGCTGGCGCCGATGCCGTGCGTCCACGAGTCCCCGACGCAGAGTACGGTGCGGCTCGCGTCGGCGAGCGGCGGCACGTCGTTGCGGCTCAGCAGCCAGATGCCGAGCGCTCCGACCTGCATCACGATCTCGAGCAGCAGCAGCGTCGTGAACGGCAGGCTGGCGACGAACAACCAGCGACGGCGACTGCGACCAGAACTCGGCATGGATGGACCGCGAAACGACCGGTCAGGATACCCGACGCGCCGGCACGCCATGCCCTTGCCGAAACCGGGACGCCAGCGAGGATGCTGCGCGATGGATCGCAGGTTCGAACTCGCCAGCCGCTCGACCACCCGCCTCGTCGTCGGCGCCGACGTCGAAGCGCGCCTGCCCGCCCTGCTGCGCGAGGCCGGTGCCACCGGGATCGTCGTCGTGCACGACGAAGCCCTGACCGCTCTCGCCGCGCGCATCGCCGCGCCGCTCGACGCGCCCTGCCTGCCCGTGCCCTCCGGCGAAGCGGCGAAGGACCTGCGCCATCTCGCCGTGGCAGCCGAACGGCTGCGCGAACTCGGCGCCGACCGCGGCACCACGCTGCTCGGGCTCGGCGGCGGTGCGACCACGGACTTCGCCGGGTTCCTCGCCGCGGTCTGGCTGCGCGGCGTGCCGTTCGTCGCATGTCCCACCACGACGCTGGCGGCATGTGACGCTGCGCTCGGCGGCAAGAACGGCGTCGACCTCGGCGGTCGCAAGAACGAGATCGGCACGATCCGGCAGCCGATCCTGGTCGCCGCCGACGTCGGCTGGCTCACGACGTTGCCCGACGCCGCCTGGCGCCAGGGCTTCGTCGAGGCGATCAAGATGGCCGCCGTGCTCGACGCCACGAACTTCGCGCGGCTCGAACTGTTCGCCGAACGGCTCGCCGCTCGCGACGCCGCCGCCGCCACCGCAGCGATCGAGATGGCCGTCGTGATGAAGATGGCCGTCGTGCAGGACGACGAACACGAGGCCGACCGCCGCCGCTGGCTCAACTTCGGCCACACCATCGGTCACGCGATCGAGAGCCTCGCCGCCGGCGCGCTCCGCCATGGCGAGTGCGTCGCGATCGGCATGCTCGCCGAGTGCCGCGCCGCCGGCGCACCGCCGGCCGTCGTCGAGCGGCTCGAGCGCGCCCTGCTCGCCCTCGGCGTGCCGACACGCTGCCCGCCGAAGTTCGCCGACGCCGCGCGGCTGTGGCCGTTCGCCGCGATGGACAAGAAGGCGCGCGGCGGCGAAGTGCCGATGATCGTGCCGTTCGCGATCGGCGCGGGCCGGCCGGTCACGCTGACTCCGGCTGGGCTCGCCGCAGCATTGCGCTAGCGCCAGGACCCCGGCACTCAAGGGCGGGCTCCGCACTCGCTACCATCGCCGCGCGCATGACCGCCACCCGCTCCGTGCCGCGCCTGGCGTGGCCAAGCGACGCCGTGCTGCTGATGCCAGGCAGCAAGAGCGACGCCAACCGCCTGCTGGTCGCCGCAGCAGCACGCGGAGTGCCGTGCACGGTGCGCGGCGTCACGGCCAGCGATGACGTCCGCCGACTGCTCGACGGCCTGCGCACGCTGGGGTTCGCCGTCACGCACGACGAGCCGACTGCGACCGTGGTGCTCGGCGGCCGGGACCCGCGGGCGCCGACGCGCGGCGAACTGCACTGCGGCAACGCTGGAACAGCGCTGCGCTTCCTCGTCTCGCTCGCCGCGATCACGCCCGGCGAGTGGGTCCTCACCGGCGATCCGGCGATGCTGCGACGACCGATCGGCGCCCTGACCGCGGCGTGGCGATCGCTCGGCATCGACTGCACCGACACGAACGGCTGCCCGCCGGTGCACGTGCGCGCCGGGGTGCCGCGCGGCAGCCATGTCGCCCTCGATCCGAGTGCGTCGAGCCAGTTCGTGTCGTCGCTGTTGCTGGTGGGTGCTGCGCTCGACGCAGGCATCGACGTGACGTTCTCCGGCGATCTTGCCTCGGCGGGCTACGCGCGCTGGACGGTCGCGACCCTGGCACGGCTTGGCGTGCGCGCGCAGGTCCGCAGCGACGGAGCCCGCGTCGACCGGGGGTTCGGCGCAGCACCCGACGCCCTGCACGCAACCGGCGACTGGAGCAGCCTGGGCACCTGGACGTGCCTCGACCACCTGACCGGATCCCGCGTGCGCGCCAGCAACCTGGTCGCCGACGGCGTGCAACCGGACCAGGGCCTCGCCGAACTGCTGCGCACGCTGCCGGCCCACGGCGACGCGACGCTCGACACGACGGCGATGCCCGACCAGTTCTGCAACCTCGCCATCGTCGCCGCGCACCGCAGCGGCACGACGCGCGTGATCGGCGGCGCGAACCTGCGGCACAAGGAATGCGACCGCATCGCCGTGATGGCGCGAGAACTCGGCAAGCTCGGCGCCGACGTGCAGGAGCTGCCGGACGGGCTGCTGGTTCGTGGCGGCCGCTCGCTGCGCGGCGGCACCGTGGAGCCGGCGAACGACCACCGCGTCGCGATGGCGTTCGCCCTGCTCGGCCTGCTGGTCCCCGGCATCGCGATCGCCGAACCCGGCTGCGTGACCAAGAGCTACCCGCACTTCTGGGCCGACCTCGCCACCGTCGCGCGCGATCGCCGCTGCATCGCCGTCGTCGGCATGCGTGGAGCGGGCAAGTCGACGTTCGCGCGAGCGTTCGCGGCGGCGACTGGTGCACGCGCCATCGACACCGATGCCGACTTCGTCGCGGCCCATGGGCCGATCGCGGCGTTCGTGGCCGCGCACGGCTGGCCAGCGTTCCGCGCGCACGAGCACCGGCATTGCACCGACGCTCTGCGTCCTGGCGCCGTCGTCGCCCTCGGTGGCGGCGCGATCGAGCACGAGGCGACGCGCGAACTGCTGCGGCACGCGTTCGTGGTCTGGCTCGACGGCGACGCGGCGCTGCTGCGCGCGCGGCTCGCCGCCGATCCCGGCGCGCGCCCGTCGCTGACGGGTGCTTCGATCACCGACGAGATCGAGGACGTGCTGGCGCGTCGTCGACCGCTCTACGAACGAGCGGCCACCGTTCGCCTCGACGCCAGCGCGCCGACCGCCGAGCAGGTCGCCGCCGCGCTCACGCAAGTCGGCCGCTCCTGCCGCTGGCCGGGCGCAACCGCGGGCTAGACTGCGCGCGATGTTCACGACGCGGATCCGCTGCCTCACTGCCGGCGAATCGCACGGTCCGTCGCTGACCGGCATCCTCGAGGGCATGCCCGCGGGGTTGCGGCTCGAGGCCGCGACGATCGACCTCGACCTGGCGCGCCGCCAGCAGGGCTTCGGCGCCGGGGGTCGCATGAAGATCGAGCAGGACCACGCGCGCATCACCGGCGGCGTGATGGCGGGGCGGACCACCGGCGGTCCGATCGCGCTCGTGATCGACAACCACGACCACGCCAACTGGTCGCAGCGCGACGTCGCGCCGATGACGATCCCGCGCCCCGGCCACGCCGATCTCACCACCGCGGTGAAGTACGGTTACGGCGACTTGCGGCTCGGCCTCGAACGCAGCTCGGCGCGCGAAACGGCGATGCGGGTCGCGTTCGGCGCCTGCTGCCGCGCGCTGCTCGCCGAGTTCGGCATCACGATCGGCGGCTACGTGACGGCGATCGGCGACGTCGCCTGGTCGAACGGCGAGCCGCCGCCCGATCCGACGATCCTCGCGCAGCGCTTCGCTGCCGCCGCCGGCAACGACGTGCGCTGCCCGGACGCAGGGACCGCCGCGCGCATGCACGACGCGATCGCGGCGGTGATTCGCGATCGCGACACGCTCGGCGGCGTGGTCGAAGTCGCCGCACTGCACGTTCCGCCGGGTCTCGGCAGCCACGTGCAGCTCGATCGCCGGCTCGACGCACGGCTCGCCGGCGCGCTGATGGGCATGCCGGCGGCGAAAGGCGTCGAGATCGGGCTCGGCTTCGCCGCGACGAAGCGCCGCGGCACCGGCGCCCAGGACGCGATCGAAGTGGACGGCGACGACCTCACGCGCCCGACCAATCGCGCCGGCGGCGTCGAGGGCGGCATCAGCAACGGCCTGCCGATCGTCGCGCGCGTCGCGATCAAGCCGATCGCGACCACGCTCGCCGCGCAGCGTTCGGTCGACCTCGCGACCGGGTCGGCCGCCGAGACGAAGTACGAACGCAGCGACTTCTGCCAGGTCCCGCGCGCCGTGCCGATCGCCGAGGCGCTGCTGGCGATCGTTCTCGCCGATGCCCTGCTCGAGAAGCTCGGCGGCGACTCGCTCGACGAGATGCGGCCGCGGCTGCATGCACTGCGCGGCATGCGCCGTTCGCAGCTGCCGATGGACGGCAAGCCCTGGCGGTTCGGCTACGGCTCCTGAGCCGAAGCAGCGCCTGCGAGCGGCGCGAATCCCATGGCGCGCCAGTGGAGGCGCGCGTCAGTCCGCGGCGATGCCCGGCAGGCCGTCGATGCTGGCGACGTTCTTCTCGCGCACGTAGGCGGCGATTCCCGCCTCACCCTTCTTCTGCGCCCAGGCCGCGAGCTGCTCGCGGTCGCCTTCGTGGCGCATGCGCGGCACGCCGAAGCCACACGAGTCGGCGACCCGAGTCAGCCGTACCTGGACGATCGCGCGCACGCCGAGTGCTGGACCGGGGAGCCGCGCACGCAGCGCGGTGAAGGCGGGCGTGCCGGCGCGCAGAACTTCGCCGCGGCCGTGCAGCCGAACGATGCGCGGCGGCCCGTCGAACGCGCACAGCATCACGACGATGCGGCCGTTCTGGCGCAGGTGGGCCGCGGTCTCGGTCCCGCTGCCGGCGCGGTCGAGCCAGGCCACGGTGTTGGCGTCGAGCACGACCAGCGGGTCGCCGCCGCGCGGGGAGCAGTTGACGTGGCCGGTCTCGCCACTCGGCGCCGTGGCGATGAAGAACACCCGCTGGGCTGCGATCCAGTCGCGCAGGGCGTCGTCGATGCCGGAGTGGATCTGACCCATGGGTCCCGACCTTACCCGCGACCGGCCCGCGCGATCACCGGCTGGCCTTGCGCCCGGCCATGCCATGGTGCGACGCCGGTCGGGGTGACCGGAGTCGGGCGCGCCCCTATCCAGCGGACGCACACCGTTCTAGCCTCTCCCCTCACGCGTGCGGCCGCCCACCGCCGTGATCTCCCCGATGCGTAGCACGCTCGTTCCGTTCTTCGGCGCGTTGATCGCCGCCCTGCACTCGTGCCCGGCGCAGGCCAAGCCCGCGCAGCCGACCAGCCCCAACCCGCCCGGCTACGACCAGGCCCTCGCCCGCTACAACGAGTGCAAGGTCAGGATCCCGTTCCGCCACCACGTGGAGGGCCGGCAACGGCTCGCCGAGACGCGCCTGGCGCTCGCGCTGCCGTTGCTCGCCGGCGACTACGCGAACGCCAAGACGTTCCCCGACGAGTCGCGCTACACGCTGGCGGCGCTGTTCGGGCGGAACTTCGACCGCGCCGAGTTCGTGGACGCCCTCACCGCACTGCGCACCGCGAACGCGAAGCCGGTCGACACCTGGCTGTGGGTGCAGGCGCTGCGCATCCAGACCGACCACGTCGGCGACAGCGACGTGATCGCCATCGCGATCGACAGCAAGAGCGCGCTGCACCGCGCCGCGGCGATCGCGGCGATCGGCGGCTCGCGCAACGCGAACCTGAAGGCGGTCGTGGTGCCGAACTGCGTCGCGTTCCCGCCGAAGAACAAGGAGGCGGACCGGATGGCGATCCTCGGCGCGTTGTCGGGCGCGCTGTTCGAGAACCGCACGCGCGTCAACGACGCCGAGTATCGCGAGGCGTTGACCGCCTACATCGGCCTGCTCGCCGACGACGTCGGGTTGTCGCACACCGCCAAGGTGCAGATGGCGCGGCACCTGCAGTGGATCCTCAAGGGCCCGGCGCTGTTCGTGAACCAGGAGCCGTGGCTCGAACTGATGGCGCGCGGCGAAGTCAAGCGGCCCGGACCGTCGCACACGGTCGTCGCGCCGCGGTTCTTCGGCGTCGAGACCGAGGGCGAACGCATCTGCTACGTGGTCGACATGTCGGACTCGATGTGCAAGGAGATCCATCCGAGCAGCAAGCCGCCGACGGCGCCGGTCACCGGCCCACGCGTGAAGAAGAAGCGCGAGCTGATGGACGAGAGCGACCTGCCCTGGAACAAGATCAACACGCGCTGGGATCTCGCGCGCGAGAACCTGCGCATCTCGCTGTTCCGTCTCACGCCCGACAAGCACTTCAGCATCGTCTGGTTCGGCACCGAGGCGGAACCGCTCGAGTCGTGCAAGGGCATGATCAAGGCGACCAAGGGCAACATCGATCGGGTGATCGCCGAGCTCGATTCGATCGAAGCGAAGATGCCGGACAAGCTGTCGCCCGAAGACAAGGTGAAGTCACCCGATGGGCAGCTGCGCGGGCGCACCAACATGCACGCCGGCCTGAAGAAGGCGTACGGCCTGGCCGGGCGCGGGTTCGTCGACAAGGTTGCCTACGTCGATCCGGAAGCGCTCACCGAGGGCTGCGACACGATCTTCCTGCTGTCGGACGGCGCGCCGTCGTACGACGACTACGAGGGACTCGACAAGGACTACGGCGAAGGGAACGTCGTCGTCGACCAGGAGTACGACGCACCTGCCAAGCGCACGCCGCAGCTCTACTACCCGGGCCCGTACGTGGACGAGAACTGGCTGGTCGAGGACGTGAAGCGCATGAACGCCTTCCGTCGCATCCGCCTGCACTGCATCGGCCTCGGCGAAGCCAACATGGGCCTGTTGCGCCGGCTCGCGGAGATGGGCCACGGCGAGGTCTACGCCGTCGGCGACAAGCAGAAGCAAGATCTCGAGAAGGCCAAGGGCGACGAGAAGAAGTAGTAGTTCGCTCGGCGAGAAACGGTGCGGCGAACGTCGCGAGCCCCGCCTTACCGGCCGCGACTGCGGGGCTGGGCGGATGTTCGCGCGAGGCTATGTTGCCCGGCCCCGACCTCCCGGTTCGCACCACCCACCATCCTCGCATGCACCGCACCCTCGGCTCCGCCGCCTTCCTGCTCGCCATCACGCCACTCGCCGTCGCCCAGACCACCGTCGTGGTGCCGTGTGCAGCCGACGGCACGCTGTACGAAAGCCCCACGGGCAGCCTGGCCAACGGCAGCGGCACGGGCATGTTCGTCGGGCTCAACGCGACCGGGCTCATTCGTCGCGCCGTGCTGCGTTTCAACGTCGCGGCGCACGTTCCGGCCGGAGCCGAGATCGTCTCGGCCCAGCTCAACTTGACGTCCTCGCAGACGACCGTCGTCGGACCGACGCCGATCACCGGCCACCGGCTGCAGGCGGTTTGGGGTGAAGGCGGCAGCGTGGCGTCGGGCAACGGCGGAGGCGGAGCCGCTGCACAGACCAACGACGCGACGTGGCTGCACACGTTCTTCCCCGGCGCCACGTGGACCACGCCCGGGGGCGACTTCGCCGCGACGGCGACGCTGACCGCGTCGATGCCGGCGTTCGGCTCGTTCTCTTCGGACCTGTCGGCGGCCACGACCGCGGACGTGCAGTCCTGGCTCGACGCGCCGGCGGCCAACTTCGGCTGGGTGCTGCGAGCCGATGAGATCCAGCCGCAGAGCGCGCACCGGCTCAACTCGCGCGAGAACACGTTGGGCAAGCCGACGCTGACCGTCGCCTACCTTCTGCCGGGCCAGAACGGCGTGTGGGGCGTCGGCTGCCCGGTGGGTGCCGGCAACATGGGCGTGGCGTGGTCCGGCGCACCGACGGGCGGCAACACGATCCAGGTCGTCAAGACCGGCGGGACGCCGAACACGTTCGGCGGCGACTTCTACGCGCTGTCGCTCGACCTGCCCGGCACGCCGTTCCTTCCGGGGTGCTCCGCATACCTGCCGCTCAACGAGCTCGTGGTCGGCGCCGTGTTCCCCACCAACGGTGCGGGGGATGGCACGTCGTCGTTCCCGGTTCCCTCGGGCTTCCCGGGCTACCTGATCGCGACGCAGGCCGCCGTGCTCGCCAACAACTCCGTCGGGTTCGTCGTGAGCAACGCCGCGATGGTCGTGCTGCAGTGACCGTTGCCGGTCACGGCATCGCCACGACGAGCGTCGCCGGGTCCGCATCGAAGCGGCGAACGACAACCGGCGCGTGGTGATCTGGGGTGCGAACGTCGAACCCCGTCGCGTCGGCGAGCGGCACCGCGGCGTAGCCGTTCGCATCGGTGCGCGCGATGCCGCGCCGCGCGTCGCCGATGATCGTCGCCACGATCACGCCAGCGACCGGTGACGCGCGCTCGTCGACGACCCGCAGCCGCACTTCGTCCGCGGCCACCAGCCGCAGATCGAGATCGACGGGCTCGGCGCCGAGGTCGACGGACGCCGGAGCGGCGATCGCGCCGCGCCACGCGCCAGGATGCACGCGGTAGCTGCCCGGCGGCAGGCCGCCGGCGCGGAACGCTCCGCCGGGCCCGGTCTCGACGAGCCGCTGCAGCCCTTCTCCCGTGATCTCGACCGGCACGCCCGCGACCGGGTGGCCGCGCGAGTCGCGCACGATGCCGCGCACGCCCGTCGCCGGGCCGACGACCACGTCGGGCACCGGCATTGCGCCGCTCGAGCGCTGCGCGACGAGGTTCGCAACGACGCCGTAGGACCCCATGCCGTTGTCGCCGCCGTCCGGATGATGCACGAACAGCGACGTCGCTGGCGTCGGCAGCAGCAAGGCGAAGCGGCCGATGTCGTCGGTGCGCGACCAGACGCCGCTCGCGTCGGCGGTCACGAAGGCTCCCGCGAGCGGACGCGCCAACGCATCACGCACGACGCCTTCGCCGCGCAGGGTCGACGGCGGCTCCGGCGCCTTCGCCGGCGGATCCCACGGCGCTGCCGGCTCGAGGCTCACGCACAGCGGTTCGGGGGAACCATCGCTGGCGCGACACCACGTCGGGCGCATGCCGTCTGCGCGCACCAGCAGGTCGATCGTGCTGCCGGGCGCCAACTCGATCGTGAACGCGCCATCGCCGTCGCTGCGCAGCGGCGGCCCTTGCATCGGCACGATCTCGGCGCCGACGACGAGGAACCCGCGCGTGTCGAAGACGCGGCCACGCTGCCGCACGATCGCTGCCGGGCGCGGAGCGCTGCGCGCTTTCACGACGATCGGGCCGGGTGCGCGTTCGGCCGCGACGCGTTCGGCAGCCGAAGCGATGCGCAGGTCGCCGCGCGCAACGAACACGCCCACCACCACCAGGGTCCATGCGCCGACCCAGACCGATGGTCGCAACCGCGAAAGCGCCATGGCGGCAACAGTAGGCGTCCACGCGCCCGGCTCCAACCCGGGCACGAAATCGCCTGCGGCGTCAGCGGCAGAGACGCGGCGGCGCGACGTCGAGCACGGTGCGCAGGCCGGGCGGCGCGGCCACGACGCCGTGCAGGTTGTTCACCAGGATCGCGGCCGTCGCCTGGTCACCGGCGATGCCGCCGAGGAACTTCAGGTGGATCGGCGGGGTGCTCTCGAGCACGACTTCGTCGCGCGGGTCGGGCGCGCCGACGTACATCGCGAGGTCGAGGTGCAGCACCGGACGCTTGCCGATGTAGCCGTAGCCGTGGTTGCGGATGCCCGCGACCTGGCCTTCCTTGACGGTGAGGAACGGCGTCTTGAGGTCCTCGGGGGCGAACACCGGCTCCACCGTCTGGCCGATGCGCTCGACCTTGAAGTCGAGCGCGCGCGCCAGCAGCGCCACCGATTCGCGCATGCCGATGTGCCCGAACTTGCCGGTCGCCATCTGCTTCTGGAACTGGGCCTTGGTCAGGCCAGCACCGACCTTCTTCTGCAGGGGCAGCCGTCGCGTCGCGGCGTCGACGACGCGCGTGCACTTCACCGACTGCACGTCGAAGGTCACTGCCGACGCGACGACGGCGATGAAGTCCATCGCGTAGCCGGGGTTGACGCCCGTGCCGAGGAACGACACGCCGCCGGCCTTCGCGGATGCGTCCAGTTCCTTGGCCAGCGCCTCGTGCTGGAACTCCGGCACCAGCAGTTCCTCGGTCGACGACACCACGTCGACGCCGCACTTCGCCGCGAGCAGCAGCTGGTCCTTCACCATCGGCATGAAGCTCGAGGTGCAATGCAGCATCACGTCGGGCTGCAGCCGTCGCATCGCCTTCTCGGCGTCGCCCTCGACGAGGATCCCGGTCTTGCGCCCGAGTTCCAGCAGGTCGCCGAGGTCCTGCCCGATCTTCGCGGGATCGATGTCGATCGCGCCGACGAGCTGGACGGTGGTCTTCTGGAGGGCGAGGCGGGCGGCAGCCAGGCCGATCGGGCCAAGGCCAAAGGAGACGACGCGGATGGGTGCGGACATCGAGGGCGGGAGAGGGCGCAGGATGGTAACGATGGCGGCGGCGTTCGCGACCGCTGGACGCCGCTTACGCGGGCGCGGTGACCCCGGAACCCGCCCCTACGCGAAGGGCGGTCGCCGCTGGCCGATCGAAGTCCCGGCGCCAGCGCAGCGGCGCCGCCGACTCGTCGCGGAACGTCAGCGTCGCGGCACCACCCAGCACGCGTCGTTCTTCTGCATGCCGATGTGGCCGTAGTAGTCGCGTGCCGCCGGCGCGGCGAGCAGGATCAACGACGTCTGCAGACCGGCGGCGGCGTGGGTGCGCGCGATCAGCTCCTTGCCGATGCCGCGCCGCTGGCAGGCGACATCGACTGCGAGGTCCGACAGGTAGGTGCAGTAGTGGAAGTCGGTGATCGCGCGCGACACACCGACGAGCACTCCACGTTCGTCCCGGGCCGTCAGCACGAGATCCGCGTTCTGCAGCATGCCCGCGATGCGCGCGGCGTCGGCGACCGGCCGGCGTTCGGCGAGTGTGGAGCGACGCAGCACGTCGACGAACTCGCCCGCCGACAACGCCGGTTCGACGGCGTAGACGACGTTCATCGCCCGACCCCTGCGGCACGATGCTCGCGCACCATCGCCGCGAAGCGCGCGACGACCGGATGCTCTTCCTGCAGCTCCGGATGGAAGCACGCCGCGAGCACCGGTCCCTTCTGCACCAGCACCGGATCCTCACCGCGGCGCGCGAGCACTTCGACGCCCTCGCCCACGGCCGTGATGCGCGGCGCGCGGATGAACGTGCCCGTCGTGCCCGGCGGCAACACGTCGCTCGCGATGGCGAACGTGCCCGAGTGGAACTGCCGCCCGTAGCCGTTGCGCACCACGGTCAGGGGCAGCACGCCGTAGCTGCGCTGCTCCGGGCTCACGACGCGCTCCGCCAGCAGGATCAGCCCGGCGCACGTCGCGAACACCGGCACGCCGCTGCGCAGCGCCACGCCGAGCGGTTCCCACAGCCCTTCGACGCCGAGCAGCGTCAGCATCGTCGTGCTCTCGCCGCCCGGCAGCACGATCCCGTCGAGAGAGGCGAGATCGACGGCCGCGCGCACCTGGCGCGTGCGCAGCCCCTCCGCGTGCAGCGCCGCCTCGTGATCGAGGAAGTCGCCTTGCAGCGCGAGCACGCCGACCAGCGGCGCGTCGTCGATCGGCGCCTCAGATGCCACGGCTGGCGAGCCGTTCGTTCGGCGGCAGCGTGTCGAGGTTGATGCCGACCATCGGCTCGCCGAGTCCCTTGCTCACTTCCACGAGCACTTTCGGATCCTCGAAGTGCGTCACCGCGCGCACGATCGCCCGCGCGCGCTTCGCCGGATCGCCGGACTTGAAGATGCCCGAGCCGACGAACACCGCCTCGGCGCCGAGCTGCATCATCAACGCCGCGTCGGCGGGCGTGGCGACGCCGCCGGCCGAGAAGTTCGGCACCGGCAGCTTCTGGCTCTCGGCGACCCAGGCGACGAGCTCGGCCGGCACGCGCAGTTCGGTCGCCCTCTTCTCGATCTGCTTCTCGTCCATGCCGCGCAGCTCGCGGATCTGCGACAGCAGCGCGCGCATGTGCCGCACCGCCTCGACGACGTTGCCGGTGCCGGCTTCGCCCTTGGTGCGGATCATCGCCGCCCCTTCGTGGATGCGCCGCAGGGCCTCGCCGAGATCGCGGCAACCGCAGACGAACGGCGTCTTGAAGCCGCGCTTGTCGACGTGGAACTGCTCGTCCGCGGGCGTGAGCACTTCGCTCTCGTCGATGCAGTCGACCTCCATCGCTTCGAGCATCTGCGCCTCGACGAAGTGGCCGATGCGCACCTTCGCCATGACCGGGATGCTCACGGCCTTCTGGATCTCGGCGATCATCCCCGGGTCGCTGGCGCGCGCGACGCCGCCGTGTTTGCGGATGTCGGCAGGCACGCGTTCGAGCGCCATCACCGCGCACGCACCCGCCTCCTCGGCGATGCGCGCCTGGTCGGCGTTGACGACGTCCATGATGACGCCGCCCTTGAGCTGCTCGCAGAAGCCGATCTTGCTGACGAGTTCTTCGGCGGTGAAGCCGGGGACCTTGGGGAGTGGATTCTTGCTGGTCATGACAGTGGCTGCGTTGGGGAGGAGAGTCAGAGGAAGGTGCGGGCCGCGCCGGCCGGTGCGGTGATGGTGCGGGCGCAGTCGGCGAGCACGGCGATGCCGGCGTCGATCTGGCGAGTGTCGGAGCGCGTCAACGACAGGCGCACGCCGCGCGACGGTTGGCCGTGCAGGTCGAACACGCGCCCCGGCACGACACGCACGCCGCGTTCGGCGGCGAGCTCGGCGAGCCGTTCGCCGTGGCCGGGCTCGGGCAGTTCGAGCCAGGCGACGAAGCCGCCGTCGGGATCGGTGATCGTGCAGCCGGGCGGCAGGTGCGCTCGGCAGGCGCGCTGCAGCGCCTCGTGGCGCGCGCGCAGTTCGGCACGCAGCTTCGTCGCGTAGGCGTCGAGGTGGCCCTTCGCGACGAACTCGACCAGTGCTGCCTGCAGCAACGGGCTCGTCTCGAGGTCCATGAAGCGCTTCACCGCGCCCATCGGCTCCAGCAACGCGGGTGCACCGGCGATCCAGCCGATGCGCAGCGCGGGGAACAGCTCCTTGCTCACGGTCGACACCGTGACGGTGAGGCCGCGCGGATCGAGCGAGCGCAACGTCGGAGCCGCCTTGCCGCGCGTGCGCAGCGAGCTCTGGTACTCGTCCTCGACGATCGGCACCGACGTGCGGGCAACGACGTCCAACAACGCCTGCCGCTGCGCGCGATCGAGCGAGCGGCCGGTCGGGTTGTGGAACGTCGGCATCAGGTAGACGAGCCGCACCGGCTGCCGCTGCAGCGCCCGTTCGAGCACGGCGAGATCGAGCCCCGCCGGCGTCCACGGCACCTGCACGACGTGCAGGCCGTGCGCGCGCAACAGACCGTGCATCTGGTGGTAGCTCGGCAACGTGACGACGACGGTGTCGCCCGGCGCGCAGAACGTGCGCAGCACGAGGTCGAGCGCTTGCTGCGCACCAGCGGTGACCAGGATGTCGTCGGGGCCGAGGCCAGGATCGACGTCGCGCGCGCGCTCGGCGAGCATCGCGCGCAGTTCGGGCAGCCCGTTCGCGGCGTTGCCGTAGCCGAGCAACGCACCACCGCGCTGCTGCAGCACGGCGTCCATCGCGGCGCGCCAGGCATCGACCGGGAAGCGATCGCCGTCCGGCGCCAGCTCGGCGAAGTTCGCAACCGGCGCGCGCCCGGGCGGCAGCGGCGGGGCACCCGGCATCTCGCGCGAGCGGCGCAGCGCCGCTTCGGCGTAGGCACTCAACGGGCGCGCGGCCTCTGTCGCCTCGCCGCGGGTGCCGCCAGCGAGCACCACGGTGCCGCGACCGACGGTGCCCTCGACCAGGCCGCGCTCGGCGAGCAGGCGGTAGGCGTCCTGCACCGTCGCGCGCGTGACGTCGCAGGCGCTGGCGACGGCGCGGATCGGTGGCAGCCGTTCCCCGGCGCGCATGCGCCCGTCGCCGATCGCCTGGACGTAGAAGCCGGCGATCTGGGTCGCCAGCGAGGTGGCGGCGGCGCGATCGAGTTCGGGGAGGAAGGTCGGCACGAGTGGGCGTGGACATGTACCGGACAATCTTGGATCGTCAACGGGTACATATTGTCACGGCGGGCCCACCGAGCCAGCGAGCTCGCACGGCGCTCGCTGCCCGGGCCAGGCCCGGGGCGGTGTTTCACTCCGGGACCGGAGGGCGGTCCCCCGGTCCCAGGCCAACCCGAACACGCCGACCCGCACCCTTGGCGCGCCCGCTCGACGGGTCCTTGAGTTCGCGGCGACGGTTTGTCGCAGCCACGAGCCGCCCATCGCAACGAGGCGATCCCGGTTCGAGTGTCGCATCTCCCGACATCGTCTCGAGCCGCTGTTCGATAGCGCGACAGCGAGGGGGACATGGGGAGAAACACGACGAAGGCCGCCTGCCACCGGCAGCGGCGTTGGGCCTGGTTGTTCGCCGGACTTGGCGCCTGCACCGGCGGCGCCGACCCGGATCCGCGCATCATCGCGCGACAGCTCGGCTGCGACCGGATGCCGGCGGAAGAACCCGCCGTGCTGGTGGCCGCTTCGGTTTCGCTGGAGTCCCGCGACGCCGGCTACCACGCCGCTCTGCCAACACCCACGCCGCTGGCCGAGTCCGCACTGCTCCCGGGCCACGCGCCGACCGTGCGCATCGCCGTCGGCCGCGACGCCGGACACGTGATCGATGCCGGCGTGCTCGGACGCTTCGCCGGCGGCGGCCAGCTCGCGCTGCAGAGCTCGCTCGTGACCGACCGCGACGCCGTCGCGTCGCTGCTGCTCGGCCGCTGCGACTTCGCGATCCTCGGCAGCGCCCTTGCGGCCGCCGATGTCGAAGCGGGCCTGCGGCAGACGCGGCTCGGCGTCGAGCTGTTCGGCCTCGCCGTCGCGCAGAAGAGCGCGCTGCGCTCGCTGACGCGCGCGCAGATGCGCAGCGTGCTCGCGGGGCAGGTCGCGACGTGGAGCGAGCTCGGCTGCGAGGGCGGCAACGTCGTCGCGTTCGTGCCGAGCGATCGCGCCGTGCGCGATCGGGCGGCGATGGCGATGATCCCGGGCGATCCGTTCGGCCGTGACTCCGTGCCAGCCCACGACGGCGAACTCGTGCGCCAGCTCCAGCGCCCCGGGTCGATCGCCGTCGTGCGTATCACCGGGCAGTCGCTGCCGCAGGGCATGCGCCTGCTGCAGATCGACTGGAACCCGCCGAGCGTCGAGGCCTTCGGCAACGGCTACTACCCGTTCGGGCTGCCGATCGTCATGGCGACGGCCGGAGAACCGACGGCGATGGCGGCGAACTTCGCCGCGTGGGCGCGCACCAGCAGCGATGCCGAATCGCTCGGTTCGATGATCACCGACAGCCGATCGCGCTGAACGCCCGCCCGCCGCGTCTCTCAGCCGGCATCGCTCACGCGCCGCGCGCCTTGCGCGGTGCGCGTTTGGCGCGAGCCGGCGGGCTCACCATCAACGCGTGGCTCTCGGCAATCCACTTCGCGAGCACCCGGTCCGGCGGCAACGACGCCCGAAGCAACTTCACCCAGAGGCTGGCGCCCACTTCGAACCCACGCTTCTTCGCGTCGGCGGCGGACGCACCGAGTTTGAGCCGCACGTCCTTGGACGACACGAACAGGAACGCCTTGCCGCCGACCTTGTAGGTCCGGCTCTCGATGCTCGTGCCGGCACAGGCGATGCCGGTCTCGACTCCGGGCAACGCTCGGGCGATGCGGTCCAGGTTGGCCATCGGTCGCAGGAGGATAGTCGTCGACGTTCCGACGCGGCCAGTCGCTATCCTGTTCGCCCCCGATGATCACCCTGACCGGCATCAACAAGCGGCACGGCAACCAGATCCTGTTCGTCGACGCCTCGCTGCAGCTCAACCCCGGCGAGAAGGTCGGCCTGACGGGCCCGAACGGTGCTGGCAAGTCGACCGTGTTCCGCCTGATCGTCGGCGAGGAGAAGCCCGACGACGGTGAGGTCGCGCTGCCGCGCCGGCTGACGCTCGGCTACTTCCGCCAGGACATCGGCGAGATGTCGGGTCGCTCGGTGATCGACGAGGCGATCGGAGGCAGCGGCAAGGTCGGCGAACTGCACCACGAGATCGAGCAGCTGCAGCACGACATGGCGGATCCCGAGAAGGCGGACGACATGGACCGCATCCTCGCCCGCTACGGCGAAGTGCAGGCGCAGTACCAGGACCTCGGTGGTTACGAGCTCGAGGCGCGCGCCAAGGAAGTGATGCACGGGCTGGGCTTCAACGATGCGCAGATCGAGGGCGACGTCGGCGCTCTGTCGGGCGGTTGGAAGATGCGCGTCGGCATGGCGAAGGTGCTGCTCGGCAACAACGACGTGCTGCTGCTCGACGAGCCGACCAACCACCTCGACATCGAGTCGATCCTCTGGCTCGAGCAGTTCCTGCAGCAGACCAAGGCTGCGGTGCTGATGACCTGCCACGACCGCGACTTCATGAACCGCGTCGTCGACCGCATCATCGACGTCGACAACGGCCAGTTCGTCTCCTACTCGGGCGACTACGACTACATGGAGCGCGAGCAGAAGGTGCGCGCCGCGCAGCTCGAGGCCCAGTTCGAACGGCAGCAGGCGATGATCGCCAAGATGCAGCGGTTCATCGACCGCTTCGGCACGCACGTCGCCAAGGCCGCGCAGGCGCAGAGCAAGGCGAAGAAGATCGACAAGATCGAGAAGATCGAGCTGCCGAAGAAGCGCGAGGTCGTGCCGTTCCAGTTCAAGACGCCGCCGCGCTCGGGTGACGACGTCGTCAAGATCCTCGGCGCGAAGAAGGCCTACGGCAGCAAGGTCGTCTACGAGCGGCTCGACTTCGAAGTCAAACGCGGCGAGCGCTGGTGCGTGATGGGCCAGAACGGCTCGGGCAAGACGACCCTGCTCAAGATGGTCGCCGGCCACCTGCAGCCCGACGCCGGCGTGGTGAAGCTCGGCAGCGTGAAGATGGGCTACTTCGCGCAGCAGGCCCTCGACCTGCTCGATCCGGAGCTGACCGTGTACGAGCAGGTGGACCAGAAGTTCCACCTCGAGCCGACAAGCGTGAAGCGCACGCTGCTCGGCGCGTTCCAGTTCTCGGGCGACGACCAGGACAAGCTGATCAAGTTCTTGAGCGGCGGCGAGAAGTCGCGCCTCGTGCTCGCCCTGATGCTGTTCGACCCGCCGAACTTCCTCGTGCTCGACGAGCCGACCAACCACCTCGACATGCTGACGAAGGAGATGCTCGTGCAGACGCTGCAGAACTTCGACGGCACGATGCTGTTCGTGTCGCACGACCGCGGCTTCCTGCGCGGCCTCGCCAACCGCGTGCTCGACGTCAGTGAGTGCGCGGCGGGCAAGCCGGCGAACGCGTACCCGGGCAGCTACCTCGAGTGGGTCGAGAAGACCGGCATGGAAGCGCCGGGCGTGCATCGCTGAGCGCGCGGTAGAACACGCGCATGTGGTGGTGGCCGATCGCGCTGGCGGTGCCTTGGGTGCTGCTCGTGCTGCACGACCTGGGGGCGATCCGGCGGCTGCGCGTCCTGCCCGGGCTGCCCCCTGCGGCTCCCGAGCCGGAGGTCACGGTGGTCATGGCAGTGCGCGACGACGAGGCCCACGTCGTCGCGTCGGTGACGAGGCTGTTGCAGCAACGGCACGTGCGGCTGCGCGTGATCGTGGTCGACGACCGCAGCAGGGACGGCACGGCGACCACGCTGGCGCGCCTCGCGGCGGCCGACGACCGGCTGACGATCGTCACGGTGCGCGAGCTGCCGCCCGAGTGGCTCGGCAAGTCCCACGCCCTGCAACAGGGCGCGGCGAACGTCGCGACCCGCTGGATCCTGTTCACCGACGGCGATGCGCAGATGCGCGAGGACACGCTGGCGCGCGCGATCGCCGGAGCCGAACGCGACGGCGCGCACCACGTGTCGCTGCTGCCGACGCACCGCGGCACCACGTTCCTCGGCCGCGCGTGCCTGCTGGCGTTCCACCTGACGATCCTGCGCCGGGTGGCGGCGGTGAACGACACCCCCCAACGCAGCTTCGTCGGCACCGGCGCGTTCAACCTCGTGCGCACCGATGCCTGGCGGGCGATCGGCGGACACCTGCCGCTGCGTCTCGAAGTCGTCGACGACGTCTGGCTCGGGTGCCTCTTGTTCCGCGCCGGGTTCCGAACGCGCGTGTGGTTCGCCGCGAACGACCTCGCCATCGACTGGGGCGGCACGCCGCGGCAGCTGCTCGCCGTGACGACCAAGAACATGTTCGCGGTGCTGCGCTACCGCACGGCCGTCGCGTTCGGCGCGATCGCGCTGTTCGTACTGCTGGTCGGGGCCTCGGTCGCGGGCCCGTGGCTCGCCGGACCGCTCGGCTGGTTGCCGTTCGTGGCGTGGTGCGGCGGCGCGCTGCCTGGAATGGCGTTCGCTCGCCGCATGCAGTGGTCGGCGTTCGCCGGGGCGCTCGTGCCGGTGACGCGCTGCCTGTTGCCGATAGCACTGCTGCGCTCGACGTGGATCACGCTGCGTCAGGGCGGCGTGCGCTGGCGTGGCACGTTCTATCCCCTGGCGATGCTGCGGCGCGGGCAGGTGCCCTGAGCCACGTCACGCGCCCGGCTCAGTCACCGAGCAACAGCACCCGGGCCGACGTGATGTCGAAGCCGAGGTAGGGCCCGGTCGCCGACGCGGAAGCACCTTGTGCGACGATTTGCGCGCCGATCAGGCCGAGCGACGGCGGCACGGGCAGCGCGAACCGCGCGAAGCCTGCGGCACTCGTGGTTCCGGCGGCGAACACGCTGCCGCCGCCGCCGAGCTGCATGATGCACGGCCCGATCGGTTGCGCCTGCACCGTCGTCGCGAACCCGACGCAGCACAAGGCCTGTGCATTCGCGTCGAGCAGGTCGATCGCGAAGTCCGCGTTGCCGACGTACGGCAGCGGCGACGACAGCCGCGGTGGCACGCCGATCGCGCAGCTCGCACCTACCGTGGCCGTTTGCGCCGGCGTCACCGACAACCGAAGCCACTGCGCGTCACGCCGTGGCACCGACGACGAGCCCGAGATCACACTGCCGCCAAAGAACATCAGCTCCTGGCGCGACGGATCGAGCGTGAAGGCTCCGTAGTCGCGCGGCCAGACGGCGGGTTGCAGCGTCAGCGATGTCCAGGTGGTGCCATCCCAGGTCCAGGTGTCCGTGCTCGGCCCGACCCACCTGCCACCCGCCAGCACGAGCGCGCCGCGCTGGGGATCGAACGCGAGCGCCGCGCTGCCGCGGATCGGCGGTGCTACCGCCGGCGTGCGTTGCAGCCAGCCGGTGCCGTTCCACTCCCAGGTGTCGTTGTTGCCGGTTCCGAAACCCCCGCCGCCGTGCAGCACGACGACTTGCCGCACGGGGTCGTATGCCATGGCGGGGTCGAAGCGCGGCGACGGCCCGGGACCGAAGTGTTCGGTCCAAGTCACGCCATCGAACGTCCAGGTGTCGCCATAGACAGGCGGTGGCCCCGGATTCGGCGGGTTCGGGCCGATGCCGCCGAACAGCACGACGCGTTGCCGGGCAGCGTCGTACGCGAGAGACGCGTAGTACCGCGGCGACGGTCGGTTCGGCGCGGGCACGACGCTCCAAGCGGTGCCGTTCCAGGTGCGGGTCACGTCGTTCACCGCGAGGCCGCTTGTTTGACCGCCGAACTGCACCGACGTGCCACGCGCAGCATCGAACACCATCGTCAAGCCGCGGATACCGGTAGCGCCGGCCAGCTGACTCCACGCGACGCCGTCCCACTCGAACGTGCCCCCGGTGCTGGTGTAGGCGACCACGCGGTTGCGGATCGTGTCGGTGCACGCAACCGTCGTGTCGCGATCGACCGGCAGCAACTGGGTCGGAGTCATGCTCCATCCCGAGCCGCCCCACTGCCATTTCCTGCCGCCCTCGAACAGGACCGCCGATCCGCTGGCCGGGTCCCGCTCCATCAGGGGCCGGAACGACAGCCACGACAACGACGCCGGCGCCGAAGCTGCCGCGACGGTCCACGCGGTGCCGTTCCATTCGAAGGTCGCGTTGGGCTGCGCGTCGCCACCGAACATGACGCACCGTTGGCGCGCGCGATCGAACACCATCGCTTGCCGGATGGCGGTGGGACCGCTCGAGCTCTGGAGCAGCCAATTGGTGCCATCCCATTCCCAGGTCTCAGGGCTGAGCGCATACGGGGCGAACGCCTGGCCACCGTGCAGCACGACGCGCTGGCGCGCTTCGTCGTACTCCATCAGGTGGTCGCGGCGAGCCGACGGGGCATTGACGGGGAATCGCTGCACCCACGTCGAGCCGTCGTACTCCCAGGTGTCGCCGAAGAACTGGCCACCGAACAGGACCACGCGGCCGCGGGCGGCGTCGTAGGCGGCAGCACAGCCGCTGCGCGGGGCGGGCGAGACCGGCGGCGTGCGCTGCAGCCACACCTCGCCGTCCCATTCCCAGGTGTCGTTGAAGGTGCTCTGCCCGGCGCCGCCGAACATCACCGCGCGCCGCCGCGCGCTGTCATAGGCGAACGCGCCATGGCGCCGGAACGGCGGCAGCCGCGCCGCATCGCTCGGCAGCCACTGCGTGCCGCCCCATTCCCAGGTGTCGGCGAACACCGACTCGGGAGGATGGCACCCGAAACTCACGATGCGTCCACGCACGTCGTCGGTCGCGGCCATGCGCCCGTCGGACCCGATTGCATTGCTCTCGAGCACGATGCCGCGCCATGGCGCGAAGCCCGGAGTCTGCGCCACGCCGGCGGCAACCAGCGTCGATCCGATCAGGACGGCCGCCAAGCGCGAGGACGACTTCATCAAGGGCCCGTCATCGGAGCGCATCGATGAGACCTTGGCGACTCCCTCGCTGCATCGCTGGCGTCGGCGGCGCAGCAGGTACGCCCCTGGCGCGACCGCGATTGCGGTCAATCGAAGCCGAAGCCCAGCCGACGCAGTTCGTCGGCGAGCGTGCGCCGCGCCCGCGCATAGCTGCTGTCCGCGCCCCACGCCGCGGCCATGCGTTCGGCCCAGCCCTTCTGCTCGCTGACCGGGCGCCCCTGATAGCCACCGCGCTCGGCGTTGGTGCGGCGGGCCCACGCCCGCATGCCGTCGTCGGCCGCGTCGAGCACGGCGTCGCTTCGCGAGCCGTCGTGGCGTTCGAGGTGCATCACGCCACGCAGCGGCATCCGACCGCGCGGGATCGGATCGTCGGCGGGCACGCCGATCGTCATGCCGAACACGACATAGGCGTGGCTCGGCAGTTCGAGCAACCGCGCGATCTCGAGCGGGTGGTTGCGCGCCCCGCCGATCATGCACGCGCCAAGACCCTCGGCTTCGACCGCGAGCTGCAGGTTCTGGCCGAGCAACGCGGCGTCGATCGTCGCCTGCAGCAGCAGCTCGAGGCTCTGCGCCTGCAACTGCGTGCCATGGCGACCACACGCCGCGGCCAGCAGGTGCAGGTCGGCGCAGATCGCGGCGAACACGGGCGCCTGGGCGATGTGCGCCTGGCCGCCGCAGAGGCGCGCGCATTCGGCCCGGCGCGCCGCGTCGCGCACGACGATCACCGAGTAGGCCTGGATGAAGCTCGAAGTCGACGCGTGCCGCGCGGCGTCGACCAGGCGTTCGAGCTGCTCCTGCGGCACCGCGTCGGGCCGGTACGCACGGTGGCTGCGATGGCGGAACATCTGCGCCACCGTGCTCCACGGCTCGCCGCGCAGCGCGCACACCGCCGCGCGGTGGTCTTCGGGGTGGTCGAGATCGGCGAGCACCCACGGGTTCGCCGACGCCACCGCGTGCACACGCGCCCCGTTGCGCTTGACGACGTCGCGAAGCACGGCGTGCGGCGCGGCGATCTCCGCGAACACGGCACGAGGCAGCGCGAGCGGATGGCCAGGCCGGCCGCGGAACAACGGCAGCGCGATGCCGCCGGTGCTGCTCGCGGTGTGCACGAGGGCCAGCACGGTCTCGGCCGCGACGAGCGCGTGGTCGACGGGGAACACGACGACGACGTCGCAGTCGGCAGGCAGGCGCGCATGCGCAGCGCGCAGGCTGTCGGCCATCTCGCCGCCCGGCGGCACGACGACGACGTTCGCGCCGAGGCCCGCGGGCAACGCCGCCGCGCCCTCGCGACGCACGACCAGCACGTCGAGCCCGCTGGCGCGGCACGTCGCGACGACGCGCTCGATCGCGGTGCTACCCGCGAGGTCGAGGAGCGCCTTGTCGGCGCCCATGCGTTCGCCCTTGCCCGCCGCCGGCACGATCGCGACGGCGCGCACGTTCAGCCTTTCCGGATCTCGCTCAGGGTCAGAAGGCAGTCGACCTTCCACTCCTTGCGGAACGCGTCGGCGTCGGGATCCTCGCGATCGGCGATCGCCATCACGACGACCGGCTTCGCACCCACGGCGAGCACTGCGTCGATCGCCTTCTTCGCCGAGCCTCCGGTGGTCACCGTGTCTTCGAGGATCGCGACCTGCTCCCCGCGTTCGAGTTCGCCTTCGATCAGGCTGCCGGTGCCGTGGCCCTTCGCTTCCTTGCGCACGAGGAATGCCTTGAGGTTCTGGCCGGTCTCGAAGCTCAGCGCCGCGACCGCGCTCGCCAGCGGATCGGCGCCGATCGTCAGGCCGCCGACTGCGGTGATCGCCGGGTACCGCTTCAGCTTGTCGAGCAGCAGCTTGGCGATCAGCCAGAGCCCTTCAGGGTGCAGGCTGACCTTCTTGCCGTTGATGTAGAAGGTCGAGCGCTTGCCGGACGCGAGCACGATGTCGATGCCGTCCTTGTAGGCGCGTTCGCGGACGAGCTGCAGAAGGCGCGCCTTGGCGCGCGTCGGATCGAACGAGGTGGTCACGGTCGCAGGGATAGCGGACCGGTCGGCGTCGTGCCAGCGACTCGCCTACCCGAGCGGTCGATGCAGCCCGGCGATCGTCTCGACCACCGTGTCCGCGACGCCGGCCGCATGAGCGAACTCGCGCCAGCGCGCGAGCGCGCGCCGCACGTCGGCGAGGATCGACTTGCCCTCGCCGATGCCGAAGCGATCGGCCTCGGCGAGCAGATCTGCAGCGCTGATGTCGCGGAACACGCCGTTGACGCTCATCAGGTGCTGGTTGGTCCACTCGCCGCGCGGGTTGTGCGCGAACGTCAGGTCGTAGGCCGGCGCCAGACGCCACGCCTGCCTCTGCCGCAGCAGGAACGACACGTTCTTGGCGTGGTCGTCGCAGTTGCGCCCCATCACCGCGAACGCCATCCGCCGGAACGCCTCGACCAGGTCCTCGCGCGGCAACCCGAGCTCGCGCATGGCCAAGAACAGCTGGGAGTACGCGTTCGCGCCACGACGACGGAAGTCGAGGTGCGCCATCGCGCAGAGCGTCTGCACGTGGTGCCGCATCGACGCACCGTCGCGATCGAACCGCCGCGTCATGAAGTGCGCGCGCCCGTTCTCCTCGAGCAGCCGGCAGTCGGTCATCGTGATGCCTGCAGCGCGCGCCATTCCGTGGTACGCGAACTCGATGCGCCCGTAGTCCTGAGAGGAGCCGAGTTCGCGGTCCTGGCCGACGCCATCGAACTTGAGCAGCCAGTGCTCGAAGCCCGGCGGCGCGTCGAGTTGGCCGGAGCGCATCTCCTGCGTGGTCGGGTTCCAGGCAACGACGGCCTTGGCGCGCGCACCTCCGGCCGAAGTGCCGACCTCGAGGATCGAGCGCAGCGCCGCGGCGGTCGCATCGTCGTCGTCCCAGGTGCCGCGCAACGTGCTGCGCGCGACGCCTACCAGTTCGCCGAGCTCGATCGCGAACGGCTTGCGGGTCGCCGGGCCGCGTGACGGCTTGAACTGCAGCGCCCCCATCGCGCGCTTGCCCATGTAGGCGAGCCGGTCGAGCGCGGTGATCGCCGTGCGCGGCACGCCGCGGTCGGCGAGCCACCGATCGATCAGCGCATT
The DNA here is from genome assembly GCA_002343845.1 of Planctomycetes bacterium UBA2386. Next base: position 40,790 of record DDSQ01000172.1, on the reverse strand, counting down.
GCCGAAGTTGTCGGGCAGGGCATCGGCGAGCATTGCCGGCAGCCGTTGGAACGTGTCGACGGGCAACGCCGGGAACACGAACGGACGTTCGTCGTCCGCGACCGGCATCTGCAGCGGCGAGGGTTGGATGCCACTGCGCGCGAAGTCGGGGTCGTAGGCGAACACGTAGTAGCCCAGTCCCGGATCGAGGGCCGTGGCGCCGACGAACTGGTCCCACAACCAGACCTCGATGCGCTCGACGGGCTGGTAGCGTTCAGCGCGGCGGGCTGCCATCGGTCTTGCGCGAGGCGCGTTGGCGCTTCGCCTTCGCCGGCATCACGTGCAGCGGGTTGATCGTCGGTTGCGCGAACAGAGTCTGCAGCCATTCCTCGCGACCGAGCGCGCGCACGACGCGCACCAGGGTGGTCAGGTTGCCGCGGCCAGCCTCGAGGTTCTGCACGGCGCTGCGACCAACACCGGCCCGCGCCGCCAGGTCGCCCTGGCCCAGGTTGCGCGAGAGTCGCAGTTCCCGCAGCTGATCGCCGAGGCGGGAGAGCCACTCGTCGGTGCTGCTGGCGTTCTGCATCGGCGTTCGCGAGGCGGGTTGGCCTCGGGGAGAGGATCGGAAATCCAAGCGTTGTGCTTGAATAACGTCGCTCTACAGAGCATCGAAATCAAGTCGTAGACATGGATATCTCGTGTCTACGACTGCTTATCCATGCTTTAGCCGATGTCGTCTCCTCACTTCGGGGCCGTGCTACCGACGGTGCCGAGGTTCTCGTAGAGCCACACGAAGCTCTGCCGCTTCATGCCCGGCTCGAGGGGATCGAGCTCCTTCTGGAGCGCCTGGCTTTGCCTGCCGATGGCCTGGAAGTCCGCGCTGCGCGCCGCGAACAGTTCGTCGCGCTTCTTGTCGGCGGCTTCCTGGTCGAGGCCCTTCACCGCTTCCTCGATCTCGCCCATCAGCGCCTGCGTCTTCTCGTTCACGGTGCGCAGCTCCGCCTTGATCGCGGCAACCCGCTGCGTTTGTTCGGCGGTCAGCGACGGGGCCGGCGCCGTCCAGTGCGAGTAGCCGCCGACGACCATGTCGAGATCGCCGTCACCATCGTGGTCGGCGAAGTCCATGTAGATGCCCGAGTCGGGGCGCGTCGGACCGGCAGCTCCCTTCTTGCTGGGCGGGAGCAGTTCGATCGGCGCGCCGAACGCCGCAGCCCCGTCGGTGCCGCGGTTCCGGTACACCCAGACGCCGCCGCCTTCGCCGTCCTGGTAGGCATCGCCCATGCTGCCGCACGCGAGGTCGAGCTTGCCGTCGTGATCCCAGTCGACGAGCCGCATCGTCGCGACCGTGCCCGGAACGTCGAACGGCTTGCCGGCCGCGAGCAACGGCTCGTTCTTCGTCGCGAACTTCGGCGCGAGCGCCGTGCCCTCGTTGCGCCGCACGAACACGCGCCCGCTGCGATGGTCGCCGAGCAGCAGATCGAGATCCCCGTCGCCGTCGACGTCGAACGCGAGCGCCGAGGTCGCGTGCCCTTCCCCCTGATGGCCCGGCGCGTCGTGGCGGTTCGTCGCGTCCCACTTCTTCGTGTCGAAGTTCCAGAACGCGTTGAGCACGATGCGCGCGCCGTCGCGGTCGAGGATCTGCTCGGGTTTGCTCCAGCCCTTGTCGCTGCCCCGCACGAGGTGCGGTGAGCCGTCGAAGATGCCGGCGACGATGTCGAGGCGGCTGTCACCGTCGAAGTCCACGAACTGTGGACTCATGCCGATGCATCACCAATTCTGCAGGTCGACGATCTTGCCGTCGGCGCCGAGCACCTTCTCTTCCTTGCCGTAGACGATCTTGCCGGCGATGCCGACCGTGCCGCGCGCGACGGTCAGGTGGCCGCGCAGATCGCCGACCACGACGTCGAGCCGGCCGTCGCCGTCGAGGTCGTGCCACACCGGCGACGGAAAGAGCCGGCCTTCGCCGAGCAGGGCTTCGCCGGCCTGCAGGCGCACGGGCGGCGCCCATGACGGGGATTGGGCGACCGCCGCAGCGGCGCCGAGAAGGAACGGGATCGCGGCAAGTTTCATGGGATTCCCCGCGCGGGATCGCGCGGATGCAGCGCCGGAGTCTACGCGCTGCGACCCGGTCTGGTCGCGGGCCCCTCGCGGCGTGAGGCGCCTTGCCTCACTTGCCGGCGTCGGGTTTCGGCGCATCCGCCGGTGCCTTGGCCGGCTCCTTCTTCGGCATCGCCTGCTCGGCAGTCGTGCGCACGACCGTCGTCGTGCTCGTCATGTGGGTCGTCACTTCGCCCATCTGCGACTCGGAGGTGGCAAGGTCGAACTGCATCTCACTCGACGACTGCAGCACGAAGCCGTCCTCGCGCGAGGTCTTCTGCTTGTAGGCGACGGTCCCCTTCTCGAGCTTCGTGCTCTTGAACTGCCGCTGCATCTCTTCCTTGTCGGGGGCACCGTCCTGCTCGAGGTCGCGGAGAACCACGTCGAGCGCGAGTTCGAGCACGCCCTAGCCTTCGATCGCGAACGACTCGGGAGCGACGTCCGTCAGCGTCAGCGCGAGCTTCTGGCGAGCGGCCAGGCGGCCAAGCGACTCCACGCGATCGCGATTCCACTGCGCGCCGCCCGCGGTGCGCTTCTGCGGCAACTGGCCGAACACGTCGACGACGATCTGCCGCAGCGCTTGCACGGTGATCTGATGCAAGCTGGTCTGCTCCCGGTTGGCGTCGAGCACCGCGGAAGACCCTTCGCCGAGTTCGAACAGTTCGCCGCTCGGGCTCACCTTCGAGACGAACTTCATGCCAACTCCGGCCGAGGCTCCCGTCGCCCCTGGGTGTTTCGGGGCATCCGCTTCCGCGGCCGAATCGAAGTCGAACTTCCACTGACCCACCGACGAGTCCACGCGCCCGCTCACCCGCGCGATCGTGATCTCGACGACGAGACGACCCTCGGCATCGATGTCCTTCACCTGCACGTGCAGCACGCGCGCCGTTCGCTGCGACGTCGTGATCTCCTGGCCCTGAATCTCGAGTTTCGCGGCGGTGGTCATCTCGTGGATCAACCAGACCGAGCTGCCCTTCTTGGCGGTGACGTGCGGCTCGACTTCGCCCTGCGCGACCATGGCACCGGCGAGAAGGAGTGTCGGGGCGAGGACGGTGACGAACGGTGGCATGTGCGGCGCTCCGGGTGGGGGCTCAGGACCGTAGCAGGACGTCGGCCGCGGGATGCCAGCGTCTGCGGCGGATCCCGGCGCCTGGACGTTCCGTCAGGGGCAGTCGCCGGTAGATTGCGCCGCGAGTTCTCGTCGTGGCCGAACCCGCCCGCCCATCCCCGACGCAAGTACCGGCGAGTACCGTCGCCGGCCCGCGCACCTTCACCGAGCCGCTGCGCGTCGTCGCCGACTTCGCCGCGGCCGAGAGCGTCGTGCGCGCCGGCATCGACAGCAGTCGCCTGGTCGTCCTGCGGGGTCAGGACGAGACCGCCGCGCGCGCCGCAGCCGAACAAGGACGCGCGGCAGGAATCGGACCGGTGCCCGTGCGTCCGCACGCGCCGCCGTGGCGCACGCTCGTCGTCGTGCCGACCTACAACGAGAAGGACAACCTCGAGCCGCTGCTGCGCGCGATCCACGCGTTCGCCGACGTCGACGTGCTGGTCGTCGACGACGGCTCCCCGGACGGCACCGGCGCGATCGCCGATCGCCTCGCCGCCGCCGATCGACGCGTGCACGTTCTGCACCGGCAGGGCAAGCAGGGTCTCGGCACCGCCTACATCGCCGGCTTCCGCTTCGCGATCGAACGCGGCTACGAACGCGTCTGCGAGATGGACGCCGACTTCAGCCACGCGCCGTGGGACCTGCCGCGGCTGGTGTTCGCCTCGCACGACGCCGAACTCGTGATCGGCAGCCGCTACGTGCGCGGCGGCTGCACCGTCGGCTGGGACTGGAAGCGTCGTGCGCTGTCGCGCGGCGCCAACCTCTACACCCGCGCCGTGCTCGCTTCGGGCATCCGCGACAACACCGCCGGCTTCCGCTGCTTCCACGTCAGCGCTCTGCGGGCGCTCGACCTGTCGGCGGTCGCCGCGCAGGGCTACGCGTTCCAGATCGAGATGGCGTTCCGCATGGTGCGCGCGGGCTTCACCGTGAAGGAGATCCCGATCCACTTCGTCGACCGCGCGGTCGGCAAGTCGAAGATGGACGGCCGGATCGCGCGCGAGGCGCTGCTGCTGGTGCCCAAGCTGCGCGGACGCGTGCCGAAGACGCGTCGGCAGTGACTACGCCCGGCTGGCGGCGAGGCGATCGTTCTCGATGTCGGTGAGCATGCGCTCGGTGATGTCGCCCGTCGGGTAGACGCCCTCGAAGCACGCCTTGCAGAACTCGAGCTTCTTGTTGCCGGCCGTCCGCACGGCGTCCTCCATCTGCTCGATCGTCTGGTAGAGCACGAAGTCGGCGCCGAGTTCCTTGGCGATCTCCTCGTTGCTGCGGCCGCGCGCCACGAACTCGCGCTTCGTCGACATGTCGATCCCGTAGAGACACGGGAACTGCAGCGGCGGCGAGTACGACGCGAGGTAGACCTTCGCCGCCCCCATCTGGCGCGCGATCTTGACGATCTGCCGGCTGGTGTTGCCGCGCACGATCGAGTCGTCGAGGATCACGACGCGCTTGCCTTCGAACTCGGCGCGGATCGGGTTGAGCTTGGCGCGGATCGTCGCCTGCCGGGCCTTGTCGTTCGGCATGATGAACGTGCGGCCGACGTAGCGGTTCTTCACGAACCCCTCGCGGCACGGCACGCCGATCTCCTCGGCCATCGTCTGGCCGGCGGTGCGCGCCGACTCGGGCACCGGGATCACGACATCGGCCTGCAGACCGGTCTCGAGGAATGCGCGGCCGAGGCGACGCCCGAGTTCCATGCGCGCCTCGTAGACCGACGTGCCGTCGAGGAAGGTGTCCGGCCGCGCGAAGTACACGTACTCGAAGATGCAGGGGCGGTGCGGCTTCTGCGCGACCTTGCGCACGTGCGGCACGCGGTCCTTGCCGATCCACAACATCTCGCCCGCCTGCAGATCGCGGACGATCTGGTAGCCGGCGACGTCGAGCACGACCGACTCGCTGGCAACCGCGTACCAGGTGCCGTCGGGCGTCTCCTTCTTGCCGAAGATGCACGGCTTGATGCCGAACGGATCGCGGAACGCATACATGCCCTCGGCGGTGATGCCGGCGACGGAGTAGGCGCCCTTCACGCGTTCGTAGACCTCCTTCACCGCGGCCTGCACGTCGTCGACGGTGACCGGATCGGCGGCGCGGCGCATCAACGCGTCGGCGAACACGTAGAGCACGACTTCGAGGTCGCAGGTGCTGCCGAGGTGGATGTTGCGCTGGCCGAAGTAGCTGTCCTTCAGCTCGTGGAAGTTGGTGACGTTGCCGTTGTGCGCCATCGCCGTGCCGACCGGGTAGTCGAGCCAGAACGGCTGCACGTCGGTGTCCTCGCCGAGGCCGACCGTCGGGTAGCGAACATGCGCGACGGCGAGATGGCCGCGCAGGCGATGGAGGTGCTTGTCCTGGAACACCTCGCGCACGAGGCCCAGACCCTTCTTGGCCTGGAAGCGATCCTTGAAGGTGACAGCACCAGCGGCGTCCTGACCGCGGTGCTGGATCGCGAGCAAGCCCGCGAGCGCGTCGTGGATGGCGTCGGACTCAGCAGGTCCGTAGATCGAGATGAAGCCGCACATGAAGGGGGGCGAGCTTACCATCCGTCCCGCGATGGCGAACCTCTGCAACGTCGATGGACTGGTGACCCCCGAACACGAAGCGCGGATCCCCGTGCTCGACCGGGGGTTCCTGTTCGGCGATTCGATCTACGAAGTCGTGCGGACCGTGGGCGACGTGCCGTTCGGCTGGCCCGAGCACTGGGCCCGGCTTCGGGAGTCGGCAGCCGCCATCCGGCTCGCCCTCGATCTCGACGAGCCGACGGTCGCTCGCCGTGTCGCCGCGACGATCGCCGAAGCCGGACCCGGCGACCACTACGTGCGCGTGATCGTCACGCGCGGTGCTGGCTCGGCGCCGAACATCGACCTCGCCTGCGCGACCGGCAAGCCGTGCTGGGTGGTGATGGTCCGGTCGCTTTCGCCGATGTCGGGCCAGCCGGTGCGGCTGGCGATCGTCGAGCGCCTGCGCAATGACCGCCGCGCGCTCGATCCCGCGACGAAGAGCGGCAACTACCTCAACAACGTGCTCGCCCTGGCCGAGGCAAAGGACCGCGGCGCCACCGACTGTGTGATGTGCAATGCCGATGGTCAGGTCACCGAAGCATCGACGTCGAACCTCTTCGCGCGCATCGACGGTGTCTGGTGCACGCCGCCGCTCGACGCCGGCATCCTGGTCGGCGTGACGCGCGCGTTGCTTCTCGACGCCCTGCCCGACCTCGGCGAACAGGTGGTCGAACGTCACATGACGCGGGCAGACCTTCGGCGAGCCGAGGAGCTGTTCCTGTCGAGCACGTTGCGGGACATCGCGCCAGTCACGCATCTCGACGGTCGCGCCCTGCACGGCGGCGACCCGGGTCCACGGTGCGCCAAACTACTGCCGGCGCTGCGCGAGCGGTTCGCGCGGCGGCTCGTCGAGCACGACGAGCCGAACTGGCGGCGGCTCGTCGGCCGCCGCTGAACACGCGGATCACGCCAACGCGTCGGCGAGAATCGACTGGATCCGCTCGAGTGCGCCGCGATAGCGGTTGCGTTCCTGCTCGCTGCCCTTGACTGCCGCGACGATGCTCGCAAGCGAGCCGTCGAACGACGTTGCCTTCGCCGTGGCGGCTTTCGGCGGACGGCCGGGCCCACGCTTGGCGACTGCCTTGGCCGCCTTGGCCTTGGCCATCTTGCCTTGGCCGCGCGGTGCGACCTTGACGTAGCCGAGCAGCGCCTTCGCGCGACCCCACATGATTGGATAGACCTTCAGCTTCTTCTTCGCGGCGTTGGCCGCGACTTCGGCATACACCGCGTTGCGATCGCCCTTCAACGTCTCGACGAGGAACTCCATCGCCGGATTGCTCTTCTTGGCAGCCATTCTGGTTCGTCTTTGATTCAGGTTTCGAGCGATCGGCGCTCATTGCCAATCGCGGCCGAGCATCATGCACCCGAGCAACTTCGACGCAAGCAAGCGTCGATCAAACTGCGTCAGCGGTCGTCACTCTTCACGACGGTCCACGACTCGCCGGGAGCCAACACCAATGACGGGAACGCACGCAGCATCTGTTGCAGGGCGTGGATTTCTCGCAGCGAGGCGCGCGCTCTTGCCGCATTGTCTTCGCACGTGAACACGTCGTCGATGACGACCAGTTTCGGCTTTGCTGCCTGCAGGACGGCGAGCGGATCCTGATTGCGAGGCGAGAGGATCGCGACGTCGACGCCGGGTTCGCCGACCTCGCCCGGCAACAGGTCCGGACCGACGATCAGCACCGTCGGACCGCCCGGCGTGGCGATCCGGTAGCTCACGCTCCACGGCACCGCGCCGTCCGGCAGCTTGTGGCCGAGAACGTCGATGCGCGCACCCGTGCGGCTGCCGTGGCTGCTCCCCGCTTCGACGATCGCCATCGTCGACATCGGCACGACCGGCAGGTGGAACGCGACGTGCGTGAACACCGGACGCGGCGGTTCCGCGAAGTACATGCGCAGGAGCAGTTGGTCGTTGCGGCGCGTCAGCTCGAGCGGCTGCGTGAGCGCACAGAACTCGATGCCGCCGAACAGGAACTCGGCGACGTCGGCGCCGGCCGCGTCGACGACGAAGTTCCGCTGCGGCGAGCGGAACAACCATCCGCCCATCGGCAACCGGAAGAGGCGCAGCGAGCCTGCCGGCACCGGGTCCTCGGCGTTCTTCGACACCGACTCGAGGCGTTGGCGCCAGAGCAGAGGCAGGCCGCGCGCCTGCAGTCCTGCGACCTCGCGCGACATGCGCCGATGGATGCGATGGTGCAGCTCGAGGAAGTCGACTCGCGGCATGCGCCCGCAGTGTTCGTCGAGCTCCTCGAGCAGGGCCAGGCGCTTGCTGCCGCCGCACTCCTGCGGCGTACCCGTCCCGGTCCAGATCGCCGGCGGCGATTGCAGCAGCCTGGCCGTCCATTGCTGCCAGTGCTCGGCGCCGAGCACGGAAGACGGCGGCGTGCCGGGCTTGGGCGGAAACACCGGAACGACGCCCTGCAGGGCGCCGGCATCGGCGACGAGCATCAAGCTCGCGAGCAGGCCCGGATCCACGAGTGGGCCGCAGCCGAACGTCAGCCCCGCTCGCGTCTGCGGCATGCTGTCCGTCGTTTCGTCGTAGTCGTTGACGACGATCTGCACGTCGAGCACGAGTCCAGCCGTGGCGGGTCGCCCAACCGGCAGGATCTCGCTCCACGGCAGCTGCGCCTCGTACGTCGTCAGCCCCTGCTCCTTGTCGTGCACCACGACGACGCGGGCCGCCTCGCCGGCGAGCACGCGCGCGGTCCCGCGCAGGCGATCCCACTGCACGACCGCGCGCGCCGCTTCGTCGGCGAGCCAGAACTCACGATCTTCGCGGCGGCCCGGATCGTTGCCGGTACCGCGTGTGTCACGGTCGGGATCGAACGTCAGCACCACCGAGTCGGCGGCCGGAATCTCGGTCAGGCGCACCGACTTGGCGTCGAGCGCTCGATGCCATTCGTCGCGCACCACGAACGCGACGTGGAGCGACGTCTCGTCCCAGAGCATGAAGCCCTGCGCTCCGAGGTCGCGCGGCCCGATCCAGGCGTTGTTCGCCGTTCCCGACAACTGGCGGCGGTCGTCGATGCGGATCGCCGGCAGCTCGGGCCAGTCCGACAACGAGCCGTCGACGACGATCGCGCGGTCGCCTCGCGGCAGCGCGACGAGCTGCGGCAACAGCATCGGATCCGGACGCTGCTGCGTTCCGGGCGGAGGCGCCTGGGACAAGGCGTTGCCGACGAATGCGACCAGGACGAGGAGCGGGATCGTGGAGCCGCGCGGGCGGCAGGCTGCGGCGAACTGCAAAGGAGGCCTCCGGAAGTCTGTATGCGCGGACGCGGCCAGGGCAACAGCGTCGGGTCCACGTTCTGGCGGTGCGGCGGGACCAATCACGGGGTCACCCAGCGGCGGCGCGCCCATGGCCCGAGCACGTACCACGGCACGCCGACGAACGCCGACGACGCGACCGGTCCGAACTGCCGGCTGTCATGGCTGTCGAACGCGCTGTCGCCGAGCAGGAACCAGTGGCCGGGCGGGACCTGGCGCGGCCATCCGCCGGCCTGCCCGGGCATGCCCACGATCGGATCACGCCAGCGGTGCACGTCGCGGAAGACGCGCAGGCGGGTGATCACCGCCTCGGCGTCCTGGGCGGCGAGCAGACCGAGCCAGCACACCGACCGCACGCCGGCGAGCGGCCGCTGGCCATCCCCGTTCCATTGCGGTTGCCTTGGCACGACGAGCAGATTCGCGCGCGAGCCGTCGAGCGCGAAGAAGGCACGATCGTCGAGGAGGCCGAACTCGAGGGTCGCCTGGCGCGCGACAGCCGGCAGGTCCGCCGCGGCGATGTCCTCGCCGTCGCGCCACAACACGACGCGTCCGGTTCGCGGCCGCCAGTGGAAGGTCAGGTTCTCGTACCGCGTTTCGATCGCCGCGAGGACGGTGCAGTCGGCGGCGGGCAGACCATCGACGGCGAACGCCACCTCCATGCCGACATCGGTCACCGGCACGTCGCCGCCGGCGGCGACCCGCGCGCCGGTCGCGTCGATGCAGCTCGCGTCGATCGGGCGCGCTGCGCCGAGGAAACCGTCGGGAACGGGCAGTTCGGCGCGGGCGCGTCGCGCCAAGCGCGAGGTCGCGGTCGTCATCGAACGCGCTTCCTCCTCGCCGATCGACAACGCCGGCAGCGACCACGGACCGTCCAGACCAGCGGCTCGCGCGCGGCCGAACGTGATCCCGTCCCGGGCAGCGGCCGTGCCCGGCGCCGCTGCCCAGGTCGCCCGCTGCGCCTTCGCCGCCAGCGGGTCCTTCTGCTCGCGCTGCATGCGCTGCGGATCCGGCCCGAGCCACAGGTCGCCCTGCATGATGTCGATCCAACACCCGCCGGGCAGATCGTCGCCGCGCGCGGCGATGCGCTTCACCATGCGCTGCCCCGGTTGGCTCGGATGGTCGATGACGACGAGGTCGCCGACGCGCAGTGCGGACGCCGACGCCAACTTGCTCACGAGCACCCAGTCGCCGTGCTCCGGATGCCCATGGAACACGGGCTCCATGCTCCCCGTCGGCACGAGGTAGCGGTCTCCCACGAGCCGTTTCAGCGCCTGCACCGTCAGCACTGCGATCGCCGCGACCAGAACCGAGTCGCGCAACATCGCCAGCGAAGGTCGCGAGAGCGTCATGCCGGGAAGAAGTGATCGTGCAGCAGTCCGACGGCGCGGCGGCAATCGGCGGCTGGCACCACGAACGAGAACGTGGTGCCACCCGCCCCGTGGGCCGCGCATTGCATCGTGATGCCCGCCGCCGCCATCGCGGCCGTCGCCGCGGCGAGGCCGGCCCCGCGCAGCATCGCCGGGTCGCCGACCAGCGCCACCAGCGCCTGATCGAGTTGCTCGGTCACGTCGCCGTGGCGGACGAGGCGCGGCAGCAGTTCGCGCAGGCGCCGTTGTTCGACCGGGAACGTGATGCCGCCTGCTGCGATCGCGACCGGACCCGTGTCGCACTGCAACGCGGCGAGATCGGCGAACACGCGGGCGAGCAGTTCGTGCTGATCGATCCAGCGCGACGACTGCACGGTGACCGTCGCGATGCCGCCGCGGTGGGCGATCGCCCGCACCGGCGCGCGAGGGCAGGCGAGGTCGATCGCGGTGCCGGGCGATTCTGGCGCCAACGTGCTGCGCACGCGCAGCGGGATGCGCTTGAGCATCGCCGGCAGCATCGCGGCGGGATGCACGATCTTGCTGCCGAACGCCGTCAGTTCGCAGGCCTCGTCGAAGCTCATCGCCGCGATCGGCCGCGCTTGCGGCACGAGCCGCGGATCGGCGGTGCGCACGCCGTCGACGTCCTTCCACAACTGGATCTCCTCGGCATCGACCGCGTGACCGACGAGGGCAGCGGTGTAGTCGCTGCCGTTGCGACCCAACGTGGTGATGTGGCCGTGCCGGTCGACGCCGAGGAACCCCGTGAAGACGGGCACGCCGTCGACGTCGGCGAGCGCCCTGGCCAGGCGGCCGTCGTCGAGTTCGGCGTGGGCGCGACCGAACGAACTGTCGGTGCGCAGACCTGCGGTGAACGCGTCGACCGCCGTCGCCGCGACGCCGGCCTGCCGCAGCGCCCCCGCGACGGTGCGCGCGCTGCAGCGTTCGCCGAAACTCGCCAGCAGGTCGCGTTCGCGAGGCCCGGTGGTGCCGACCAGCCGCAGGCCGCGCGCGACGTCGTGGAGTTCCCGCAACTGCTCGTCGAGCAGATCGCGCGGCAGCTCGAGTTCGCGCGCGATCGCCCGATGGCGCTCCTCGATCGCCGCGGTGTCGGTCTGGCCGCTCGGCGCCGCGTCGGCGATCGCGAGCAGGGCATCGGTCACGCCAGCGTGCGCGGAAACGACGACGACCGGCCGACGGTCGAGCTGTTGCCGCACGATGTGCACGACCTGGCGGATCGACCTCGCGTCGCCGACCGAGGTGCCGCCGAACTTCATCACGATCACGCCCCGATCATGCATGGACCCTCGCCGCCTCGGAAGGCGCGGCCCTGTCTTCGGCGCCTGTTCGACGACGGTATGCTGCTCGCCCCATGACCCGCATCGCGGACCTGATCCACGACTGGAACCTCGACCAGGGCGCATTCCGCCCGGCGCGGCCGCTGCAGTTCGACGACGAGACGCTGCGCGACGGCCTGCAGTCGCCGGCAGTCAGCGACCCGCCGCTCGAGACCAAGATCGAGCTGATCGAGCACATGGACCGGCTCGGCATCCACACCGCCAACCTCGGCTTGCCGGGCGCTGGCGGCCGGCCGCGCGAGGACATCCTGAAGCTCGCGCAGCACATCGCCAAGAACGGGTTGCGCATCGGCGCCAACGTCGCGTGCCGCACGGTCGTCAGCGACATCGAGCCGGTGGTCGAGATGACGCAGCGGGCCGGCATCCCGATCGAGGTGTGCGCGTTCATCGGCAGCAGCTACATCCGGCAGTACGCCGAGGATTGGCCGCTCGAGAAGCTGCTGCAGCACACGCGCGAAGCGTTGTCGTTCGCACGCAAGCACTCGCTGCCGGTCATGTACGTGACCGAGGACACGACCCGTGCCCGGCCCGAAACCGTGCGCGCGCTCTACAGCGAAGCGATCGAACTCGGCGCGCGGCGGCTGTGCGTCTGCGACACCGTCGGCCACGCCACGCCCCGCGGTGCCAGCGCCGTGGTCCGGTTCGTTCGTCAGCTCGCCGATCAGCACGACAAGACGCTCGGCGTCGACTGGCACGGCCACCGCGACCGCGATCTCGGCATCGCCAACTGCATCGCCGCGATCGAAGCCGGAGCCGATCGTGTGCACGGCACCGCGCTTGGCGTCGGCGAACGCGCCGGCAACGCGCCGATGGACCTGCTGCTGGTCAACTGCCGCCTGCTCGGCTGGATCGACAACGACCTGCGCACGCTGCCCCAGTACGTCGCGGCCGCGGCCAGGGCCCTCGAGGTCGAGATCCCGCACAACTACCCGGTGCTCGGCACCGACGCGTTCGAGACCGGCACCGGCGTGCACGCCGCCGCGGTCATCAAGGCGTTCCGGAAGGGCGACGTGGAACTCGCCGACGCGGTCTATTCGGGTGTGCCGGCGGGGATGGTCGGCCTGCAGCAGCGAATCGCCGTGGGGCCGATGGCGGGCAAGTCGAACGCCGCGTTCGTGCTAGAGCGTCTCGGCATCGATCCGACCGAAGAGCGCGTCCAACGCGTCCTTGCCGCCGGCAAGTCGAGCAAGCGCCTGCTCACCGACGCCGAAGTGCGCGCCGCCGCCAAGCCCTGACGGCGAGTCCCTGTCTGGGACAGCCTCGTCAAGGCGGCCCCTGGTCGCGTCGATCCAGCGCGTCTAGGAGGACACGGGGGATGGACCAGGTTCTGGACATGAGTGTGGTCGAGGAGCTGCTGTCGTTCTCGGACGACGGCGACCCGGAGCTCGTGATGGACCTCATCACGATGTTCCTCGACGACGGGCCGGCCAAGGTGGCCGCGGTCACCGAGGGATTGGCGGTCGGCGACTTCGACAAGGCCGAACGCGCGGCCCACAGCCTGAAGGGCTCGTCGGGCAACCTCGGCGCGAGGCTGTTGCAGAACGCCTGCGAGGAGATGCAGCTCGCGACCCGCTACCACAAGCTCGACGAGTCCCGGCGCATCGAGCCGGTGCTCAGCCAGCGGTTCGCCGAGGCCGAGGTCGCGCTGCGCAAGCTGCTGGCGACCTACAAGGGCTGACAGCCGCCGCGGGCGAGCGATCGCCCGTCAGATCGAGACGTCGAGAGCCTTGGCAGGCTTCTTCTTGGCCGCCGCCCGGCGCCCCCCCTCGGGGCGCACGATCTCGACCAGCTTCTGGTCCGCGTGCGGGGCTTCCTCCGGCGGGTGCAGATGGACCATCCCCATCGGCGGCTCGGCGGGTTCCCAAGTGGCGGCCTGACCCCGGTAGATGCACCGGTGGCACTTGTGGAAGAACGTGCCCTGGCGCGCCATGCAGACGTCCGCCCCGATCCGGTGGGTGATCAGCGGTGAGGCGGAGCCTTCGACGGAGGGGCAGGTGCGCATGCAGGGTCCACGAACTGCCCGAGAGTCGAACGACGCCGGGCAACCGCGGGCCGGGAGCGTACGAGAGCGTTCCCCGGCGGGTCAACGACGCGATCTCGGGACGCAGCGCTGCCACAGGTCGCGGCAGGCGGCAACCGCGACCGGCGCCAGGTGGCTTGCCCGCGACAGTTCGAAGCACACCGGACCGGCGTAACCAGTAGCAGCGATTGCGGTTAGAACGCCATCGAAGTCGACGTCGCCGGTGCCCGGCAGCAGGTGCTCGTGCACCCCGCGGCGCATGTCTTCGAGATGGACCTGGGCGAGGAACGGTCCGGCCGCGGCGATCACCGCCGCCGGTTCGCCTTCCCAGACCGCGTAGAGATGGCCGACGTCGAGGGTCAGCGCCGGCGACTCGCTGCCGAGATCGGCGCGCAGGCGCTGCCAGTCGGCGAACGTCTCGACCGCCATGCCCGGCTCGGGTTCGAACGAGGGCACGAGGCCCTCGGCGCGGACGGCGGCGACCGTTCGCCGGACCCCATCCCGCAGCCAATCGCCACTGTCGGCGCCGGGCGCCCGGTCGATGCCGGCCCAGAACGACAACACCTTCGCCCCCAGCCGCGCCCCCATCGCCGCCGCGCGCCGGTAGAAGTCGAGCCGCTGCTCCCGCCGTGCCCGGTCGCGGGTCATCAGCGTCGGCTCGTGCTTCTGGGTCGGGTCGAGCAGGAAGCGCGCGCCGGTCTCGATCACCGGGTGCAGGCGCAGGGACACCAGCGCCGCGGCGACGACCGCGAGTTCGGCGTCGGTCGTGCGCGACGGGTCCAGGTGGCAGGTGTCGGGCGTGATGCCGACCGCCCGGTAGCCGGACGCCGCCAGCAGCTCGAGGGCATCGAGCAGGCGGTGGTTCTGCAGCCCGTTGGTCTGGTAGCCGAGCAGCATGCGCGGCCCGGACCGTCAGGTGCCGCCGCCCATGCGGATCTGCTTCTCGATCTTGCTGACCTCGGCGTAGAGCTTCTCGAGGGCGACGTACTCGGCCGGCTGCGCCCAGTCGGAGAGCTGCGCTTCCTCCTGCCACAGGGCGGGAACGGCGACCATCGCCTTCAGCGCGTCGATCTTGTCCTTGGCGGCCGACTGCTTGGTGCGAGCTTCCTGGTTGTTGCCAGCGGTACGCGCCGTCACGCCTTCGTTGCACAACGCCTTCGCTTCGCCGAGCAGCGTGCGGGCCTGCTGCAACGTCTCGGCCGTCAGCGCCGGAGCGGCCTTGGTCGGCGTCTTGCCGGCGCGGGACGACTCGCTGACCGCGGGTGCCGGGGTCGGCGTCACCGCTGGCGTCGCGAACGGCGGTGGGTTCACCGGTTGGTTGCCGCCGGCTTCCGCGTCGTTGCCGCGGTTCGCGAAGACCACGACGAGCAGGCCGACGACGGCGACGCCGATGCCGCCGATCGCGAACGCCGTGGTGTTGGAGGAGGAACTCGCCGAGGCGCGGCTGCTGCGACCGCTACGAGAGGAAGTGCGCGAAGCCATGAGGCGCAGGTTCTACTCGTCGGCGCGACGAGCGCCCAGGTGGAGGTGCGCCATGGACTGCCGAGGGTGCCGACTCCGCCGCTGGGTCCTCGCCTTGCGACCGGGCACTCGACGTCCCCAGCTACCGCCGCGGGCATCGATTGCCGTTCGAAGCGCTGCGCGAAGCTGCGTCGCGCGCCGCTCAGTGCCGGCGCAGGCCGACGACGAGTCCGGTCGCCGCAAGCCCGGCCGCCGGCAGACTGCCGGTGAGGAAGCGCTGCACGCTGCTCCACTCCTGCTCGACGTTCGCGGCGAAGCGGTCCCAGAGCGACGACATCGCGTTCCAGTCGACAACGAGGATGCCGTAGTTCGCGAGCACGATCGTCAGCAGCAACCAGAAGCCGAACGCGATCGCCGCCACGCGCAACGTGGCGCGCACGAAGCTGCCGAGGCAGAACCCGGCGAGGAAGCTGAAGCCCAGGCGAAACACGCCCTTCGCGGCCGGTTCCTCGCCGGCGTTCGCAGCGCCGCCCGTCGTCGGCTGGCCGGCGAGCAGGCTCGTCGCCGCGCCCGATGCCGCTCCACCGGAAGTCCCCGTTCCCGCGTCGCCGCCGCCGAGGCTCATCAGGCCGCCGACCGCGGCGGTCGCGACCGCGGCGAGCAGCAACCCCATTTTCCATCGGGGCATGTCGCCGAACCACTGCGCGACACTGCGCCCATGCGGAGAGGTCGTGGTCGTCGAGGCCGGATCGGTGCTCAAGCGCCGCCAGACTACCGCGCTGCACCTCCCTCCGGCGAAAACGCTTGGCCCCCTGTGCATCGCTCGGCATGCTGCTCGGCCCAAAAACCCCGACTCCATGCGTCACGCCCTACACCTCTCTCTGCTGGCGGCCCTCGCCACCAGCGCTTTCGCCCAAGACAAGATCACCCTGGCCAACGGTGACGTGCTCACGGGCACGATCAAGACGATGGCCGACGGCAAGGTCACCATCGCCTCGTCGGCTCTCGGCGACGTCGTCGTGCCGTTCGCGAACATCGCCAGCCTCGAGACCAAGGAACAGGTCGAGCTGAAGACCAAGAGCGGCGACCTCCTGCGCCGCCGCATCACCGGCATGGAGGCCGGAAGCCTGAAGCTCGAAGGAGCGACGACGTCGCTCGCGGTCGCCGACCTCGGCATGATCAACCCGCCGAAGGAAGTCGAGCCGACGTGGGACGGCACGCTGCGCATCAACGGCCTGTGGACCGACGGCAACACCGATCGCCGCGCCGTCGGCGCTGCCTTCGACGCGTCGATGCGCCGCAAGGACGACCGCATCTCGGTCGACGCCGCCTGGGACTACAGCGAGGACAAGGACAACAACGCGGCTTCGGCCGGCTTCCGGACCTGGAAGCTCAACCAGCGCCGCACCGGCGGTGGCATGAAGTACGACTACTTCCTGGGTGAGCGCTGGTACGCGCTCGCCACGGCTCGCGTGCTCGGCGACACGCTCGCGGACATCGAGCTGCGGTTCCAGGGTGGTGCGGGTGTCGGCTACACCTGGGTCGAGGACAGCACCATGACGTTCCTGACCGAAGCCGGTCTGTCGTACGTCAACGAGAGCTACCGCTCGGCGACGCCTTCCGACGACTACCTCGCAGCGCGCGTGGCCTACAAGCTGGTCCGCGCACTGGGCGGGTCGACCAAGCTCGTGCACGGCGTCGAGGCGTACCCGTCGACCGAGAACCTTCGCGACACCTACATCCAGGGCAAGACCGAGATCACGACGTCGCTGACCGAGAGCATGATCGCCTCGCTCGCGCACGTGATCGACTACGACAACACGCCGGCACCGGCCCGCGACCGCGTCGACAACCGCGTGCTGCTGTCCGTCGGCTGGTCGTTCTGAGTCCGCAGCACGACCGCTGCCCGGATCAGTAATCGTTCGCGAAGGGATCCGGGCCGCGGTAACCGCCGAAGCGTGAGCCGCGCGGCGCGTTGAAGCTGCCCAGCCGCGGCAGGAAGTCGAGGCGCAGCGTCGTCTCGTCGGCGAACGGGTCGTAGACCGCCGACAGTTCGATCGCCCAGTCGTGGTCGTTGCGCCGCAGGCCGAAGCTCCACGACAGCCATTCGTCGCGGTCGATGTCGCGCTGGCTGGCAGCGAACAGATCCCAGCGATCGAGCAGCCGCGTGTTGGCGCCGATCCCGACGGCGCCGTCGACGAGCCGATCGGTGCGGTACTCGACGGTCCACGCGATGCCGGCGAGCGGACCGAACCGCAGCTCGGTGTCGAGCGTGCGCAGACCGTCCTGCCAGTCGTGGTCGCCGTAGATGGCGAACGCGAAATCGTCGACCGGCAGCGCCCCCGGCTCCGGACTGAGCAGCAGGTCGTAGCGGAACAACCCGAGGTCCTCGCCAGCGTTGTCGCGCATGCGGCGTGGGAAGAAGTCCTGCGCCAGGTCGAGCATCACGACTTCGTGCGGCTGCCGCGAGGCGACGTCGTCACCACCCGCCGTCTGCAGCAGGTTGCGCAGTTCGACGCGCACGAGCTCCTCTTCGCCGAGCGAATCGACGGCGTCGAACTGCAGGAACTCGCCGGCATCGTCGTCGACGTGGAAGCGGTTGAGCCAACTCACGCGCGGCGCCATCACGTGGCGCAGCGCCCGGCTCTCGCCATCGGCGAGCCACGACCAGGTGCGCGCCATCCGCGTGCCGAACTGCACGCCGCCCGTCGCCGCGAACCGCCCCTCGCTCTCGCCGTCGACGGCGTTGTCGTAGAACGTGCCGCGGCCCGACGCGAACGGACGCACGTTCAGCGGCCCGAGCCGGAACGGCGCTGACACCTCGGCGTGCTGGTCGGCGCGGAACGTGCGGTCGGAGACGCGCATGCCAGCGAGATCGTCGTAGTCGCTGCGGCGTTGGCCGAGTTCCGTCGCGAAGTCGACGACGACCGGCGTCTGCCACGGCGTCGTGGCGATCGGCTGCGCGATCCAGTGGTAGGTGACCACCGGCAGTTCTTCGACGAAGCGCTGCGCGAGCGCGCGGTCGTCGCGGTACGAGAACTCCGACAGGTTGAAGCGCGAACCGACCGTCAGCAACCGGTTGCCGTCGGCGTGGTGCAGGTAGGTCGAGGTCTCCGGCGTCTCCTCGTTGCGGTACGGCCCACGATGGTACTCGGACCAGACGGCGGGATCGCTGGCGTGGAAGGCGACCACGTCGAACCGCGTGTTCGGCCCGAACTCGAAGCGATTCTGCGTGCGCACGAGGCCACGGTTGCCGCGCGCGATCGCGCTGCCGTCCAGGTTGGTCGTGATCTCGCGCAGATCGGGCCCACGATCGTCGATCCAGAACCCCTCGGTGCGGCCGGCGTAGAGGCCGGGCACGCGGTAGTCGAGCACGCCGTCGAGGGGTGCGCCGCGCTCCTGGATCCACCCAACGCCGAGTTCCCAGTCGCCGCGAAACTCGTGCGCTGGACGGCCGGTCAGCCAGCGGTGCAGCGAGCCGCCCGCGCCGTTCCACGGCAATCCGAACACGATCCCTGCCTCGGCACCTTCCTTGCCCGACCAGCCCGCACGAACGGATCGGATCGGGAACTGGCCCTGGCTGCCGGTGAACACGTGCGCGTCGGGCAGTGGCAGCAGGTTGCTGCCGCCGACCTGCAGTGTCTGGCCACGCGCGATCACCTCGAACTCGCCGTCGCGCTCGAGGATCTCGACTTCGCCGATCGCCAACGCCACGTGCGGTTCGGCGGCCGTGCACGTCGTCAGCGTCACGTCGCGACCGGTCCACCGGGCGCCCTGCTTGACCAGGCGGGGGCCACGCACCACCAGGGTGTCGCCGGCGCCACCGGTGGTCGTCGTGTAGCGCAGTTCGGCGTTCTCGACGACGATGCGGTCGTCGAGCGGCGAGATCCACAGCCGATCGCAGCGCAACACCTCGAGGCCGTCGCGCACGACCACGACGCCGCCCTCGCAGTAGAGGTAACGCGGCACGTCGAGCGCGCGATCACCGACGTCGGCCACGCGCGACGGATCGGCGCGCCCGACCGCGCGCAGCGACCGCAGCAGGCGCTCGCGCAGTTCGTCCGGCGACAGCCGCCGGCGCGGTTCGGGCAGTTCGATGCCGCGCCGCACGGGGCCGTCCGCGGCGGATTGTGCCAGCGTACGCGTCTCCTCGAGGTCGGTCAGCAGCAGCGCGTTCTGGCCGCGGATCGACAGCCGCAGCGACGGCATCGCCAGCCGGAAGCCGCCGAGCAGGTGCCATTCGCGGTAGTCGTCGCGATCGATCGACTGCAGCGAGTTCCATTGGTCGGCGAACGGCGGCGCCGATCCGCCCGGCGGCGGCTCGACCTGGGCCCGCAGGCCGGCGGCGACGGCGCAGACGGCGGCAGCGGTGAGCAGGCCAGCCGGCGTCACCGACGGCCCTCGGCGAGCGTCGGTTCGCTGACGCGGCCCCGCGACGTGCGCAGCGCCAGCGTCTCGTAGTCGAACTCGATGCGCGGCGAACGCACCTCGCGGCCATCGGGCAGCGTCACCACCGCCTCCGCCGGATCGACGGCCAGCACCATGTGGCGCCGGAGATCGAGTTCGACGTCGGCGCAGCGAGCACGAAGGGTCGGCCAGTCGAGGGCGACGTCGGTGCCGCTGACGAGCACCACGTCGCCCGACTCGGCGTGACGGCCCATGCCCAACACCCGCGCGTCGATGCGCATGCCGCGTGGGTCGATGGCGCCGTCGCGGTCGAGCGTGTGCATCGTGACGGGGCCACCGAACGTGATCGCCTCGGTGAGCACCTCGATGTCGCCGCGGCAGCTCGCCTGCATGTTCGAGAGCAGACCGGTGCGCTCCGGCGTTCGCAACGTCAGCGTCGGCGGCACGAACTCCGGGCGGTCCTCGAACGTGCCGAGCGCTTGCAGCCGCGCGCCGTCGTCCTCGAACGCGCGCACGCGCGCGCCGCGCATCGTCACGACGCGGCCGCCATGCGTGCGGCGCACTTCGGCCGGCGTCAGCGACTCCGGGTCGCCGACGAACAACGCCGCGCGGCCGCCGTGGCTCACCAGCAAGCGCCGCCCGGTGCCTTCGACACGGCCCTGGCGCGCGTCTTCGAGTTGGAAGTCGGCGACATCGTCGACCAGGAGCCACGGCGCGCCGAGCGCGCGGAAGGCCACCGTCGGCAAAGCGCCGCCGGCATGCCCGGTGAGCCAGCCACGCGCCTCGGGCGTCAGCAGGAACGGCAGGACGCGCAGTCGCCGCGCCGAACAGACGACGGTGGTGTCCGTTCGCGTCCCGCTCTGGCCGATGTGGGCATGCACCCGCGGCAGCACGTCGCCGACCTGCAGCGCGTCGACGAGCACGTCGCGACCGCTCGCGTGGTGCACGTCGATCGACGGCCCGCGGACTTCGACGCGTTGTGCCGGGTCGGCGCCACGCGCCTGCTCTTCGTATCGCAACAGCGGTTCGCGATCGGTTTCGGCGAGGCCCGCCCATCGCGCTGCCGACGCCGGGTCGGCAGGCAGCAGCCGCAGCGAACGTGGGCCGATCTGCACCACGCGGGGTGCTTGCGCCTGCGCCTGCTCCCCCTCGCGCTGCAACTGCAGATCGACGGGCCAGCCGGCCGCATCCAACGCGACGAGTTCTTCGCCCACCAGCTCGGCGTGCAGTTCGTGCACGCGCCTGAGCTCGATTCCGTTGGCGGGCCACGCCGCCGTCGTCGCGGCTTCGGGGCCTCGCAGGTGCAGCCGCATGCGTTCGCCCGTGCGCTCGGCAGTGCAGCTGCCGGTGCCGCGCAGCGTGGCATCGCCGTGCCGCACTTCGTAGGTGTGCTGGCGCCACGTTGCGGCGGCCTCGGGCGGGCCGAGCTGCAGCGTTTCGCCGTCGGTATCGCTGGTCAGCAGGAAGCCGTCGTTGCCGCTCGCCGTCAGCTCCGGATCGCGCTCCGTCGCTGGCAGGTGAACGCGCACCGCGCCCAGGCCCCGCACGACGCCGCGCTCGCTGCCGTCGCGCCGCCAGATGCGCACGCCATCGCTGGCGTCGATCGTGCGTCGACCGCCGGTGACGGCCGCTGCACCTTCGGCGACGACGAGTTGCAGGTCCTCGAACGGGCGCATCGACCACCGCGGGAACCCGTACGCGCGGTGGAAGGCACCGACGTGCTCGGCGGCGCGCACGACGTGCACGCGGCGCGCCCCACGTCCGACCAGCAGGTCGTCGATCTTGCTGCCGGGACGCCGCTCGGTCTGCTCGACCACCGACTCACCGCCATGCGCGGTCAGCAGGAACGCATCGCCGAGCGCGCCGGGCTGCACGGTGACGCGTGGCGTGCTGACGCGCAGGCCGGCGATCTCGGCAACGGCCGGCGCGCCGGTCAGCACGAGCTGTTGCCAGCTGCCGCGCGACGTGCCGCCCTTCCGTTCGCCACCCGGCGCCCGCAGCAGCCAGCCGACGAACTGGTCGCCGCGCACGGTCGCCGGCGCGTCACGACCCGCCTTCGCACGCGCGCTGCCGAGCAACGCGACGTCGGCGCGCTGCACGGTGAACACGACGTCGTCGTCGAGGGTCAGGCGGCCGGCACCGGTGTCCAGGTCTTCGACGAAGTGCATCCGTCCGCTCGCACGCACCTCGAGGCCCTGCGTCGTCAGTACCGGATCCTGCAGGATCTCGACGTCGGCGCGCCGCCGGGCGGAGTTCTTGCCGCGCGGCAGCTGCGCCTGCGCGCCACGACCGCGCAGCGTGATCGGCTGGTCCCCTTCGAAGACCATGGTGACCGGCTGATCGCGCGGCGTCGTCAGCACGACCTCGTCGTTCTCGATCCGCAGCCGCGCGTTGCCGAGTTCGAGCCGCAGGCCGGCGAGCCGCGACGCCGGGGCCCCGACCACCACCACCTCGCGTCCGTCGACGTCCTTGCCTTCGTCGAGCGACAGCCTGCCGTTGCGGTCCGTGCGAAGCTGCACGAACGCCTGGCGCGCGGTGATCGTCGCTGCCAGCACCCCGTCGTCGAACAGATCCGCGTGCACGTCGTCGAGTTGCTGACGGCCCTGATCGACCGGACGGCTGTCGCGAGCGCGCAGTACGAACACTTCCTCGCTGCGGATCGAACCGTCGGCCTGCGGCACGTCGCGCCACAGCGGCAATCCGATCTCACCCGCGACCGACACTGCGCCGCCGAGGTTGCCCTGCTGCACCGGGACGCCGGGCGCCGTGGGTCCACGCACCGTGTCGCCCCGCGGCGACGGTTCGTTGACGATCTCCTCGTCGCCGAGCGCCAGCAGCAGCGCGCCGAAACCGAGCGCGAGCAGCAGCAAGAACGCGAGCAGACGCTTCATCGCTGGGACGTCACCCGATCTTCAGGGTCAGCAGATCCTGCACGTCGAGCAGGCCGAGCAGGCGGTCCTCGGCGTCGACGACGGGCAACTGGTCGATCTCGAACTGGTGCAGCAGCGCCAGCGCCTCGAACGCGAAGGTGTCGGGACCGATGCGGCGCGGGTTCTTGGTCATCGCGTCGTCGATGAGCCGCTCCCGTGGGTTGGCGAGACCACGCTCGATCAGCCGTCGCAAGTCGCCATCGGTGAACATCCCGACGAGCTTGCCGGCGGGGTCGACGACGCTGGTGGCGCCCGGTCGGCCCGGCGTGCGCGTCATGATCTCGATCGCCTGCAGCACCGTCGCGCCAAGCCGCACGCTCGGGTTGCGGGCCCCGGTGCGCATCAGCTCGCCGACCTTCATCAGCCGGCGGCCGAGGTCGCCGCCCGGATGGAACCGCGCGAACTCCTCGGGACCGAAGCGCCGGCCTTCCTGGACCACCAGCGCCAGCGCGTCGCCGAGCGCCAGCATCGCCGTCGTCGACGCGCTCGGCGCGAGGCCGTGCGGACCGGCCTCGTCGATGCGGCCGAGTTCGAGCACGAGATCGGCGTGGCGGCCGAGCGTCGAGCCGCGGTCCTGGGTGATCGCCACCAGCGGCACGCCGACCGCCTTCACGTGCGGCAGCATCACCAGCAGTTCCTGCGTCTCCCCCGACTTCGAGAACGCGAGCAGCAGGTCCTCGCGGTCGACGCGGCCGAGGTCGCCGTGGATCGCTTCGGCAGGGTGCAGGAAGATCGAGGGCGTGCCCGTCGACGCGAACGTCGCCGACACCTTCTGGGCGATGAACCCGGCCTTGCCCATGCCGGCGGTGACCACGCGACCACGCCGTGCCAGGACGAGATCCAGGGCCTGCAGGAACGACGGCCCCAGGCGCTCGGCAACCTGGCGCACGGCGGCAGCCTCGCATTCGATGACCTCGCGGGCGCGTTCGATCCTTGGATCCATGGCGGACAGGGAGCGTACCCGTGCGCGCAGACCGGACCTACTTTCGAGGGCACGGCGCAGCGGATCCCGAGACACCGTGTCACCGCCTCGGGTGGCCTTCCTATTGCATTGCGACGCAGGACCCTCCCCATGCGCACCTGTCCCGCTCGCTCTGGTTACGGTTCCGTGATGCCACCGGGCATCGTGTCGCTTTTCCGGGTCGCGGTCGGATCGCTGCTCGCGGCGATCGCCATCGCGCAGTCGCCGCCGTCACAGCGCGTCGCGACGCCGCCCGATCCCTACACGCGGGGCGAACGCGCGGCGCTCCAACGGGCAGGCTACGAGTCGCTCGGGCCGTTCCCGTTCGCCGGCGGCCAGTCGACCACCGAAGTCGCGGACCTGCTCGGCACCGAACCGCTGCTGTGGATCGAGACGGCCCACTTCCGGATCGGCTGCGCGCTGTCGGCGCTGCCGCTGAAGAACGGCGAGGAGTGGGGTGACGAATGGCTGGCGCGCCTCAAGCCGGAGCTCGAGCGCCTCGCCAAACGGCTGCCTGGCGTGAAGACGCAACCGAAGGAACTCGATCCGTGGCTGCGCGCGCACCTGTTCGCGCAGCGCTGCGAGGATCTCTACGCCGAAGCCCTCGGCGTCCTCGGACTGCCGGAGTTCCACTTCCCCGTCGTTGCCGACGATCCCGCCGACGCTGCGAAGTTCCGCGGCATCGGCCCGCACTTCGGCATGCCGAACAAGTTCCACGTGCTGCTGCTCCGCAAGGCGTCGAGCCATGCGCGCTTCACGCGGGCCTACCAGGAGAGCGAGATCGCCGACCCGATCCGCTTCCACGACATCAAGGCTGGGAGCATGTACTGGGGCGCGGCCGAAGAGACCGCCAACGGACTGTTCCGGCACGACTGGGCGGTGCATGCGCACCTCGCGTTCAACGTCGCGCACAACCTCTACACGTGCTACCGCAGCTACGGGCACGACTTGCCGCCCTGGCTGGCGACGGGGCTCGGGCATTGGCATTCGCGCCGCGTCTCACCCCGCTTTCCGACCTACGATCGGCAGGCCGATCACGACAAGGACCCGCGCAGCCCGTTCTGGCGCTGGGACACGCGCGTCCGCGGCCTGCTGGCGAACGACGCCTTCGAACCGTTCGAGGTCTTGGTGGACCGCACCAGATCTGGTGACTTCGGCATCGAGCAGCACATCATGTCGTGGGCCGTCGTCGACTGGCTGATGAAGGAACGCAAGCCGCAGACGGGGCGGTTCGTGCACCTGCTTAAGGACCCGCACCATGCCCGGCGGCGGGCGCCGACGGAGCCAGAACTGCAGCAGCGCCAGCAGGAAGCGCTGCAGGCGGCCTTTGGCCAGTCGGCGCAGCAGCTCGGCGAGGCCTGGCGCGCCAGCCTGCTGCCGGCCAAGTCCAAGCCGAAACGCTGATCGAGCGCGGCGACCCCCGGTGACCGCGGCCTGCGAGCGAGATACTGTCCCCACCTTCGGCGCGACCCAGATCGCAACCCCTGCGGGTTGGCCTCCCCGGTCGGTCGCGCCGCGGGGCGAGCCCTCACCCCGAGACGTTGTCCAACGGTCGCCTCGCACCAACGGAGAACGAGAATGCGCGTGCCACTCATCCAGGTTGCCCTCGGCTGCCTGTCCTTGCTCCCGATCCTGCCGGCGCAGTGCGGCCACACCGGGCCGCCGCCGCCACCGCCGCCAGCCCCGGCCGGCGGTTGGATGCCGGATTCCAACAGCAACCCGACCACGTCCGAGCCGGCATCGCCGTCGGCGCCGCAGCCTGCGGGTCCGGCAGCTCCCGCTGCCCCTGCACCCGAGCAGCCCAAGGCTGGCCCGACGACGCCGCGAGGCCCGATGCCGGCCGTGCGCGCGGCGGGGCGGACCGGTGGTGCGGTGATGTCGTTCGAGCGCGGCCACACGTCCAAGAAGCGGCTGAAGGTCGACTGGCTGCACCCGGTGCCGCCGACCCGCCGCACGGACACCACGTCGGCCGTCGGTCCGCTGCCGCTCGGCGAGGTGCTCGACACCTTGTGGGGCACCGACGACGACCGCCCGCTGCTCGTGCTGCGCGAGTGCAACGCCTGCAAGGATGGCGATGACGCGCTGCTGACGCGCGCCTTGAACAACGACCGCACGCTGCTGCTCACCAAGTGGTTCCGCACCGTGCGGCTGCCGGCGCACGTGCTCGACGCGCACCATCCGCTGGCGCGCGCGTTCTACGGTTTCGCGTTCCCCGAGGGCACGCCGCACTTCTATCTGCTGGCCCACCGCGGGGCGAAACCCGTCGCGTTCACCGGCAAGCAGACGCAGGCCCAGCTCTGGAAGGGCCTGAGCGACGTGCTCGAGCAGCGCTACGCGAAGGACCCGGCCAAGGCCGTCAAGCAGTGGCTGTCGCTGCTCGACCAGTTCGACGTGCTCGACGCGCGGCGCACGCGGCTGCAGGAAGAGCTCGCCGAATCGCGCGCCGCCGAGGGTCCGGAAGGCCAACGCACCAAGAAGCTCGCCGACGAGCTCGCCAGCACGGTGCGCGAACTCGACGAGGCGCTGACCGTCGAGACGCGCCTGCGCGACCTCGGCTTGCTCCCGGCGCCCAAGACGCTCGCGGCGAAGTGACGTCGCCGCCCGCACGCCGCGCGCGTGCGGGCTTCAGGTCGACAGCGGTGCGAGACCCGCGGCGACCAGGGCGCGTTCGAGATCGTCGCCCGTGGCCGCCGCGAATGGCTGCTCGTCCACGTAGCACCAGCGCCCCCACAGTTCGGCAGCACCGAGGGCGTACGGGAAGTGCGGTGCTGGCGTCTCCAGCCCGCGCGGCATCAGCCACGCGGCACCACGCGCGATGACGACGTTCCACGCGGCGGTCAGGCGCGCTTCGGCGAGCCGCTGCAGCGCCACGGCCAACTGCTCCGGAGCGCCCCGGACGCCGAGCAGGCAGAACGGCACGCGCTTCTCGACCAACGTCGCACCGGCGACGTCGAACCACGGCGCCACGAACGGCCGCTCGGGCAGCGCGTCGAGGAACGGTTGTCGTTCGCGCGTCAGATGCAGGTGGGCGCGAGCGATGGTCGCCGCCGCGCCGACGTCGTTGCGCAGCGCGCTGCCGTCCGTGCGCGCAGCCCACTCGGCCGCCGCCAGCCAGAGTTCGGCCGACGGATCGCGACTCGGCGCCTCGGGCCACAACAGGCTTGCGCCCGCCGCGAACGGGTAGCGGTTTGGCGTCAGCACGATGCCATCGCCGCGCCAGACCGCCTCCTCGCGCACAATGCGTTCGGCCGCAGGCGCCGAGAAGGCCGGGCGGCGAGCGCCAGCGCGGCCAGGCCGGTTCTTGCGGCTCGGCACCAACACGAGCTCGGCGGGCGCGCCGAACACCGTCACACGACGTACGGCCGTCGGCGCGAACGGCGGCAGGCGATCGTCAGCGAGCAACGGCACCGGCATCGTGCGTCGGTGTAGCGCGCAGGCGGACGTTCCTCCACCGCCCTGGACCGCAGACCTTTGCCGGATCCCCGCGACGTCGATACCCTTCGGCGCCTTGCGCATCGTCTTCTTCGGCAGCAGCGATTTTGCGATCCCATCGCTTCGGGCGCTCCAGGCCGCCGGCCAGGCGCCGGCCCTGGTCGTCACCAAGCCCGACGCGCCGCGTGGTCGCGGTCGCAAGATCTACGACAGCGAGGTCAAGCTCGCCGCTCAGGAGCTGGGCTTGCCGTGCGAGCAGCCGGCCGACGTGCACGCGCCCGAGTTCGTCGCGCGGCTGAAAGCCCTGAAGCCCGACGTCGGGCTGGTCGTGAGCTACGGCGTCATCCTCAAACCCGAGCTGATCGGCCTGCCCGCACACGGGATGATCAACGCCCACGCATCGCTGCTGCCGCTCTACCGCGGCGCGGCGCCGATCCAGCGCGCGATCCGGGATGGCCAGTCGGAGACGGGCGTCACGATCATGCGCATCGTCGAAGCACTCGACGCCGGCGACATCCTGCTGACCAAGGCGACGCGCATCGATCCGCGCGAGAACGCCGGCATGCTGCGCGAACGGCTCGCCGAGTTGTCGGGTGCCGCACTGCTCGAGGCGATCGACGTTCTCGGCAAGGGCAAGGCGAAGTTCACGCCGCAGGATCACGGCAAGGCCACCTACGCGCCCAAGGTCGAGAAGGAGCATGGCGTGATCCAGTGGAAGCTGCCGGCGAAGGAGATCGACCTGCTGGTGCGGGCGATGACGCCGAAGCCCGGCGCCCAGACGCGGCTCGGCAACAAGCGCTTCATCGTCATGGAGGGCACCGTCGAGCAGGACCTCTACGGCATGGGCATTCCGGGTGCGCTGCAGTCGTCGGGCGAAGAAGGCATCCGCGTGTGCACCGGCAAGGACATCTACCGGATCACCCGCATCAAGCCCGACAACGGGCGCAACATGACGGCGGGCGAGTTCGTGCGCGGGCACCACATCGCGCCCGACGCCCGGTTCGGCTGATCGGGCATGGCCGACGCGCGCGCCGTTGCCATGCGCGCCCTGGTCGCGCTCGAGCTGGGCCAGGCACCGCGCCTGCGTGACGCGCTCGACACACGCACCCTGCCGCCGCGCGACCAGGCGTTCGCGTTCGAGCTCGCGCACGGCGTGCTGCGCCGCGAACGCCTGCTCGACCACGTGCTGCTCGGCCTCGCGCACCGCGGGCTGCCCGAGGATCCGCGGCTCGTCGCCGCGCTGCGGCTCGGGGCCTACCAGCTGACGTTCGTGCCGGGCATGCCGACGCACGCAGCCGTGCACGCGACGGTGCAGATCGTGCGCAACAACAAGGGCTTCGCCAACGCGGTGCTGCGCGGCATCGCCCGGGCGATCGTCGACGGGCCGGTCGCCGACGAGCGGCGCGATCTCGCCCTCGGCCCGACGCGTGTGTTGCGACTCGCGCGGCCGCTGCCGGACGACGAAGCGCTCCGCCTCGCCGTCGTGCATTCCCTGCCCGACTTCCTGGTCCAGCGCTGGGTCGCTGCATTCGGCATCGAGGCTGCCCGCCAGATCGCGGCCGCGGCGAGCGCGACTCCGGGCGTCTTCCTGCGCGTCGCCGCGACGCGGCAACCCGCCGCCCTCGCCGCCGAACTCACGGCGGCCGGCGTCGAGGTCGCGACCACGGCTCACGAACGCATGCTGCGCTGGAGCGGCGGCAGTTCGCCGTTCGCGACCGCCGCCTTCCGCGACGGCGCGTTCGTCGTTCAGGACCCGACCGCGGCAGCGGCCGCGGCGGCCCTGCCCTGCGGCCCTGGCGACGTCGTCGTCGATCTGTGCGCGGCTCCCGGAACCAAGACCACCGCCCTCGCCGAACGGGTCCGCCCCGGCGGGCGCGTGTTCGCGTTCGACGTCGACGCCGCGCGGCGACAACGCATCGCCGAGAACGTCGCGCGCCTGCATCTCGGCGACGTCGTGCAGATCGTCGACGACGCCGGCGCGCTGCCGCGCGCCGATGCCGTGCTGGCCGACGTGCCGTGCTCGAACTCCGGCGTGCTGGCCCGCCGCGTGGAGGTGCGGCGACGCCTGCAACCATCGACCTTCGCCGACCTGGTGCCGCTGCAGCGCCGCCTGCTCGCGCAGGCGCTCACGCTCAGCAAGCCCGGCGGCGTCGTTCTCTACTCGACGTGCTCGATCGATCCCGAGGAGAACGACGGCGTCGTCGATGCCGTGCTCGCCGACGGCGCGACGCCGCGGGCCACGGTCGAGAGTCGCTGCCTGACCTTGCCGAAGGCCGGAGAATGCGATGGCGGCTGGTTCGCGCTGCTGCGGCGGCACGCGTAGCCGCTGCCCACTGCCGCTACAGGCTGTCGAGGTACTTGCCCGGCTCGTAGTTGCCGAGGTCGAGGATCTTGGTGCAGATGCGATCGAGGAAGTAGCGGTCGTGGGAGACCACCACCATGCAACCGGGGAACTCCTGGATGCCCTCCTCGAGCACGCGCAGCGTGTCGAGGTCGAGGTCGTTGGTCGGTTCGTCGAGCAGGATCACGTTGCCGCCGCGGCGCAGCATCTTGGCGAGCTGCACACGATTGCGCTGGCCGCCCGACAACGAACCGACGAGCTGCTGCTGGTCGCTGCCCGTGAAGTTGAACTTCGCGACGTAGCTGCGGCTGTTGATCTCGAACTTGCCGAGCTTGATCAGGTCCTGGCTGTCGCTGATCTCCTGCCACACGGTCTTCGCTGGATCGAGTGACTCGCGTTCCTGGTCGACGTGGCAGAGGTCGACGGTCGCGCCGACGGTGACCTTGCCGCTCTGCGGCTGCAACTTGCCGGTGATCAGCTTGAGCACCGTGGTCTTGCCGGTGCCGTTCGGACCGACGATGCCGAGGATGTCGCCCGGCTGCATCTCGAACGACAGGTTCTCGACGACGTTCGTCTTGCCGTCGTAGCTGAAGTTCACCTTCTCGAAGCGGATCACGGTGTCGCCGAGGCGCTTGCCGGCCGGGATGTGCAGCTCGACCGTGTCGTCGCGCTCCTCGACCTCGGTCATGATCATCTTGTCGTAGTTCTTCAGGCGCGCCTTGTTCTTGGTCGTGCGCGCCTTCGGGTTCATGCGAATCCACTCGAGCTCGCGTTCGAGGAACTTCGCGCGCTTGGCCTCGGCCTGCTCCTGCGACTCCATGCGCTTCTGCCGCTGGATCAGGTACTCGGAGTAGTTGCCCTGGTACGGGATCGCGCGCGCGTGCCAGATCTCGAGCATCCAGCCGACGACGTTGTCGAGGAAGAAACGGTCGTGCGTGATCATCACGACGGTGCCCTTGTAGTCGCGCAGCGTCTCCTCGAGCCATCGCACGGTGTCGACGTCGAGGTGGTTGGTCGGCTCGTCGAGGATCGCGAGCATGGGGCGCGCGACCAGGAGGTGCGCCAGCGCGACGCGGCGCCGCTCTCCACCGCTCATCGAGCCCACGGGCCGATCGGGCTCGAGCACCTGCAGCTTCGTGAGCATGTCCTCGACCACGTGGCCGCGCGTCCAGCCGCCGAGCTGCTCGATGCGCTCGCCGAGCGCGGCCTGCTCGGCGAGCAGCTCGTCGCCGTGCTCACCGGCGCCGAGGCGCGCGGAGAGCTCCTCGTGCCTGCGCATGGCCGCGGACCACTCGGCGAGGCCGCTCTCGACGATCTCGCGTGGCGTCTGCGTCGGGTCGAGCTCGGGCTCCTGCGCGAGGTAGAGGATGGTGGCGTCGCGCCTGCGCTCGACCACCCCCTCGTCGATGGGCTCGAGCCCGGCGAGCACGCGCAGCAGCGTCGACTTGCCGGTGCCGTTGATGCCGAGCAGGCCCACACGCTCGCCGCGCCGGATCGTGAGCGAGAGGCCCGAGAAGAGCGTCTGCGGCCCGTAGGCCTTGGAGAGGTTGCGCGCGCTGAGGACCGGCATCGGCGCGCAGCATCAGTCGAAGGCTGGCGCGGCGTCGAGCGAATCGCGTCACGCTCACTGGCTTCGCGGGCTGGCTGCGCGCCGCGGGCCCGGCGTTTGCAGAGACGCCCAGCATGAACCCACGAACCACGCACCCGACGAGCAGGAGCGCACGCTCGAGGGGCGTCACCCTGGCGATCGCGCTGGCGCTCTCCACCCCTGGTTGCTGGGAGCCACCTCCGCAGGCACCCGCGGCGCCGATCCAGAGAGAGGTCGTGATCGACGCGCCGCTCGACGTCGTGTGGCAGCACGCGGTCGAGTGGTTCGCGAAGAACGACATGCCCATCAAGAACCTCGACAAGGTCTCGGGGCTCATCGCGACCGATCACGACATGTCGATCGACAAGGCCTCGCAGCTCATGTTCTGCGGCACGAGCGGGCCCAACTCCGAGGGAAAGACGGAGCACGTCGCTCACCGCGGCAACTTCAACCTCGTGCTGCGCGAGCAGGAGGGCGGGCGCACCAAGGCGAGCGTGAACTCCTTCTTCAGCTGCACCGAGAACACCTACAAGTACGTCGCGATCCTGAGCACCGACATGCAGCTCGCGTCGACGGTGCGCAAAGACTGCATCTCCACCGGACGCGTCGAGAAGCAGCTGCTCGGTCACCTGTCGAGCATCCGCGTCTCTCCCGAGCACCTCCGCGAAGCCCCGAGCACGCCCGCGCCGAGCGCTACCGGCGCGCCTGCCCCCGCGAGCGGGCCGAGCGCCGCGCCGCAGGGCAGCGCATGCACCTCCGACGCCGAGTGTCGTGCGGGGCGCGTCTGTCGATCGGGTGTCTGCACCACGCCTGCCTGTGCGAAAGACGTCGACTGCCCCGAGCCGCAGATCTGCGAAGCTGGAGCGTGCACCTCGCCCACTCCTGCGCTTCCTCCTGCTCCGCCTCCCGCTCCGCCTGTACCCTGACTCGCCGCTCGACCTGACGACGACTCGCCGATGACGAACCGCAAGAAGAAGCCCGCGCCGCCGTCGAAGGCCGAGCTGCGCGACGCGCTCGCGCGCATCGTCGAGGCCGATCTGCTGACGGCGGAGCGAGCTCAGAAGGCCGCCGCCGAAGGCGCGACCGACGAAGAGGCCAAACCCGAGAACGACAAGGACACACGCGCGCTCGAGCAGTCCTACCTGGCGCGTGGCCAAGCGCAGCGGGTCGACGAGCTGCGCACGGCGCTGGGGCTCGTGCGCTCGATGCCGACCCGTGACTTCGGCGACGACGCGCCGATCGCGCTCGGTGCGCTCGTCAGCGCTTCGGTCGACGACGCCGAGCGCAGCTACTTCATCGCGCCGGGCGGCGGAGGCGCGGAGCTCGAGGGCGGGGTGCAGGTCGTCACGCCTGGCTCACCGCTCGGGCGCGCCCTGCTCGGTCGCCGCGAGGGCGACGAGACGGAGCTGGGCGCAGGCGGGCGTACGCGGCTCATCGAGATCACGCGCGTGCGCTGAGCTCGCGCTGCGCTTCGTCGGCGTACAAAAGAACGACGCCGGCGCTCCATGGAGGAGCGTCGGCGTCATGCCAAGACCGACGCCGAGGTTCCATGAGGGAGCGTCGGCGTCCAACCGAGACCGACGCCGGCGTTCCATGAGGGAGCGTCGGCGTCCAACCGAGACCGACGCCGGCGTTCCATGAGGGAGCGCGGGCGTCGTGCCGGTGCGGCGCTCGAGAACCGAGCGCGCCGTCGTGCACTCGGTACTACCGAGCCGGTGCCTGTGGCGGGGGATCGCCCGTGTCCGTGGGACCGGGCCTGGGGATGGGCTTGGGCTCGGGCATCGGCGGCTTCGGCGGTTCGGGCTTCGGCCCAGGGGTGATCTGGGCGGCATCCGATTGCGCATCGGATGTCTGCGAACCACACGCGACCATCGAGACCGCACCGACCGCGCAGCAGCCGGCGAAGAGCCACGCGAGCTTCGTTCGACGGAACATGACGTTACCCTCCTTGCGACTCGGCCGCTTGGTGGCTGCCGGCTGTATACTCACGTCATAGCAAGCGCTGGGCCACCTCCATGATTTCGAAATCATTGGAGAATATGCGTTGCCGTCGCGCAGCTTTGGCGCGCCGATCGCAGGCTTTGCGGTGCGCTCTCGGGCGGCCCCGATCGCGCTGCGATCTTCAGCGCTCCTGGAGGTACTGAGAGAGCGCATCGAGATCGCAGCCCGCAGCTCTTGCGGCGTCGACGCTGATCTGTCGCCGCTGCACGAGCTCCGCGATGCTGCGCTCGAGCGGGATCATGCCCTCGCCTCGCCCCGCCTGCATCGCCGTGCGGATCGTGCCGAGCTTGCCCTCGCGGATCGCGTTCGCCACCGCCGGCGTCACCCGCAGCACCTCGGCGGCGAGCACGCGCCCCGTGCCGGAGACGCGGGGCAAGAGGCGCTGCCCGAGCACCGCGCGCAGGGAGTCGGCGAGCTGGGTGCGGAGCTCGGCGCGTTTGTCGCCCGGGCAAGCGTCGAGGATGCGCTCGATGGCCGAGGCGGCCGAGCGGCTGTGGAGGCTCGTGAGCACGAGGTGGCCCGTCTCGGCCGCCGTGAGCGCGAGCGCCACGCTCTCCGCGTCGCGCATCTCGCCGATGAGCAGCACGTCGGGGTCTTCGCGCAGCGCATCGCGCAGACCGACGGCGAAGCTCGCGACGTCGCGCCCGACCTGCCTCTGTCGAACGAGGCTGCCGCGAGGCGCCACGATGCGCTGCTCGATCGGATCCTCGAGCGTGATGAGCAGCGTCGAGCGCCTGCGCAGGATCTCGCGCGCGAGCGCGACGAGCGTGGTGCTCTTGCCCGAGCCGGTCGGCCCCGTCGCGAGCACGAGCCCGTGCGGCAAGGCGGCGAGCTCCTCGATGGACACCGGAAAGCCGAGCTCCGCGATGCTGATGGCGTCGTTCGGCAGGAGGCGCATCGCCGCGGCGATGCCCTGCGCGGTCTGGTAGACGTTGAGCCTGCCGCGTGCGCCGTCGCCGAGCTCGAAGCCGAGATCCACGCCCCGGCCTTCGCGACGCGGTGCGAGCGCCTCGACACCGAAAGAGGCGCTGAGCAGCGCGTCGATGCCACGCAGCGGCGCCTCGTCGAGCGGGCGCAAGCGGCCGTCGATGCGCACCGTGGCGGGCTCGCCCTCCGCGAGGTGCAGATCGCTGGCGCCGAGCGCCGCGGCGCGCTCGATGAGCTGGCGCAGCACCTCGGTCGGTCGTGCGGGCGCGGCGAGCCTGTCGAGCTCCGCGAGGCTCACGGCTTCGCCGAGCTCGAGCGCGCGTGTCGGCGCGGGCTGCGCGGTCGCGGGCTGCGCGATCGCGGGCTGCGCGGTCGCGGGCTGCGCGCTCGCTCGCACGGGCGCGACCTCGGGTTGTGCCGGTGCGACCACCTTGCTGGAGGGGGCGCCCTTCTTCACGAGGGCGTCGAAGGCTCGTTCTCCGCCGGGCCTGCGTGTCACGCGGATCGTCCAGGTGCCGAGCTTCTCCGGAGTGTGCTCGAGCTCGAGCTTGCCCACGCGCTCGAGCTCCTCGAGCCTGGGCCGTTCGAGCAGCTCGCCGAAGAGCTCGAGCAGCGTGACGGTCGACGTCGGTGGGATCGTGAGCTTCTTGGCGAGGCCTGCCGCGAACATGCTCGGCGCCTTGTCGGTGCCGAGGCGGAGCTCGTCGGCGCCTTGGGCGGCCACGATGCGGAGCAGGCTGTCGAGTTGGGGCATCGGCGTCGGAGAGCGAGCGAGGCGGGTGGATTGTGCCGGTCGCGCGTGGAGCTCGGCTCCGCGGGAGCGTCGGCGATCAGCGGGCGCGCGCGGCGAGCTCGAGGCTCACTGCGGCACGACGAGCGGCACCGAGGTGGACGAGCCCGCGCCCCAGAACTGCAGGCCGGCGGGCGCGTTGGGCACCGCGATGGGCACGCTCGTCACGTCGTTGCTCCCGAAGCTCACCTCGAAGAGCGCGCCAGCGTTCGAGAAGCCGTAGGCGCGGCCGCCCCAGAAGGCGAGGCCGAAGACCTGCGCGTGCCCCACCGGACCCCAGTTCTTCACGAGCGCGCCGTTGCTCGGGTTCACCTCGACGAGGCAGTCGCCGCAGCCCTGCCCGGCGACGGTGAGGTAGGTGCCACCGCCCTTCACCGAGACGATGTCGCCGCTCGAGACGTAGCCGCCGCCGATCGAGCCTACGCTCGTGATCGTGCCGCTGTTCGGGTCGATGCGCACGTAGGTGGAGCCCTGGTAGCCGACGAGCGCCTCGACGTTCGGATCGAGCGTGCCTGCGGGCACGAAGGAGAGCGAGTTGGGGTAGCTGCCGCCGGCGATGGGCGTGCACACGGCCGTGGTGCGGTCGACCCGGTGGAGGCCGCCGAAGGTCGTCGCGTACATGTCGCTGTCGGCGTCGAGCGCGATGTCGATGACGTCGCTGTCGCAACCACTGAAGCTGCCGATCACCGTGACCTGCTTGGTCTGCGGGTCGAGCCTGTAGAGCACGCTCGGGCTGTGGCCGTAGACCTCGTCGACCGTCGCCACGCCGCCGCCTTCGCCCGTGGAGCCGCCGAAGCCGAAGCCGCCGCCCACGCCGGCCTCGCCGCCCTCACCCGTGCCTCCCGCGACGCCGCTGCTCGTCGAGGAGCTGCTCGAGCCGACCTCGGTGGAGCCGGCGTCGTCGGCGCCGGCGCTGCACGCGAGCGAGAGGGAGGCGATGACGAAGCTTTCGACGACCCTGCGCATCGCGAGAGGCTAGCACCGAGGTGGATGCGCCTGCTCGCGTGGCAGGGTCTCGTCGAGGCCGCACCGCGCGCCTCAGCGCCGCTCGATGCGCCCGTCGGCGTGGCGCGCGAAGCGACCCTCTTCGCGGCCGTGCACCGGATCGTCCTTCGGCCAGGGCCAGCCGCCGAAGCGCGTGCGCTGGTAGTCCTCGAAGGTCTTCACGAGGCCTGCTCGGTCGTTCATCACGAAGGGCCCGTGCTGCGCGACGGGCTCGCCGATCGGCTTGCCCTGCAGCACGAGGATCTCGACGTCGCCGGAGCCGTCGGCCGGAGCCTCGAGCTCGAGGGCGACCTGGCTGTCGACCATCATGGCCGCGTGCTTCGTCTGCGTGTGCTCGGCGATCCGCAGCTTCGAGCCGCGGAAAAAGTAGAGCGTGCGCACCGTCTCGGCGTGCTTCGCGGCGGGCAGGGTGATGCTCGCGCCTGGCTCGAGCCGGATCGTCCAGATCGCGACCTCGCTGCTCTCTCGGGAGGCCCACGAGCGAGGCGGGGGCGCGGGAGGCGTGTGGCCCTCGATCGATCCGGCCACGACCACGAGCTCGGCGCGCGCGCCGCTCTCGCCGGTGTGCACGGTCCTGGGGAGCGTCTCGCCCCACAGCATCGAGAAGTGCGGCTCGGCCATCTTGTCGGCCGCAGGCAGGTTGACCCAGATCTGGAAGAGCTCGACCGGGTTGGGCTCCTCGCGCGAGAGCAGAGGGAACATCTCGGAGTGCACGATGCCGCCACCGGCGGTGAGCCACTGCACGTCGCCCTTGCCGAAGCGGGCGGCTGCGCCGAGCGAGTCGGAGTGATCGATGTAGCCTCGGCGCGCGATCGTCACCGTCTCGAAGCCGCGGTGCGGATGCTGCGGGAAGCCGGGCACCACGTGGCCGTGGTACATGCGAAACCCGTCCTTGATCGTGAAGTCGTTGCCGAGGTTGCGCCCTCGCAGCGAGGCCTCGGGGCCCATCTCTTCGTTGCCTCGCGGGTAGGCGTCGTCGTGGTGGACGCAGAAGAGGAAGGGGTCGGCGGTGACCCAGGGGAAACCGAGCGGGAGCACGTCGAGGACGGGGCTTGCCATGAGGCCACTCTAGGCATGGGCGCCGGGCTCCGCACGGTGCGCCGGCGCACCGTCGGCGGGATGGTGGCGGAACGCCTTCGAGGGCTCGTTGCACCGAGGGGGGTGGACGCCGGGCCTCGAGGGGGGGCAGTCTAGGCGCACCGCGTCAGAAGCGTCGTCCCCATGCCGACCCCCACCGAACCGCTCGTCGAGCGAGCTGGCGACCCCGCCCCGGCACCCAAGCCGAAGCCGAAGCGCTTCTCCATGATCCGCAGCTTCGCGTTGGCGGACTTCATCACGCTCGCGAACGCCTTCTGCGGCATGGGCTCGATCCTGTTCTGCATGGCCTACCTCGCCTCGGGCGAGCGCGGCGCGATCCTCTGGGCCTTCGTGCTCCTGCCGATCGCGCTCGTCTGCGACGCGCTCGACGGCAGCGTCGCGCGCTGGCGACGCAAGTCCTCGCCGCTCGGCGGCGACCTCGACTCGCTGGCCGACGTCGTCTCCTTCGGTGTGGCGCCCGCGGTGCTCGCCTTCGCGCTCGGCATGCGCGGCGGCTGGGACGCAGCCTGCCTCGCCTACTTCGTCGCCTGCGGCATCTCGAGGCTCGCCCGCTACAACGCGACGATGGATCAGCTCTCCGACGAGAGCGGCAAGGTCAGCCACTACGAGGGCACGCCGATCCCCACGAGCCTCGGCCTCGTCGCGCTGCTCGGCGTCGCCTTCTCGCAGGGCCGCGTCGGCGACGAGCTCTGGTGGGGGAGCCTCAGCCTCGGCCCCTTCGTGCTGCACCCGCTGGTGCTCATCTACGTCGTGAGCGGATCCTTGATGATCAGCACCTTCCGCGTGCCCAAGCCCTGAGGGCGTGGGTCAGGGAACGGCGACTCGGAAGAGCGCGGCCCAGATCGTCGACGAGAAGCCTCCACTGTTCGGCTCTGCATCGAGCTGCACACCGAAGAAGCCATCCGCGCTGGGAACGACCGACGTCGGCCGGTCCACGGGGAGCTGGAGCGTACGAACACCGCTCTCACTGAGCACGTGGACGAACGAGCCGCTCACCGTGCCATCGAGCAAAGTGTCGCTCAGGAACACACGCTCTCCGTAGCCCTCGAGGAAGACCCCCTCGGCAAAGCCCGAGATGCGCTCTGCTGCGTCGGATGGGAGGGGCAGCTTCACCCAGGCGCCGTTCTCCAGTCGGAAGGCCGCGCCACCTATCGTGTTCTTCAGCCCGCCCGCGTAGTACGGCACACCCGAGGCGGTGACCGCGACGATCGGGTAGTTGTGAAGCTCTTCGGTGACGAGTGCGTCGTGGAGCAAGGAGCCATCGGAGCGCCGTACGATCACGCTTCGGCGCTCGGGCGTCAGGACCCCTCCCAAGGCGGTGAGGTAGACCTCGTTCGGCCCCGCCTTCTTCACTTCACAGAGGAACTCGTCGTCGGGCGCGCCTCCGCTTCGCGTGATTGGCGTGATCGAGCTCTGCCCGGGCAGCACGCGCCCGAAGCGGCAGTCGAGCGTGACGACATACACGCTCCCGTCGTCGGTCATCGCGAAGCTGTCGATGTCGCTGCCCGACACGCTCACGCTCCGCATCGCGCCGTTCGGTTCCACGATGCGGAGCTCACTGTAGTTGGTCTGAACCGCCGTGAGTCCGGCCGCGTTTGCGTCGATGGCCCCCGCCTCGGGCAGCTCAGGCGAGGCCAGGATCATGGAGCTGGCGCCGCCTTCGCCGGGGAACCGACGAAGCTCGGCGCCGCCCGCGGGTGAGCTCGCGAGGCAGATGGCGTCGCTTCCCGCGGCGGCGCAGGAGCCGTTCGAGGCGAGCGGATCGATCGCGCGTCGAGGCGCTGCCGTGGCCGTCGGGTCCGAGATCCCTCCGCCGCGCCGGAGCAGGAGCACGCGACCATCGGGGCCGGCGCCGAAGCCCGTCGCGACCACGGCCGAGGCGCTCGTGGTCGAGCCCGCGTCGTCGACGCGCAAGGTCGCGTCGCCGTCGAAGGCGAGCCAGGTGTCGCCCTCCGTGCCCGTCGTGGCTGCAACGATCGGGGGGCGGGGGAACGAGGTCCCGGTCGGGTCCGCGTAGAGCGTGCGCGAGCTCCCGTCGGCGCTCCTCGCGACGAGCTGGTGCTCGAAGGCGAACCGCGGCTCACCACCGCGTGAGCCCGTGATGGCCACCGGGCTACCGGCGGGCAGGATCGTGGGGCCGCTCTCCGGCGTCACGGCGATCTCGGTCCACGCCGAACCGTCCCAGAGGTGCGCCACGGAGACGCCGGGGGCCTTCTCTCCGAAGACCCAGACCTCGCTGTCCGACCGCGCCCAGAGCCCGACGAGGCGGCCCGAGCTCGGGAGCGAGAGGCTCGTCGACCACGCCGAGCCGTCGAAGCGCAGCACCATGCCTGTCGCGGAGACGAGCCACACGTCGTCGGCCGCGAGGGCGTGCACGGCCACGTACCTCGCGCCCGCCGCGATCCCCGGACTCGCGTCGACGAGGCCCTTCGGGCCCAGATGCAGCACGACCCCGCTCGCCCCAGCGATCCACACGTCGTCCGGCGTGCGCGCGTGGACCGCGAGCAGCTGCGGGCGGCTCGTCCACAAGGCCTCCACGCTGCGGGGCAGCCCGGCTGCGAGGAACCGAGCGCCATCCCAGCGCAGCACGGCGCCGTGGTCGCCGACCGCGTAGGTGGTCCCGTCGGAGGCCGTATCGACCGCGCGCAGGCGGTTGCCCTGCGGAAGCGGCGTCACCCAGCAGAGCTCCTCGAGACAGGCCGGCGACGCGAAGTCGAGCTGGATCGTGGCGCCCGGGGAGCCCGCGCCCCCGCCTCCGGAACCGTCGCTCGCGTCGTCGCCGCAGCCGAGGCCCCACACCAGGGACGCCGAGGCCACGGAGAGCATGGAGCACCGAGCGAACCAGAGCTGCGCCGACATGGGCGGATTCTACGCGGAGGCCGAGCCGGTTCTACCTGGCGGCGCTCGATCCGGCTCGGCCACGCTTCGGCCGTCGCGGAGCCGCTCAGCTCAGCTCGGCGGCGGTCGCAGGGCGCCTCCAGCGCGGAGGGATGCTCAGGAGCACCTCGCGCGGCGAGCTCCTGATCTCCACGCGCTCCTCGAGGCTCGGCGCGCCACGCTGCGCGACGAGCACCAGCCCTCGCCCGAGCTGCTCACCGAGCCCGAGCTGTCGCGCGATCGACGCGAGCAGCGGGTTGCGTGGTACCGACACGCCGCCTTCGCGCGCGAGCTCCTCGAGATCCGTCTGACCCTCGGGCGGCCCGCCCGGGCTCCAGACCTCGAGCCGGTCGGTATAGACGCGCACGGCCACGCGGCTCGGCTTGCGCAGATCGCGGTGCACGAGCGCGTTCACGATCGCCTCGCGCACGACCTCGCGGGGGTAGGGGCCGCTGTCGCCGCCTTCGCTGTCGCCACACACGAAGTCGAGCGCGGCCTCGGCGAGCGCGGGCAGCGCGCCCTCGAGGTCGGCGCGCCGCGCGATCGGATCACCCAGCGAGCGGCCCTCGACGCCGACGCAGGAGACGCCCCACTCCGGGAAGGCGTACTGCGGCAGCTTGCCGAACACGTAGAGGCCCACGAGCGAGGGCACCACGCGCGGGGCCGTCTTCGCCAGCAGGCCGAGGCGAATCCCGGCTTCGTCGCGGCCACCCGCGGCGACGAGCGCGGGCGCGCGCTCCGCCAGGTAGCGATCGAGCGCGGGCAGGTCGAGCTCCTCGAGATCCACGTGGCTCACGGCGAGGCGCTCGCTGCTCATGGCCGAACCGTAGCGCAGTTCCAGGCCTCGCCCGAGCGCTCGCCGAAGCGCTCGCACGCGGGCGTCGCGTGGGCTAGACCCGGCTCCGATGGGTCTGCGTGTGAACAACGTGCGTCGACTCGGCGAGCAGCACTTCGACGTGCTCGTCGTGGGCGGCGGNNCCTGCCTCGCGGCGCGAGGGGCCAAGGTGGCGCTCATCGACAAGGGCGACTTCGCCGGCTTCACGAGCCAGCACTCCTCGAACCTCGCCTGGGGCGGCATCAAGTACATGGAGAGCTACGAGTTCGGCCTCGTGCGCGAGCTCTGCGTCTCCCGCAACCACCTCATCCGCTCCTACCCCTCGACGGTGCAGGAGATCCGCTTCTACGCGATGCACGCGCGCGGCTTCCGCCACGGCCTGTGGAAGC